>CAXRJK010000056.1:0-4200 GCA_964230865.1 Winogradskyella sp.
ACCGTTCTTTTATTGAACAAGATGCAGAAGGGCTAGTTCGTTTCAGACCAGAGTTTAGAAACTCGTTCGACCTTAAATCTGAACTATTAACACTTAAAGACACTAAAAAATATGGTGGAATTATCACAAAAGAATATGATCTGCTAATGCAAATTTATGAAGATGTGTTTGCTCACCATAATTACACGGGAAGGTCAGGAACTATGTTCTCTTACGAGGGGATAGGATCTATTTACTGGCACATGGTTTCCAAGCTTCTTCTCTCAGTACAAGAAATATATTTTCAGTCCATACGCTTGAATGAGTCAATAGAAAAAATAAAAACACTGGGTCGTCTGTATTACGATATTCGTAGTGGGCTCAGTGCCGCAAAAACACCGAAAGAGTACGGTGCATTTCCATTTGATCCTTATTCGCACACGCCTGCTCACTCAGGTGCCCAACAACCTGGAATGACAGGGCAGGTTAAGGAAGAGGTACTCACACGGTTTGGTGAGCTAGGCTGTTTTGTACACGATGGAGAAATACATTTCAACACCAGTCTTCTCAGGCTATCTGAGTTTCTTGATGAACCAAAATTATTTTCATTTTATAATGTAAATGCCAAAAAAGAAGAGCTAAAAATCAATAACAATCAGCTTGCATACACCTACTGTCAGGTCCCAATTATTTATACTATAACAGATGGAGAACCGAAAATAAAACTCACAGCTAAAGAAGGTAAGAGAACTCGAAATTATAAAAATAAGATCGATTCAAAAATGAGCAGATCTATCTTTTCTAGGAGTGGAACAGTTGAACAGATTGATGTATCTATCAATGCAGAAAATTTGAACAAGATTTAAAATTAGAAATGGAACCAAAGTGAAAACTATTGTGATAATTTTATCCTTTTTGAACGGGTTAATTCTTGGTTCCGGACTCCTTCAATTAGAAAATGGAAATATCAAAAACCCCACCGATAAAACGGTATTTCTTAAAGGCTGTAATGTAGGCAACTGGCTTATGCTTGAAATGTGGATGTTGAGCTATGCTGACAGAGGAATTAAAGATCAATATGAGTTTATTAAGACTTTAGAAGACCGATTCGGTCCTCACAAAGCGGAAACGCTGATGGATATTTATCGTTCTAATTGGATTAAAGACCGTGACTTTGACATAATAAAATCATTTGGAATGAATACAATTAGGTTACCCTTTGACTATAAGCTTCTTATGGATTCCGACTCAAAACCATTTCAGCTTAAAAAAGATGCATGGGAATGGCTTGACCTTGCAATAGAGATGGCAAAGATGAAAGAGCTCTATGTAATACTTGATATGCATGGTGCTCCGGGAAGACAAAGCGGCATGGATCATTCCGGGAGAGTAGATTATAATAAACTTTGGTCCAATAAAAGTTTCCAAGAACAGACAGCCTGGCTTTGGGGAAAAATTTCAAAACGATATAAGAATGAATCAACTATTGCAGCCTATGACCTATTAAATGAACCTTGGGGTAGTAATGAAAAAGATCTTAAAAAGATTATAATAAAGATATACAGACAAATTAGAAAAAATGAGGATAACCATATAGTAATATTCCCTGGGCATACAAGCGGAATTGATTTTTATCAAAATATCAAAACCGTAAATCTGGACAATGTTATCTATACTATGCATTTTTACCCTGGTTTTTTTGGTTGGGGTTCTGCAACACCCTATGTTCATGCAGAATTTTTATTGGAAGGGCTTCCAAAGTGGACAGAAAAGATGCAATTATTTAAAAGTCCCCTTTTAATTGGTGAGTTCAATGTAGTGCTTAAAAAGGCTGGTGGGGGTGAAATGATGCGAAGATATTATGATTATTATGAATCTTTAAATTGGCCTGCTACAATGTGGTCTTATAAAGTTTTGGACGCAAACGGTGGAGTTGGAGATGGAACCTGGGGTATGGTAACAAACTCCAATAATCCAGTTGATATTGATCTAAAAACTGCAAGCTATAAAGAAATAAAAAAATGGTTTATATCCTTTGGGAACATGGGATATGCTATAGACGAAGATTTGAAATACTGGCTAACTACAAATATTGAACCTGCAGTTTTTGATTCCTTGCCTCCAAAACCTCCAAAAGTTGTGATAGCGCCTGAAAATGATATTCTACCAGATCCATGGAAAGCGAAAGATATAGGAAAAGCTCTTAAAGGAGGACAGTTGATTGATAAAAACAGCTGGACTTTCTATGGTGGTGGTGATGATATATGGAACTCTAAAGATCAGTTTAGGTTTGCTTACCAAAAAATAAAAAATGATTTTGAATTTACAATTAAAGTTGATTCACTAAAAAATACCCACCCCTATGCCAAAGCGGGTTTAATGATTCGCAGAAACCTATATGATAACTCTGCTCATGGCATTATTAATTTCTTCCCAAGCGGAAATACAGAATATGGGTTTAGAGTTAACAAGAGAGAGACAATGCAGGCAGTTTCTGGACCCTCTGTGGACTGGTCTGATGCTAGATTGAAACTTAATAAAATTGGCAATATAGTGAACTTTTACGTACTCAAAGAGGAGAAGTGGAGAAAGATTGGAGAAATGGATATATCAAAATGGGGGAAATCATTCTATGTAGGAATTGCAACCTTATCTCATGACAATTCACAGCTTACCAAGGCTCAATATTCAGATATTTTACTTAAAACATATTGAAATAAAATATTGGAATTTTTTTTGATTGATTTTGTCCAATTCAGTGAGAAACAATTGTAATCTATCTTTAAGGAAAAATATAATGGTTAATTTTTTTAATAAAAAAATAATAGTAGTTTCAATTTTTATAGTTGGTATTCTAAATGCTGAAAATATCGAAGGTAGATGGAATCCAGGTGGGTTTAATAATTCCATGTATGAGTTCGTGGACGGTATAAGATATACATACTATTGCGCTGATGGTGTTGAGTGTGATGCAGATTATTGGGACTCATTGGATACTAGTGATGCTCTTCCTAATCCTAACCCTTATTGGGTTGATGGAAACACACTGATAATTGATTTATTTTTCGGTAATGAAGCTACTTATACTATAGGCTTTAGATGTGATGGCCAAGTAGTAGATTTTTATTATGATGAGGACGATGACTGGGAAGGGTTGCATTCTACAATGTTTAGATTAGGTTTTGATGACTTTAATAATGATTGTTTAGAACCAGATCCAGATGATTGTCTATGTACTGAAGAGTGGGATCCTGTTTGTGGAATAGATGGCAATACATATTCTAACGCTTGCTTTGCTACGTGTGAATACGTTGTAATCGCATATGAGGGTGAATGTTTAGTTTTAAATGAAGAAATTGAAGGCAGATGGCACCCAGTTGGATTTGAAGAAAATACAATGTACCAATTTGAAGATGGCTATAGATACACAATCTATAGCACCGATGGTACTTTTGGTGGTATTGAAGATGCTATCCCTAATCCTCATCCCTATGTGGTAGATGGAAATACTATTTCAATTGACTTACACTTTGGGAATATAGCAACCTATGAAATGGACTTCAGATTTGATGGTCAAGTGGTTGATTTTTATTACGATGAGGACGATGACTGGGAAGGATTACATTCCACTATGTTTAGAGAAGGATTTGATTATGATGATGAAGGTGGCGATGACGGCCCGCCAGAGTGCATTACTGATTGTCCAGATTTCGAATTGGTAGAGAATGGACCAGAAGATCCTGATTCATTTTGTTCTATTATTGCTGCCTGGGAAAATGATTCGTGTTTAGATGATTGTGAGGGTGAAGATGCAGAAAATGTGTATGAATATATTAATACATGTATAGAGTGTCTTTCAAATGACAACTGTGACGAAATATTTGAAGATGATGATGGCTGCGAGCCATGCGATGGAGCTGATGGATGTGGAAGTTATTATACAGAGGGGGAGTGTTTAGGGAGTGATGGGTGTGAATGGTATGGACAAGATGGACCTGGATGTGAGAATTGTGAGCCATGCGATGGAGCTGATGGGTGCGGAAATTATTATAGCGAGGGAGATTGCTGGAATGCTGAAGGCTGTGAGTGGTTAGGATGGCAAGATGGACCAGGATGCAGTGATGAAGAATGTACTGACTATGCAGATGAATGGAATCATTTAGTTGATATTGATTCCCCCGAAGAATGTGAAACAGAAGCAAATAATTATGGATTTGTATA
>CAXRJK010000057.1:0-2809 GCA_964230865.1 Winogradskyella sp.
CCAAATAGTTTTATTTGATTTTGTGAAACATAAATATCATCGGGAGATGGTAAGTAATTATAATCTGATGATCTCAGGAAACCATATCCATCCTGAATGACTTCTAAAACACCCTCAGCAGAAACAATTCCAACAAGGTCATAATTGTCATTGGATTTCTTCTGTTCGTTTCGATTATTTTGCTCGCTTTGATTATTATCTTTTGATTTATCTTTTTGATTATTGTTTTTAGAATGATCCTCAAAAGGAAGCTCATTTTTACCCTTTTTCTCTTCCGTCTTTTCTTTTTCCGTTTGAGGTTCGGCTTCTGTCGCTGACTCAACCATTATTCTTTTTCTGGTTCTTTTTCGTGGCTGTACATTATTTGAATCTTTTTCCTTTGAAGATTCATCTGATTTACTCGATAGATCAGAGGTTTTCTCTTCGGATTCATCTCCAAGAATTTTCGAAATTAATTCAGCTTTCTTTAGTGATTCGATATTTGAGAGTCCTAATGAAGATGCAATAACCTTTAAATCGGATATGCTTTTACTCTCTAAAGTTTTTTTGTCCATTAATTATATGAATAAAAGTAAAGGGATTAAGAGTTGATGAAAAGACACGTTTCATCCTAACAACACACAAGTTTAAGAAAAACCTTTCAATAAACATCAAAAACTAATGAAAATTTATGTTTTTCTCTTTTTCTTTTTCGCTGCAGGGAATAAAATATTATTTAAGATTAATCTGTAGCCGGGAGAATTTGGGTGTAAATTAAGGTCTGTAGGAGGATCTCCGACAAAATGTTGATAATCCTCTGGGTCATGACCTCCATAAAATGTCCAAGTACCTTGTCCATATTCTCCATGAATATACCTGGCTGTTCCAGCTGCTTTTGTTTCACCTAAAATAAGTACATCAGATTTAATTAAGTCTTTTTTAAAGTCTGTTGTTTGCCCCATAAAACCTTTAACCACGTCAACATGGCATTGAGTAAGCATGGTTGGAACAACATCCCATTTTGCAGAAAATTCAAAAAGGGTAAATTCATCTAAACTTTTTGGTATCGTTCCATTTGTTCTTAGATAAGTCCCATCAATATTAGAATATTCATATACCATTGGATTTTTATCTAATTTAAAATCCTTAAATGCGAAAGTTTTACTGAAATCTAGTTGAGCATCACTATTAGGGCTAGATGGATCGCCATCAAATACACTTTCACAGATGTCGGTATTTTCTGCCGCTAAAGCAATATCAAAACTATCCGTACCACTACACATTGTAAAAACAAATCCACCACCAACAACGAAATTCTTGATATTTACAGCAACAGCCAGTTTGAGTTCAGAAACCTTTGAGTAACCCAACATTTTAGCATTTCCCTCAGCCACGTCGATTTGGTCCTGATACCATTTCTGATATCGAGCCGAACGATAAAACTTACCATATTGCCCCGTAAAGTCTTCATGATGCAAATGGAGCCAGTCATATTCTGGTAATTTGCCCATAACAATAGCTGAATCATAAATTTTATCATAGGGAATTTCAGCATATTCCAATACCATTGTTACAGCATCATCCCAGGGTTGTTTGTTGGGTGGTGTATAAACGGCAATTTTTGGGGCTTTTTCTAATTGAATTACCTCCATATTTATTTCAGGGTTACCAATCTCTTTTTTTATTTGATTGATTTGTCCATCCGTTTTAATTTCATAGGAAACACCTCTAATTACCATTTCTTCCTCTATACTTTTTAGATGAGGAATCAAGAAGGATCCTCCGCGATAATTTAATAGCCACTCAATAGTAATGTCATGGTCAATGGCCCAATATGCGATTCCGTATGCTTTGAGATGGTTTTTTTGACTTTCATCCATTTGGATTAAAATCTGAGTTGAATACCCCAATAATGAGAAACTTAAAAAAATAGATAATGCCAGATATCGGAGCATTTTAAAATGGATTTTGATCAACTCCACTAGAATCAAAATCACCCTTATCATTTTCCTTGTCAGTGTCGTTCATCTTACTTGGAATGGTAAATGTGCCTGATTCAGGTTTTAATGAGCTTGTTCTAAGGTCACTATGAGGTGTTTCGTATTCAGGGAATACATTTAAGTTGTCAAATCGCGCATATTCGCTGATAAAACGAAGTCTAACATTTCCTTGTGCTCCATTTCGATGCTTTGCGATAATAATTTCTCCAACTCCTTGATTGGAATCACCGGAATCTGGATCCTCAATAAACCCATAATATTCAGGACGGTAAATAAAAGAAACGATATCAGCATCTTGTTCTATTGCACCTGATTCTCTAAGATCCGAAAGGATTGGCTTTTTATCACCACCTCTTTGCTCAACAGATCTGCTAAGCTGGGCTAAAGCAATAATGGGTACAGTTAATTCCTTGGCAATTTCCTTTATAGAACGAGATATCGTGGAAATTTATTGCTCTGTATTTCCATTATTTTTTCAATCCTTAGCAGACATTAATTGTAGGTAATCAATAATGATTAATTCCACATTGAATTGTGACTTCAATCTTCTACATTTTGCCCTAAAATCAAAAATACTTAGACCAGGTGTATCATCAATATAAAGTGGAGCAGTAGATAGCTTTTTAATTCTGGAATGTAATTGCTGAAATTCATCATCTCTCAGATTACCTCTTCTCAATTTCTCTCCTGGTAATCTTGCCTCACTGGCCATTAATCTTTTTACCAATTGTACACAGGACATTTCAAGCGAAAATACAGCAACACCCATATTATAATCAACAGCTACATTTCTTGCCATGGATAAAACAAATGCGGTTTTACCCATACCA
>CAXRJK010000058.1:0-36084 GCA_964230865.1 Winogradskyella sp.
TCGTTAAAGCAAACGGCTTTACAAACATCCCAACTATTTCAATAGGGATTAGAATAAAATAAACTGGAATTGCGAGCCCGTGCGGTGCTAAATTTTTCCAATGTGATATAAAACCGTGTGCTTTTGTTCCCGCAATGATAATTGCAAGAAATGTTAGAGTAGCTAAACCCGCCGTAACGTTAAAGTTTGCTGTTGCTGTTACGCCTCCGTGTAAAAGAGCATTAATAAAATTATGGTGATCACTTGAACCAACTCCAAATGCAAATCTATTTATTGCACCTAATAAATCAAATACCGGTATTAATCCAATACCATTTGCAAATAAGATGAAGAAAAAGAATGTTAGGATCATAGGTCCCCATGTATCTGCGAATTTCGAACCAATATTTGGTCTTACGATTGAATCACGGATAAATAATACAATTGCCTCAATTGCATTCATCCATCCGGAAGGAACTGGTTTTTCCTTTTTTATATATCTGCGTACCGGGACAATTATCAAAACAGAAACAAGAACCGCGACAATCCATAACATAAGGACATGTTTAGTTACTGAAACATCGACACCAAATACAGTAGGAAAATGAATTAATGGGTGATCCAACGAGCTATTGGATACGTGGTGAATAATATTATCTCCCACCTGATCTAATACGGTCCCGGATTTATGTCCGGATTCAGCTGCACTCATAAAGTAAAGTTTGTGTTTTATCTAAATATATACTTAAAAAAGAATGCTTCACTTATGTGAAGCATTACAAAACAGCCCACAAAACTAATTACAAACGGTATATGATAAAAAGAATAAAATTTAAATAATCCAATAAATGTTAAAGCATATATAGCAAACTTAGAGATAAACGTATAGATAAAGAATTGGTTCATCGATTGTGGGCTTATTTTGTATAAATAATTCGCAAAAATTACCGTCAAAATACCCAAAATTAACGGCATAAATATTCCAAGTATATATTCGATAATAAAGCGATTGTCAATTAACCAAAGGACCCCAAAATAAATCAAACAACATAAAACCATAATTATAATGAATCTACCTAGCGACAATTAGCTCCTCCAAATAAGCTTTGCAATTTCATAAAGTCCCGATCCGATTCCAAGCAATAGCCCTGTAATCAAAAACCAGGGTGCTGTACCCAACCATTCATCCAAAAAATAACCAGCTAACATAAAAATAATGATGCCGCCAATCATACCATAGGATGCGGTTATAATCGGCCCTGAGTTTTTTAATATTTTCTGAAAATAATTGAAGGATTTTATAAAATGCTGTTTTCTGTTATTTCTATTCATAGAATTTCTAAATTAGAGCTTTACGAGCTTTCTCTGTGAATTTCCTTTTCATCCAGAATTGTGCACTGACCTTGAAATTTTGCCCCCTGTTCAATATATAAAATTTTATAAATCAAGTCTCCATCTAGAGTTGAATATTTTCCCAATTCGGCTCGGCCTTCTACTCTGACATTACCAAACACTTGTCCTCCAATGTGAATATTATTTGCATTTATATCACCGTATACTGAGCCGGTTTTCCCAATTCTAATATCTCCTGCTGTTGATATGGAGCCATAAACTCTACCATAGATGATAAAACCTTCTTTTAACTTGATATCTCCACGGATTTCTGCATCAGGGCCAACCATAGTGTGTATATTTTTGAAAGTAAGTTTATTTTTCAAACCCAGAACTCAAATCTTTTTGCTTATATTGTGGGAAAAAATCTAATGGATCCAGTATTGTACCATCTCTCCAAATTTCAAAATGGAGATGGGGGCCTGATGAAATTCCTGTACTGCCAACATGAGCAATAGCTTCGCCTAAGGAAACAAATTCTCTTACTTTGGCCAAATTGCTCTTTAGATGTCCATATTGGGTGAAATATCCATCTCCGTGGTACAAAATAATGTGATTTCCTAAATCATAACTCCAACCAGAAAAAATAACTAACCCGCGCGCTGCTGCTAATACTGGTGTCCCCTCAACTGAGGAAATATCAATTCCATAATGATTTTTTGATTTAGATTCTGATGATACATACATTTTTTGTGTTAAATATCCATTGACCGGTATACGAGAAGGAATAGAAGCAATATCAAATCCCATATTATTTTTATCTTGATTAAAAAAAGACGATTCAGACTCCTTCCCCACCTCTTTCCCTAACCCCAATTCTCCTGATAATGACTTTCTGATTTGACCATCGAGAAACTTCATTCTATTTAAATCCTTCAGTAGCTCATTTACCGCAAGCCGATCTGAAAGTAGTGACTCATATTTAATTTGTAAAGAATTATATGATATCTTATCATCAAAACCTTTAAAAATAGAATAAAATGCACCCCCAAACAGAATCATTACAATTACAGTAATTATAATTATTATGGGAACAGGTAAAGAAAATTGTCTCTGCCTTTCTCCTGAATCAGGTATAAAGAGAAGAGTAATTCGTCGAGATTTCAAGAGCTCAGGTAATTTAATCCATTGATCGAAGAATTTCCATAATTCGCTCTAAATCTTCATTTGAAAAATAATGAACTGTAAATGTACCACCTTCCTTAGAGTGTTTCAATTTGACTTTTGTACCTAATATCTCTATTATTTCATTTTCTAAAGCTCGCAATACCGGAGATAGTTTACTTCTGATTTCTTTTTTTTGCACAGAGCTATCAGCTTTTTGCCTTACTAGTTTTTCCACAGCCCGCACACTCAGGTTTTCAGCTTTTATCTTTTCCCATAGTTTCAACTGATTTTTTTCAGTTTTTTCCATTAGTATTGCTCTGCCATGCCCTGCGGATATATCATGGGCACGAATACTATCCCGAATTTCTTTAGGTAGAGCAAGAATTCTAAGAGAATTTGAAATGGTTACACGTTTTTTACCGACGGTTTTAGCAATTTCTGTTTGCGTGAGGTTGAACTGACTTCTAAGTACAGCATAGGCTTCAGCTTCCTCAATTGAGTTTAAATTTTCACGCTGGATATTTTCAATCAATGCCATTTCAAGTAATTCTGCATCATCTTTTACATTAATCTGGTAGGCGGGAATCATTTTTAATCCTGCAATTTTTGCAGACTTCAATCTTCTTTCTCCAGCTACCAAAATGAAAAAATCTCCTTCAGCTTTTACTGTTATCGGGGTTAAAATTCCTTTCTCTTTTATTGATAAAGCCATTTCTTCCAATGTTTTTTTATCAAATAATTTCCTCGGTTGGTGTGGATTTACTTTTATTTTTTTTAAAGATATTAATGTTGCTCCCTGTGAAATAGAATTTGTTCTCTTTTCTGTTGGTCTTATCAGAGCTCCTAACCCCTTCCCTAATCTTTTATCAGACACGTTCTAACAACTCCTCCACTAAACTTAAATAATTTTGTGCACCTGTAGAATTTGCATCATACAACAGCGCAGGTTTCCCAAAGCTAGGAGCTTCACCTAGGCGTACATTTCGGTGTATAACTGTCTCAAATAGTTTTTCTTCAAAATATTCCCTGACCTCATCAGCAACTTCTTTAGAAAGGTTTAATCTTGAATCATACATTGTAAGAAGGACTCCGGCAATTCCTAGTTTAGAATTGATATGTTTTTGAACCAATCTGATTGTATTCAGCAGTTGCCCTAGCCCTTCCAACGCATAATATTCGCATTGAATCGGAATCAGAACTGCATCTGATGCTGCTAATGCGTTGATAGTCAATAATCCCAAGGAAGGAGGGCAATCAATAACGATATACTCATATTTCCGTTTTAAGGTCTCTAGAAGAGTTTTTAATTGGTATTCTCTTGCCATAATATTCACCAATTCGATTTCGGCTCCCACTAAATCATTTTCAGATGTAATTACATCAAGATAGGCAAATTGAGTGGGATTAATTACATCATTTATATTGGTATCTCTGATAAGGGCATCATAAATCGATTGACCATTTTTTTCTATCAAGTTTGATATTCCTGTTGTTGCATTAGCTTGCGGGTCAAAATCAATAAGTAAAGTTTCTATTTCTGCTGCGGCCATACTAACAGAGATATTAACAGATGAAGTGGTCTTACCAACTCCACCTTTTTGATTAACGAGAGATAGGATTTTTGTCATAAAAGCTATTATATCTTGAGTAAATTTAACGGAATAATCCATACCCTAACAAGAATAGGACAGTTTTATCGAGAATGTGATTTATTGAACCGTCCCACAACTTAGATGTAACTTTAGTTTGTAATGAAAGCAATTTGTAAAACACATCCCCAAGCCGGTCTCTCCTTAGAAAATATTAATCAACCTGAACCATCGACAAATGAGGTGTTAATCAAAATTCTAAAAACAGCTATTTGTGGAACTGATTTACATATTTACAAATGGGATGAATGGGCACAGAATAATATAAAACCACCAATCACTATAGGGCATGAATTTGTAGGAGAAGTTGCAGGAGTAGGTAATGGTGTAACCCATTATCAAATTGGAGATATTGTATCAGGGGAAGGACATATTACCTGTGGTTATTGCCGAAACTGCAGAGCGGGTCAAAAGCATTTATGTCACAAGACCGTGGGCATAGGGATTCACCGTGATGGTGCCTTTGCAGAATATATGACCCTCCCAGAAGGAAATGTCTGGCCAGTACATAATGATATTGAAACAGATATTGCATCCTTTTTTGACCCCTTGGGTAACGCCGTCCACTGCGCATTGAGCTTTGAAATGGTTGCTGAAGATGTTCTCATTACTGGTGCAGGACCGATCGGGTGTATAGCTGCAGCTGTCTGTAAAAAAATAGGTGCTAGAAATGTGGTGGTTACAGATATTAATGATTTTCGCCTAAAACTAGCAAAAACTATGGGAGCAGACGCAGCTATAAATATTCAAAAAGAAAAAATTATAGACTACTATCAAGATTTAAGAATTGATTCCGGATTTGATATCGGATTAGAAATGTCAGGAAATCCTGAGGCATTGAATGAGATGGTCCATCATTTATACCATGGCGGAAAAATAGCGCTTCTCGGAATTTTACCCAATGACACAACTATCGCATGGGATAAAATAATTTTCAAGGGCCTCCATCTTAAAGGAATATATGGTAGAGAAATGTATGAAACGTGGTATAAAATGACCCAGCTAATACGTGGCGGATTAAATGTTTCGCCAATTATCACCCATAGATTTTCTGCAGATAAGTTTGAAAATGCATTTGAAGCTATAGAATCTGGAAACTGTGGAAAGGTAATAATGGAATGGTAAGCTGATGGAACATCCAAAAACTCATTATTTAAAAATTCTCCAATCCATTCAGAAAGAAGGACTGTATAAAACTGAGAGAACTATTGTTACACCTCAAGGAGTTTCTATAAAAACTAAAGAAGGTGGAGAAGTCCTAAATTTTTGTGCAAATAATTATTTAGGTCTATCTAATCACCCTCAAATAAAAGAGGCTGCCAAAGAGGCCTTAGAAAAGCATGGATTTGGACTTTCTTCCGTTCGCTTTATTTGCGGAACACAAGACCTACATTTAGAGTTAGAAAATAGCATTTCACGTTATTTTAAAACTGAGGATACCATTCTATATACATCCTGTTTTGATGCTAATGGAGGATTATTTGAGACTCTGTTTGAGCCTGAAGATGCTATTATTAGCGATACACTGAATCACGCTTCAATAATAGACGGGATACGGTTATGTAAGGCCCAGCGATATCGTTTTGCAAATAGTGATATGAATGAATTGGAAACTATTTTGCAAAAAACTCAGAATGCAAGATTCAGGGTAATTGCAACCGATGGAGTTTTTTCAATGGATGGATTCATTGCCAGGTTAGATAAAATAACACATCTCGCAGAAAAATATAATGCTCTTGTTATGGTAGATGATTCACATGCAACAGGGTTTGTAGGAAAAACGGGTAGAGGTTCCGGGGAATTTCATGGAATCTTGAATAAAATTGATATTATAACATCGACACTCGGCAAAGCTCTTGGCGGTGCTTCCGGTGGGTTTACCACAGGGAGAAAAGAAATAATTGATCTATTGCGTCAAAGATCTAGGCCATATTTGTTTTCCAATACGTTAGCTCCGGCAATTGCAGCCGCAGGAATCAAAGCCTTTGAACTACTATCATCTACAACAGAGCTTCGGGATAAACTGGAGAAAAATACTCTCTATTTTCGTAAAAAAATAATGGAAGCAGGATTTGATATAAAGCCTGGGATACATCCTATTGTCCCAGTTATGCTTTATGATGCCAAACTAGCTCAGGCACTGGCAGCAGAAATATTAAAATATGGTATTT
Organism: Winogradskyella sp.; assembly: GCA_964230865.1. Lineage (GTDB taxonomy): Bacteria > Fidelibacterota > Marinisomatia > Marinisomatales > AB-629-J13 > AB-629-J13. The sequence goes on from CAXRJK010000058.1 coordinate 6,299, forward strand.
ATGTTATTGGATTTTTCTATCCAGTTGTCCCAAAAAATGAAGCGCGAATAAGAGTACAAATATCTGCAGAAATGAATAAATATCATCTAGATAAAGCTGTAGAATCATTCGTGAGTGCGGGTAAAAAAATAGAAGCTATTTAAAGTAATTACAATAATAAATGTCCTCAATATATATTTTTTATATAGTAACGTGAATAAAGTTTTGCCTTTTAAAAATCAATTAGTTTAAATTTGCGGGCTTTTTCTTAATATAAAAATATATTATTTCTAACAAAAAATGAGTAACTCACAAACACCCAGATACATCATTATTGGTTTAGTGTTTATTTGGGCACTTTATTCTATTTGGCCTTCAATAAAGTTTCAGACCCTTTCTGAGAAAGAAAAAGAAACCATGAGGGAAGAAGGGACAATGGAACTTATTGAGGATAAGGTGATTCGTCAAGGATTAGATCTAAAGGGAGGAATGTATATTGTCCTAGAAGTGGATCTCCCTGCATTGGTATCTAACTTAGCAGTGAATACTGATAAATCATTCGAAAAAACCATTGAGGATTTATCTGTATTTGCAAACACACCAGATGCTAACTTTTTTGATCTATTCAGAAATGCTGTTACAAAACATAATTTAAGATTGTCTCGATATTACCATGAATACGGTTCAAATATTGATGACATCATTACACGATTAAGAGAAGAATCAGATGACGCTATCAACAGGGTACTTGAAATCTTAAGAAACAGAGTGGATCAATTTGGTGTTTCTGAGCCTACCATACAAAAACAAGGAAGCAATAGAATAATAGTTGAGTTAGCAGGGATACAAGATTCGCAGAGAGCCAGATCATTACTTCAAAGTACAGCTTTACTTGAATTTTATTTATTAAAAAATGGGGAGCTGACCAATTCACTTAACTTGAAAATTGATAAGTTGATGAAGGGAAGAGACGAGATAAAAGATTTAGTTAGTGAAGAAGTCAGAGATACCTCTAATATAAATCAAGAATCAATTGTAAGTGATGATAAAACTATCCCAGTAAGTGAACTTTTTGGTGAGGAGGAATCAGAGAACGATACATCATCTGCTGTTGTAGATCAAAGATTGTTTGAAGAGCGACCATTTTCATCCTTGCTGAGAAACCTTGGAGGAGACATAGGTGTTCCTGAAAAAAATATATATGCGTTAAAGAAAATCATATCATTACCAGATGTAAAATCATTACTAGAATCGGGAAATGGCCAACTGGTATTTGGAAATGAAACCGAAACTTTTACCAATGTAGATGGGACCGAAGAAAAAATAGTTCCAATCTACCATCTTGAAAGTGCTCCAGAGTTGACTGGCGGAGTAATTGAAGAGGCAAGAGAACAAATTGGTAGCCAAGCTGGTACATCTGCGGGTCAGCCAGTAGTGCTATTGGATATGAATAATGATGGAGCAAAACAGTGGAGTAGGATTACCGGTGCAAATATTGGGAGGAGAGTTGCTATAGTTTTGGATAATAAAGTTCATATGGCACCCTTTATTCGAGAAAAAATTATAGATGGCGGTACACAGATAGAGGGTTTTGAAGATATGAATGAAGCAAAAGATATTGCCATTGTTTTAAGAGCAGGAGCTCTTCCCGTACCAGTCAATATTATTGAGGAACGAATTGTTGGACCATCTTTGGGTTCAGATTCTGTTAGACAAGGCACTCGCTCAGTAATTGTAGGATTGATTCTTGTTCTTATCTTTATGCTTATTTACTATCGCGCAGCAGGTTCGATTGCTGATCTTGCTTTAATTTGGAATCTGCTTCTGGTTTTGGCAGTCTTGGCATCGCTGAAAGCTACATTAACTCTCCCTGGAATAGCCGCACTAATTTTGACTGTTGGCATGTCTATTGATGCAAACGTCATTATCTTTGAAAGGATACGAGAAGAATTAAGAAAAGGAAAAACAGTAAAATCTGCCATTGATGCAGGTTATAGTAGAGCTCTTACTGCAATCATTGATGCAAATATAACCACTGTTATTGCTGCTCTTGTTTTATTTCAATTTGGAACTGGTCCTGTAAAAGGATTCGCAACCGTTCTTTTTTGGGGAATTTTAATTAGCATGTTCACCGCCATTTTTGTCACACGCACTATATTTAACTCCCTGACCAAGGGACGGAAATTAAAATCACTCAGTATATGAGAATCATAAAAGAAACTCACATAAAATTTATGAATTATACAAGGGCAACTACAATTCTGTCGCTTTTGTTAATATCTGTAGGATTGGTTTCACTTATGGTAAATAAAGGACCAAAGTTAAGTATTGATTTTCAAGGAGGTACATTGATAGCAGTACAATTTACCAAACCAATGGAAATAACACAGATACGTGCTGCTCTCCAGACCGTTACAATGGAAGGTGAAAATTTTGATTTAAGTAAAGAGGAAATGAAACATTTTGGGGAAAACACTAACGTGGCTATTCGGCTTTCTCCTAAAGAAAATAAAGGAAACCAGTTTATACAAACTGTTATCTCGCATCTCACTAATTCCTTCCCCAATTCTATACCACAGGAATCTAAGGATTTTATTTTAACAATAGAAAAAGTTGGGCCAAAAATAGGAGCAGAACTAAGCGGAAAGGCTTTCATGGCAATTGTATCTGCGCTAATTTTGATTTTACTTTATATTTCTATCCGGTTTGAATTTAATTTTGCACTTGGTGCTATTGCAGCGTTAACACATGATGTACTGATAACTCTTGGAATTTTCTCTGTATTGGGATATGAAATATCTCTGCCTATAATCGCAGCTTTTTTAACAATTGTAGGTTATTCTTTAAATGATACTATCATAATTTTTGATAGGATAAGGGAGAATATTAAATCAAACAAACGAGCTCCATATATTGATATGGTTGATAAATCTATCAACCAATCCCTCAGCCGCACTCTTGTTACCTCTCTTACAACATTTATAGTTGTTCTGATTCTTTGGGCATTTGGAGGTCAGGTTATCCATGGTTTTGCCTTTGCTATGATGGTAGGCGTCATTGTTGGGACCTATTCAAGTATCTATGTCGCCAGTCCATGTGTTGTCTATCTGAATAAGGGAAAACAGAACAAATAAATTTCCTAAGACATCTGGCATAGATGTCACTTTCACTTCGATTAATTTTTCAGAAAATAATCTCTCCTATAGTTAATGAAATGAATCGGTTGTGATACCTAAATTGAACCTTGTTTTTAGGTATGAGCATAAACAAAAAAAAAGAAATATTTTATTCTGAAACAGATTCCCCTTTTGGTCTGCTTGCTTTGGCACATACATCAAAAGGGATTTGCGCTGTTTTATTTCCTGAAGAAAAACCATTCAGTGAATCTCTGTTGAAAAAATTTCCAAATTCTAATTTGCGAAAAGAAAGTTTTGATTCTTCTGGTTGTATAAGACAACTAAAAGAATATTTTCATAGTGATAGAATTAACTTTGAGTTAAATCTAGACTTGAATCTACCTTTTTTTTATAGGAAAACTCTAAATACAGTTATGACTATTCCATACGGAGAGACAGCCTCTTATAAGGAGATTGCTATTAAAACAGGGAACCCTGCAGGAGTTCGAGCAGTTGGAAACGCAAATGCACAAAACCCAATTCCTATAATTATTCCCTGCCACAGGGTAATTAAACATAATGGAAGCATTGGTGGTTACGGTGGAAGAGTAGAACGGAAAGTTTTTCTTTTGGAACATGAAAAGCAAAATCATTATTTACTAAATTAATTTTATGATCTCCCATTTTAGAAGAATCATATTAACTGGATTATTCACTATAGCTCCGGTTGCTCTTACTTTTTATTTTCTAAAAGTGATTTTTGTATTTTTAGATAATCTTAGCTCTCCCATCTTTAAAAGACTGGAAATCTATATACCGGGGATGGGAATTCTATTAACCTTGCTTTTGGTTTATTTTTTAGGATTATTTGTTACAAATATTTTAGGAAAAAGATTTTTAAACTGGTTAGAAACTCTATTTAAAAATATTCCCTTAGTAAATACCATTTACACTACAATAAAACAGATTACTCAGGCCTTCTCGGGGACTACTGGAAAAAATTTTCAGAGTGTAGTATACATTCAATACCCAAGAAAGAAATTGTGGACGTTAGCCTTTGTGACAGGAGACTCAGAAAGCGAAAATAACGTTGAATATTATCATTTATTTGTACCAACGACACCTAATCCAACTTCTGGAGTTTTCATAATGCTTCCTAAATCAGATGCCATAGAAGCAAATTTAAATGTTGAGGAAGCTTTGAAAAGTGTAATCTCAGGAGGAATGTTGGCTCCTAAAACACATAAGCTGAAATAAGGAAATTAATCTTGGGAATACATTACATTGATGGAGAAAGATTTCACCGCACCTTATCAGCTGGAGTCAGGAGACTTTTATCTAGACAGGATTATTTGAATAAAATTAATGTTTTCCCGGTGCCAGACAGCGATACAGGAACCAATATGGGTTTCACATTATCTTCAATTGAAAACAGTTATGAATCTCGTAAAAATGCTTCTATCTCTCTTACTGCTGAAGGAATAGCAGAATTAACCATAAATAATGCTAGGGGAAATTCAGGAGCAATCCTAGCTCAGTTTTTTGCAGGATTTGCGGAAGGGGTAAAAAACAAAACTAAGATTTCAGTTATAGAATTCGCTGAAGCTCTTAATCTAGCAAAAGATTTTTCTTATGATGCACTTATGAATCCCAAGGAAGGAACTATTTTAACTATAATCACCGATTGGGTAAACACAATTCATAAAATGAGCGCTACAGTTCCTGATTTTAAAAAACTTTTAAATTTCGGATTAAGTGAATCTTTAAAATCTTTAAAAGCAACAACAGATAAACTAGATGTTCTTTCCAAAGCAGGTGTCGTTGATGCTGGCGCACAGGGTTTTGTTGATATTCTTGAAGGGATAAATACATTTATCCAAAGTGGAACAGTTGAAGAAAAAAATGTTGAAATACAAAATCCACAAGCAAATATAGAATCTATTTCATTTAATGAAAAATATAGATATTGTACTGAGTGTCTTATAAATGGAAATAAACTTGACCGCTCAAGGTTGAAAAATCGGCTTAATGAAATGGGAGATTCAATCGTTGTAGCTGGAACCGCATCAAAATTAAAAGTACATATACATACAGACCACCCCAAAAAAGTAATTAACCTGTGTCAAGAACTAGGAACTGTTTCCGATGAAAAAGCGGATGACATGTTACGTCAACAACATGATGCTCATGGAATTCATGAGGAAATTGCTGTTTTGGTAGATTCTGGTTGTGATCTTTCTGAAAAAATTCTGCGAGAGTTTAATATCCATATGATCCCCGTAAGATTAAATTTTGGAAATGAACATTTTGTGGATAAGGTTACTATAACTTCCAGTGAGTTTTGGGAAAAATTGGATTCCAATCCCCATCATCCTCAGACCTCCCAACCTACACCAGGAGATTTTCTGCGTCAATATCAATTATTATCTAGCCATTACAAACAAGCTATTTCCCTTCATATACCTGCAAATCTTAGTGGAACATTTCAGTCTGCAACACTGGCTGCTCAAAAAATGGATGATATGCCAATTTCTATATTAGATTCGAGAAATGGATCTATCGGAATTGGGTTAATTGCCATTAGAATTGCCGAAGCGGTCAAAGCAGGAAAATCAATTGAGGAAATTCTAAATATTGCAAATCATGCCATAAATAATACGTCTCTTTTTCTCGGATTGAAAACTCTTGAATATGGTGTACGCGGAGGTAGAGTTCCAAATTCCGTTAAAAAAATTGCTGATCTCTTAAGAATAAATCCAATTTTATCATTTACACCAAGTGGGATAAAGCCCGTGGGTAAAACATTCGGCAGGAAAAATATCATCAAAAAATTTAAACATTATGTTGAAAAGTCTACCAACTTCGAACAGCCATTAAGAATTGGTATTTCGCATGCAAACTGTGAGGAGATTGCTCTGGAGTATAAAGAAGAGTTTTCAAAAAAAATTGGAAAAGAAAATGTGTTCATATCAGAAATTGGTCCAGCATTAGGAGCTCATGCAGGCCCTGGTGGTATGGTTATTGCAACGCAGATTCAAAGTGAATAATTTATATGTTTAGTCCATGGTTAAATGGAACCTTCCTATTATTAATAAGTTATATTGCCGGTTCAACTCCTACTAGTATCATTGTTGGGAAAGTATCATCAGGAATTGATATTCGGGAACATGGTAGCGGAAATGCAGGAGGAACAAACGTTTTTCGTGTTTTGGGATGGAAACCTGCTCTAATCGTTATTATTGTTGATGTTTTCAAAGGATGGTTACCTGCTGCGATTTTTGCAAAAATTAGTTTATCTAGTGTCCCCATAGATGATTTAGGGATACTCCAAATATTGTGTGGTTTTTTTGCAGTATTAGGGCATACTTATCCAATATTTGCAGGATTTAAAGGTGGTAAAGGAGTAGGAACATTAGTAGGGATGTTAATTGCTCTCTTTCCTATTGCAATTCCCCTATGTCTGCTGGTGTTCATTATTGTTTTGTTTTCAACCGGCTATGTATCAGTTGGCTCAATTTTAGCTTCCTCCTCCTTGCCAATATTTCTATTCCTTATACCGGTTTTTACAACATTTTCATCTCCGTCGCTTTCTTTACTGATCTTTTCTTTGTTCGTACCATGGTTTGTGATTTATACTCACAGGAGCAATATTGTCCGATTGCGCAATGGGGATGAGAACCAATTTAAAAATGCTATGATTTTCCGACGGAAAACTTAGTTTAATTACCTGAGGTCGGATGTACGAAGTAAGAACCTGATGGGTTAAATCCAAAATCAATTCCAATAACGCCTATCCCTGACGTAAAGAATCGAAAACCGAACCCAAATCCAGTTATACCATTTTCAAAACTAAAAGAATTTATGGTTTCAAAAGCCAAGCCAAAGTCAAAAAAATAAACAGCATCAATCCCTATTTCCATTCCTCCAAAATCTTTCTTTGGAAATAGTGTATGTTGAATCTGGAAACTCTGATAGAGAGCATGAATCCCTTCAATTTTAACTGAGATGGATTCCGAATTTTGCCATGGGATTGGAGAATATCCTCTGACATAATCTTCTCCTCCAATATACACAAAGGAGAACGGAGGAACTTCTTGATGATTTTGTATAAACAATTCAGATTTAGTTGAGAAAACTGGTTCTCCATAAGTATTATATAATTTTTTATAGCGAGTATACTTAATCTTGTATTGATGATATCCCTTTGTTTTATATAATCCAAATCGAGGTAAAATATTGAAAACAAAATGTTGTCCTTTTGTTGGATCAATGTATACATCGCGGGTATCAAATTGATAATTGAATTCAGCATAGAAATATTGATAATTAGAAAAAAAATCATTTAAAATCCAGCGACCGTACTTTTTAACTTCTGTTGTGTCCAATATTATAGACTCAGCTCCTAATTTTAAATCAAATTTATGGTATTCACTGTTGTAAAATCCTGTTCCCACAAATCCCCCTTTTTCTCTGTAATTGTAGGCATAAACCATGCCATCTGTATGATAGTCATACAACCCTAATTTCAAAGATACATGATTGCCTCTAATCCAAGGATCTATAAAATTTAAAAACCAGGTTTGGTCTTCTCCAAAAAGGATACCGAAAGTCAGTTTTTCATTTAATCCTCTAAAATTGAGATTTGTCATTCCCCCGCCGTAAGAAAATCCCTTCCCTTCGTCATAATCAACCATAGGAAATGGAATGATACGAAATGTTTCTACAACCGTTATAGTATAGATGGAGTCTATTGCTGATATATTGACAGTTGAAAATATTCCGAGATTATAAATTCTGTTTCTATCAGCTTTTATCATGATTGAATCAATTTCACCTGGAACCGGATGTTGAATTTCCCTTAAAATAATCTGGGCTTTAGTATGGTTATTTCCGATAATTTTAATTGAATGAATAGAATCAGATTTTAGAGGTCCGGCTAAAATTAAAAATATAAAAAAAAAGGAAATTTTTAATCCTTTGAAAAGTTTCATTTAATATATACGATATATTCTGTAAAAAAAAAGGCCTTCATAAGAAGACCTTTTTAATTCACTGTGGAAGGTTTACTTCCTTCCTCTAGCCATTGGTGAGCGGGAAACATCTCCATTTTTATCAATAAAATATAGATATCCTGATTCTCGCTGAACACCAGCGCTAGCTACCTGCTCAGCATTTCCACCACCTTTTTTGCCTCTGGACATTTTGGAACGCCATACATTACCATCTTTTCCCAGATAGTATAGATATCCTTTTTCCTTTGAAACGCCAGTAGACTTTACAACTTCTGCCATAATTACTCCTTGATTAAAGGTTATTAAAATGTTTTTATTGAAGGAACTTCGTCAGACGAGTGTACATTATGATATAGATATGTGTCAAGTGTTTTCTCGTCGAGAAACCAATAATTACTTTGATTAAATTCTAACTAAATCATACACCATATAATTGCATTCTACATTTACTATTCTTAATATATAAATGTAAATACAAAAAAGGTCAATTCAATTTGAATCTGGGATTATATTTTATGTTAATTTTTAGGTAATTTTCTATTTATTGAGCGCTCTGTTCATAACAGATATTTAAGTATTTAATCTAAAGGATAACTAATAAGATAAATCTATGGCAAACTATCATTTACAAGCATTATTACAAATATTGGACGGGGAACAACAAATTATTCAGCGAACAGATCAGAAGGCACTAACTCTATTATCAATATTAGGGGTATTTATGGTATTTTTTGTTATTCATTTTCCCAAACTACAAATGAATGGGATTACCTTCACTCTGATGATGATTTATTTCACTGCTGCGATTGGTACCATGTATAACTTGGTGAGAGTAATTATTCCTAGGGTTCGCATAAAATCATTAAAAGATTTTAATAAAGAGAAAGCCAATCAACTAAGTCCTACTTTTTTTTCTGGGATCAGTCATTTCAGCTCTCCAGAAGAATATTCTGATTTTCTGAAGTCTAAGTCAAATGATGAAGAAGAATTATACTCTATGTTTGCCGAACAGGTATTTTCTTTAGGAAAAATAAATCAATCCAAAAATAATTATATTCGTCGTTCTACATTTTTTTTTATAACTGCATTGACAAGTGAATTACTAATCATAATGTTTATGGCTTACTCTAGAGCATTACCATATATATTTCCGGAAATATGAGAGCAGTAATATTATTTATACTGGCCCTTTTATTTAACGCAGGATGTGCAGTTAAAAGTGTACAGGGGATACCTGGGGAAAAAGGTGAAGCTGGTCCAATTGGACCACAAGGCCCACCAGGAGTAAAAGGTGAAAAGGGTGAAAAAGGTGAAAAGGGGAAAGAAGGTAAAGACGGAGAAAGTTTACCTAAAGATTTATTATTTAAATTAGAAAATATAGTTACTCAGGATTCATCAGAAATAGTTATAGATGTGGAAGTATACAGCTTTGGTCTTGCACCTAGAATAACGGGTTTTGTTTTTATGACCAACTATGGTAATCTTTATAAACTAGAAAATATAAACCCTCAGAAAATTGGTGAAACGATAGTATATATTGGACGCGTTGATGAAAAACTAAATTTTATAAGTCTTGCACGAACAGCTTATGCTGATGATATTAAACAATATTTTACGTCTACTACAAAATCTGGAGATATTTATATATCTGAAGATTTGAAAAATTGGAAATTTAAAGGATCTGTATTTTAGCCATCCTATTTTTTTTATATTATGCCCCGGTAGCTCAGCTGGATAGAGCAACAGCCTTCTAAGCTGTGGGCCACAGGTTCGAATCCTGTCCGGGGTACAATTTTTCAGTTTATTCAAAGGTATTGTAATCTACAACAAACTCCAGTACAAAATTTTCCACATGGAATTAGTAATTTCAATTATATGGTTTTTAATTTTTTATCAAATTTTAAATAGTGATTAGTCTAATATTTGATTACAGTTGAGTTATTTATTTTTGAAATACTTTCGTGAAACAGTCTATTTTAACTACTATAATTACATCTGAAGCACAAGACCAACTACAAGCCCTCGTAAAGGAATATCTTGATTTAGGTTGGACTCTTTCTAAAAAGATATCTAAATATTCAATAGAATTATCATTTCAAAAAAATAGCCAAGTGAAAATTGAATGTCATTCAAATGGATTAATGAAGACGTTTGCTCATTTAAATAAAGAGGGATTAAAACAGGGATATACAATTAAATGGTATATATCTGGACAAAAAAAAGAAAAAAAAAGATTTCACTGTGGTGTACAGCATGGAAAATTTAGTTTGTGGAATTCAGATGGGATTATAGTACAGAAAGGTGAATATAATAATGGACATGAACACGGGTTATGGATTGATAACTATAATAATGGGAAGATACGGTATAAACAAAATTGGATTTTAGGGAAGAAAGATGGTGTATCTAAACGCTGGCATCCAAATGGTATACTGAGAGAACATGGAAAATATCAGAAAGGTCAAAAATTTGGAAAATGGTTTTCTTGGCATAACTCCAATCAAAAGAAGGAAGAATTACATTTTGAGTATGGTGTTCTCAATGGCCCTATCAAGCGGTGGGACCATAATGGAAATGTATGTTTAGATGGATTTTACCGCAATGGGAAAAAGGTAGACACCTGGAGAAAGTATTACAAAAATGGTAATGAACTGGAAGAAGTTCATTTTGCTGAAGGGCGAAAAACAGGAATAATGAAAATGTGGCATCCAAATGGACGGTTAATCCAGAAAAAGATTTTTAAAGATGATGTCCCCCACGGAAAACAAATAAGCTGGTTTATAAGCGGACATAAAAAAGAAGATGGTACATTTATAAATGGAATACAAAATGGTACCTGGGAAGCTTGGTATGACAATGGAAAAAGGAAATCTTTGATTACATACAAAATGGGAGTTCGTTGTGGTAAATTTCAGACATGGTTTTCTAACAACTATAAGAAGGAAGAAGGATCTTATAAAAATGGGAAGAAAGATAATATTTGGAAAAGGTGGTCTGGCGATGGCCAAATAGAATCAGAGTTTCAATATCAAAATGGATTGCGACACGGACTGTGCAAACAATGGTATCCAAATGGAGAGAAAGCATTTAAAATTCAATATGAAAATGGTAAGTTTCACGGAGATTGGTTTGAATGGTATGATAAGGGTAATCTGAAAAAAAATCAACAATTCAATCATGGTATTCAAAATGGAAAATGTACCCATTGGCATGATAACGGAATCAAAAAATTAGAATGTTTTTTTAAAAATGGAGAAATGAATGGGAAATTTATCCAGTGGGATACTTCTGGAAAAATTATTCAGGATTTTACTTATAGCCGAGGGGTGGTAACATGATACAAATAAAAAATAATTTAACATCAATTTTTCTGATCTTTGTTATCATCTCAATATTCGTTTTTTCAAAATTTGTGAATCATCCCAGATATTTCTATCCAAAATCAAAAAAAGTAGATGTCGTAGATTCATATCATGGTGTTCAAATTGAGGACCCCTACCGCTGGCTTGAAGATGACCAATCTAAGGAGACCAAAAGATGGGTCAATTCCCAAAACAGAACCACAAATCGTTTTTTAAATAAAATTTCATACAGAAATAAAATAAAAGAAAGGCTTACAGAATTAAATGATTACGAAAAGTATTCAACTCCCTTTCAAGAAGGGGATAAATTTTATTTTTATAAAAATGATGGATTACAAAATCAATGGGCGCTTTATGTTCAAGATGAGATAGGTTCTGAACCTAAACTTCTGCTAGATCCAAACACATTCTCTGATGATGGAACAGTTGCAATGAGTGGTATTTATTTTTCCCATGACAGCCGATATCTTGGATATGCTATTAGTTCATCCGGCTCAGACTGGAAAGAATTTCATATTCTAGATTTAAACTTGAGGAAAAATCTTGGAGATCATATTAAATGGATAAAATTTTCAGGGATGGCTTGGGCTGAATCAGGATTTTTCTATTCTACTTTCCCAAAACCAAAGGAAGGTGAAGAATTATCAGGGACAAATGAAAACAGCAAAGTTTTTTTTCACAAATTAGGCACAGACCAAAATTCAGATATATTAATTTTTGAAGATCCTGAAAATCCAAGACATTCACCTTATGTCAGTACAACCGAGGATAATCAATTTTTGATCTTATACCAATCCAAGGGAACTCACGGAAATACGGTAGCAATAAAAAAATTAACTAAACCCAATAACTCTTTCTTATCGGTCATTACTGATTTTGAGGGAGAACATGGAATAGTACACAATATAGGTAATTCATTTTATATGGTGACAGACCGAAATGCACCAAAAAAACGACTGGTTTCTTTTACATTGGATAAACCTGAAATGAAAAACTGGATTGAGATCCTTCCCGAGAGTGAACACACTCTTCAAACAGTTTCATTCGCTGGAGATAAACTCATCGCTGTTTATATGGTTAATGCTCAAGACAGGGCATTTGTCTATACTCATGGTGGCGACTTTATTCAGGAAGTACAACTACCTTCACCAGGTAGCTTGAGTGGTTTTAGTGGGAAGAAATATTCCCAAGAGGTCTTTTACAGTTTCGAAACCTTTAATCAACCCAAAACAATATACAGATTCAATTTAAACACTTTGAGTTCTGAAGTTTATAAGACATCTGGAATAGCATTTTCACCAAATAATTTAGTTACATCGCAAACATTTTATCCAAGTAAAGACGGAACGCAAATTCCAATCTTCATAACTCATGATAAATCCATCAAGATGGATGGGTCAAATCCAACATTACTATACGCATATGGAGGATTCAACATCAGTATGCAACCATTTTTTAGTTCCTCTAATGTCATTTTACTAGAAAATGGAGGAATTTACGCCCTCGCATGTCTAAGAGGTGGCGGTGAATATGGAGACAACTGGCATAAGTCTGGAATGCTTGAAAATAAACAAAATGTATTTGATGATTTTATTGCAGGTGCAGAATTCTTAATCCAATCCGGCTATACATCTGCTGAAAAACTTGCTATACGAGGAGGTTCTAACGGTGGACTCTTAATAGGTGCTGTTATAAATCAACGCCCAGAATTATACAAGGTTGCTTTTCCTGCAGTAGGTGTTATGGATATGCTTCGTTATCATCTTTTTACAATAGGATGGGCATGGGCCGTTGAATATGGAAGCAGCGATGATTCTGACCATTTTTATAATCTATTATCTTATTCCCCACTTCATAATATCAATAGCAATCAAATTTACCCGGCCACTCTGATTACTACTGCTGACCATGATGACAGAGTTGTTCCGGCACATTCCTTTAAGTATGCTGCAACTATTCAAGAAAAAAAATGGGACAATCCAAATCCACTATTAATAAGAATTGAAACAAAAGCGGGTCATGGAGCAGGGAAACCCACTTCTAAATATATTGAGGAACAGGCAGATATTTGGTCATTTATGTATTACAATATGAATGAGAAGATATCTTATTAATGATAAAAGCTAGATTTTACTTTCTTTTCTTTTTGTTTTTGAATATCTCGTCAGGATTTGAAAATATTAAAGGCAAACATACAGAGTTTTCTAAATCATTTGAAATAGGAGCGGGCCTAGGGTACTTTATGCCAAGAAACGAATTCACCAACTCTCAATCTTTTTCAATCTCCTCCCTTTGGAAAATAACTCCTACTTACGGAATTAGGTTTAACATTCTAAATACTGCTCTTCATCATAATATTGTTGACAGTTCTCGCAACTTAATTAATTTTAGCCCTGGAGTTGAATTAACCCTAAAATCCAATAAAAATGCAAAAGGATATACTCTTATCGACATCGGGTTTATTGAAGATGAAAAAGATGCACTGTTCATTTTTGGAGTAGGTATTAAATACAGAATAAAAGATAGCTACACAATATATATTGAACTAAGAGATTTTCACAAAAGTCTCGGAGTACCATTTATCACATTTCCTAGATATCAGACAGGTATTCAAGGAAAAGGAGGGTCAAAGTACCTCGATTTTCAAATACGATTACATTATCAAATAAATTAATTAGGGAAAATACATGAAAGCAGGAACAGTCAAAGAATACGATACAAGCAGAGGATTTGGGTTCATTTCCGGAGATGATGGCGAGGATTATTTCCTTCATGTCAGCGGTCTTCGTGAACACCTAAAAAATAAAGGATTAAGAGAAGGACAGCGGGTATTGTTTGATGTAGATTTTGATATGAAAGGTGACCGGGCAATAAACGTTAGAATAGAGTGATAATTTTAAAAAATGAACATTAGACGTACAAAAATTGTAGCAACCTTTGGTCCTGCAACTGTGGCAAAAACAATTATAGAAAAAATGATAGTTTCTGGCGTGGACGTTGCGAGGATAAATATGTCTCATTACAATGAGAATATGAATATTGATAAACTGGTAAGAAATATAAGAGATATTTCGAAAAGATTAGATAAAAGTGTTTCAATCATGATGGATCTACCAGGCCCCAAAATTAGAACCACTAATAATGAAACTATAACTATTAAGAGAGGAAATTTATATACTCTGGGTTTACAAGCTGATATATCACTTAATCATAAGCTGAAGTTTAAAAAAATTAAAAAAGGGGCTAAGGTTAAGATAGATGATGGGAAACTTTCATTTACAGTTCAAGAAATGATTTCCCATACTCAATTATTGATTAAAGCAAAAAATGGAGGAAACATATCACCACGAAAAGGAGTAAATATATCCGGTCTAGATATAAATCTACCAACTGCAGGAAAACAGGACCTGAGATTTGTTAAGCTGGCAATAAAACTAAATCTAGATTGGATCGCAATGAGCTTTGTCAGGTCTGCTAGTGACAGAATAATAATTGATCAACTATTGAATAAATCTAAACATCAAATTCCAATAATTGCAAAGATAGAAAAATCTGAAGCTATTGAAAATTTAGCTGATATTATAGATGCGTTTGATGGAATACTAGTTGCAAGAGGGGATCTTGGATTAGAATTAGAGCTTGAGAAAGTTCCAACATTACAGAAAAAAATTATTCGACAATGTAACCTGAGATGTAAACCTGTGATTGTTGCAACACAAATGCTGGAATCAATGATAGAAAATCCTATGCCCACCAGAGCAGAGGTGAACGATGTTGCAAGTGCAATTTATGATGGTTCTGATGCAATCATGCTATCTGGGGAAACGGCTATAGGTAAATTCCCTCTTGAATGTGTTAGAATGATGAAGTCAATAGCGTCTAATGTGGAAAATGAGATATTAGAGAATGAGGAGTTTTTCAATTTAATTACATCACCTGATAAAACAAATTCTAGGAATGCAATCTGTGCATCTGCCTTTGAGATGGCAAGAGATCTATCTTTAAAGATAATGATTATTATGACTGAGTCAGGAAGTACAGGAAATACAATGTCTAGCTTTAGGCCATCCTCATTAATATTTGCCATGACACCATCGGAAGAAGTTTATAGAAAGTTATCTCTATCTTGGGGAGTCACACCAGTAAAGGTTAAAAAATATAAATCAACAGATCAGATGCTTATATTTTGTAGAAAGTTTTTAATTGATAATAGTATCATTAAAGAGGGAGAGCAATTTATTATGACAGCGGGAATTCCCGTTGGGATCACCGGTACCACAAATATGATTAAAATCGAAACAATTTAATGAGTAAGAAAAATATTGATAATATTTTTGCTAAATTTTCAGATATAAAACAGCGATCTTTATAATCAGATTAATTCAATAATTATTTTTGTATAAAATCTCTGATTATTTTCATAGCTGTAAGTGGTATTTTATGTTTCCCATCATAAGTATAAAATTCTACTCTTTGTCCTAACTCTTCACATAGATTTTTCAACTCAAATCCCTTTTCTATCGGGACAATTTTATCGTTATTACCATGTAAAATTAAAATCGGACTAAAATCTTGGCTTGACTTTATTTTCAATAGATTGATATAGTCTTTTCTTATAAACCCGGCGATTGATATTATTCCATTCACTTTTGATTTTAAATATAATCCTGCTCCTGCAGAAAGAGCAGCACCCTGAGAAAAACCTAATAGAAATATTTTAATTTTTCTGTTTAGGTTCTCCTTAAAATAGTCCACAATATTATCAATAATTTGAAAAGAGAATAAAATTTCTTTCTTCGAAGGAGGTATCTTTTGATACCAAGAAAATCCTTTGGGACTATTTTGTGCATTGAAAGGAGCTCGAGGGAAAACCCACAGAGAGCTAGGCAATCTCAAACCGACAGAAACAGGAATTAAAGAATGTTCATCGCCGGTCCAACCATGAAGTGCAATGATTATTGTTTTGCATTTTTTCCCGAACTGCTTGAACTGGAATTCAGTATTAGATAATTTAGATCTTAGGTCAGGATAGTCTACTTCTCTCATATTCCTCCATGCGTTGAACAAAATCATCTTCATCCTCAGCTTGAAGCAGTGGGCTGATTTTTATATTTTTTTTAATGGAACAGTATGGTACAGTTCCATAGTCATGTCCGGGGAAAATGGTAATATCCCCCTTTAATGTTAAAAGTTTACTATAAACTGATTTATACAGTGTCCTTACATTTGAACCAACACTAATAGTTCTCCCTGTCCTTCCAATGAATACTGTATCACCTGTGAACAAAGAATCATTGAATAAGAAACAACAACTGTCAGGGTAATGGCCGGGAGTGTGCAGGACCTTTATCTTAAGGTGATTCACAGATAAAATATCACCATCCATAATTGTGACAGTTTTTTCACAATGTTTTTCAAATGGAGAACCCTTAAAAAGATAAATTTTAACTTTTGGATTCTTTTTGACATATTGGTCTAGATAAGCAATATGGTCACTATGTGTATGTGTAATAAAAATACCTGTTATTTTATTCTGGAGTTTTATGGGCAGTTTTTTTAATGGGACTGAGGCATCTATAGACCAAACCTTATCAGATTTATTATTTCCAACTATATATGTAATATTTTTATCATACCCGCCTAAAAATGCAGCTATGTTATAATCTCTCTCTCTTAGTGAATAAAGCATGATAATTTGATATGTTTTTTGTAGGATTCAGTTTATTTTCTGTTGGAAAATTAATTGATTTTTTATTTGAATTTGCTTTTTAAATTAGAAGAATTTTATGCGTAAGGTAGCAATTTATCTCATTGCCGGAGGAATCATTCTCTTAACTCTAAAGTTTATCACAATAATTCTTCAATTTTTAACATCACACCCTATTATTGGATTAGGAATTTTTATTATTACGGTTGGAGTTTTACTGTTTTTGCTTGATATCTATCGAGAAAATCAAATTTCCAAAGATTCAGAGCCATTTAGGGGAGTGAAAAAATGATTATTGTCACTACTGAAACTATATCTGGATATACCATTATTGAAACACTGGGAACAGTAATAGGAAATACCATCAGAGCAAGGCATATTGGTAAAGATATTAGCGCAGTTCTAAGATCTGTAGTGGGAGGAGAAATAAAGGAATACACCGGTATGCTGGCAGAATCAAGGGAACAGTCTATTCAGCGAATGGTAGACAGGGCAAAAGAGCTTGGCGCTAACGGTATTGTAGGAGTACGTTTCCAAACTTCAATGATTTTACAAAGCACTGCAGAACTTTTAGTGTACGGCACAGCTGTCAAGTTATCAAAAAATTAACCGCAATAAGAAAGAATAAAAAATGTACAAAACTCTATTTATTTTTGTAATAGTATCAGTCTTTTTTTCATGCTCTAAAAATACTGAGATTAATTCCCGTTCAATTAATCTCAACACAAAAGTGGATTCTATAAGTTATGGAATGGGGGTAAATCTGGGTTCTTCTTATAAAAGACAGGAATTTGACATTGATCCTGGATTGTTTTTTAATGGTTTTATGGATAGTTATAAAGAGGAATCATCTCAGCTAAGTGAGGATGAAACAAGGCAGATGTTGAGAGATTACTATATGGAAGTGAGGATGAATAAATCTGAACAGCAAAAAATATTATCAGAAAATAATATTGAAAAAAGTAATCAATTCCTCAATAAAAATAAAATCAAAAAAGATGTCACCGAACTCCCAAGTGGTTTACAATACAAAATAATTCGCTCTGGATCTGGAGAGAGTCCAGATGTGAACGGAAGTGTAAAAGTACACTATATCGGTAAACGTCTAGATGGAACTGTCTTTGATAGTTCTACTGATAAAGATGAACCAGTTGAGTTTAGCCTTCGCTCTCTAATTAAAGGTTGGTCTGAGGGATTACAGCTTATGAAAGTTGGTGCTAAATGGGAATTATATATTCCACCTGAATTGGGTTATGGAAGAAGAGGAAGTGGTGGAAAAATCGGCCCAAATGAATGCCTAATTTTCGAAGTAGAGTTAGTAGATATTATTTCAAATTAGCTTAAATCTTCTAAAAGGTTTTCAGTTATATCCCAAAGTCTTTCCCGTGAATCTTTATTTTTAGACTCAGGCGAACTTTCTTTTACTCGCTTTTTATAAAAATACTTTCCGCTAGTTTTATCAATATCATTAGATGAAGCTAAATAAACACTGGTCTTTGCGCCATCTTTTACATTTATAGCCTTCAGTTTTTGTGCTATCTTTAACAAGATAACTTTTAGCCCTGAATTATTATGCCCAAACTTACTTGAAACAAATCCGGGATGAAGGCAATTAACAGTTGTAGACGTGTTTTTTAATCTATCTGACAGTTCATATGAAAATAAAATATTCATCAGTTTAGATTTTTTATAATTTGGATACCCCTCATAGGATTTAACACCTTGAATATCGGTGAAATCTAATTTTGCTCCGAAGTGAGCATCCGATGCTACATTCACAATTCTGGAGTGTTGCTTGTTAAGATTTTTCAGCAATAGTTTGGTAAATAAAAAATAACTTAAATGATTTAATGCAAAGGTGGTTTCAAAACCTTCCTCGGTGAAAGTCTTTTTAAAAAATGCTGCTCCCACATTATTTATTAACACATCTATGACAGGAAATTTATCTTGGATATCCCCCGATACTTTTTTGACTTCCGACATGAGAGATAGATCTGCATTGAAATAGTGTATGGCATTATTGCCCGTTAAATTTGAAATTTCCTTTACGACTTTTTTTCCTTTTTCTTCATCTCTTCCAACAAGTCCTAAAATAAATCCTCTCTCAGCTAAGTCTACCGCTGTAATTTTACCGATTCCATCGGTCGCACCGGTTATGATACAAATAGTTGAATTCATTCTAGTTTAAATCGCATTCCCAACCACAATGGATAGGAAACTCAGTGCAATAAGTATAAATGTTAATGCGATTATTTTCACTAATAATCCCAAAACACAGACAGCCACGGATCTCAGGGTTGATTCATAATCCAGCGCTTGTCTCACAGCAATAATCATGGCAATAAGCATCCAACCATTTGCAATGAAGTCAATTACACCGTCAAAAGGTAAAACAGGTTTTAAAATGCGTATAATTCCCGGTGCGCTGCTATATCCAATGGTTCTTAACAGTTCACCATGGTCAGCGGTAGTTTGGGGCTCCGGGAGGAGCTTTGTACCAATTAAATAAACGATAAAAGCCCATACATACCAGCTTAGGAGTTCTCCAATTGTATTGGTTAGTAATTCTCCCACTCCCATAGACCAAGAGCCTAGCCCCGCAGCAAGACTGGAAAAAATGACAACCACCATTGCCTCAGTTAGGAGGGTTTTATCTGCTTCTACCTCTTCATAGAGATTCACATCTAGCTTCGATGCCATCAACATACGATTAAACATTTTTGTACTCATATGAGTCCTATTTGGTTATCCTTTTAAGTATAACTAACTTTAATTTTGTGTTAATTGTTCCAATAGTATAAAAAAAATCACTCATTTTCACTTTTCATAGTTTTGACTTTGTTCAAAAGATATTCAGAGATTTTTGATATTTTTCTGACTTCTTTTTTTAGTGTGATTATTTCAATTAAAACATAAACCAAAAAGAGTAACGCGCCTATCATCACTGTTGTAAACATAGAACTCATATAGAATATCCTTTAACTCAATCAAATAGTAATATAATGAAACAAATTTGTGATTAATATAATTATCACTTCATTAACACTAACTTCTGTGTTTCTATTCTTTTTTCTGTAGAAAGCTGTAAAAAATAAATTCCACTGGGATTCTCCCATGCATCCCATTTTAGCATATGTTGACCAGATGACATCTCCTGATTCAAAAGAGTTTCAATAAGCTTCCCCTGAATGTTAAAAACAGATACATTTACGACTGATAATTCAGAAAGGGAGAGCTGTATCATTGTCACAGGATTAAAAGGGTTTGGATAAGCTGGGGAAAAAACAAGTTCTGAGGGCATTTGGTTACCAGGTATTTTTCTCAGAACTAATGATGTTAGCTCATCCTCAACTTCCAAATGACTAATATTTTCACACGGGTAAACATATCCGCTTTTATCAACAATTTCCCACTTTTCATCACCTTTGATATTACAATAAAAAGTGAGAGAGCTTCCTGGGAGTTGCATAATCTCAATTACACAATCATCAGTCGTGCATAATTTAGAATTTCCTATAAAACGAATGTCATTTGAACCAAATGGCGGTTTTGGAGGTAGACTATAACTTAAAATTTCTTTTTCTGATACACCACCCCCAAAATACATTAAAGTATTATTTAGATTTATTGTGTTTAAATAATTATTAACCTGAAATGATTTTTGATTTAATACAGCCCTTGATGAAGACATTATTATTTCACCATCACCGGAACTTCTCAGCCAGTAAGCTTTCGCTGGTTCAATATATTGTGGCTGAAAATATCCCTGATCATAGCCGTAAACAGTATTGGGAACAATAATTCCTTCAGGGTCTAAAATAGTTTCCGGAGAAATTGAATATGATATCCCAGAGATGAGATTCCATCCTTCAATCAATTGAACAGTTAATTCATCCACTGGATTTCCAGTAAATGTTGCTGTGTTGTTTTGCGATATCCTCAACCAGTATCCTTTTCCTAACTCCAAATTTTCGGTTTGCTGATATCCTGCCCCTGATATGTAGCTGAACAGCGTGTTTTGAATAGCTCCTGGAAACAGATCAATGTAAAAACTTGATTCACTAACAACAGGAAGCCCGACTAGATTCCAGCCAAGAAAATAATCCTGATTGATGGTCACAGACCCAGAGCCAAGAGTGAGTATGACAGGAATACTACCATTTCCACCATTACTTGTTATGGATATGTAACCCTCATACTCACCTGGGGACATACCTTCCGTACTAACAATTACACTGATATTGTCTGACATCCCATATTCCAATTCTCCTTCCATTGGTGATACAGAAAACCATTCTGGTCCTTTAGAAAACTTCACGGATAATTCATCGTGAACATAGTCATCATTGAAACTCACCTGGAGTCCAGTAGATCCTGAGCCATTCTGCATTCCTATCGTGGCGGAGTGTGTTCCAGTAATGGATTTGTAATTAAGCTGTATCTCTCCTGATGGATACAGTACAATCTGGAAATCATAATAACTGTTTGGATAGCCGTTCCACCAGTGAGCTACCCCATCAAACGACACAACGCTTCTTTCGGCATTGCTGTGCATATAAATATTCCCTGCACAGTACTCATTACAATTATCATTTATAGGATTGAGGTCGTCCCAAAATCCAAAGATGGCAGGTCTCGGAGCACCAGATGAAGGAATAGTGCTGTTATCCCAGGAATTTATATCATTTCCAAATCCAATCCAGCCGTTTGGATTAATGATATATTGATCATAATCCTGTCCATAAAATGGAAAATCAAATCCTATATCAAATGGTCCTTCAGCATCGTCATTATGGGAAAATGCTATAATGTTATCATCAACGGAAATCTCAATCCATTCATAATCAAGATTTATTTCAAGGTCTGAATCGGTCCATGTCATTCCTTCCTGGTCTGGTCCACCACCGACATCAGAAAAAGAAGAAACACCTATCTGATAATTCAGAATAGATTCAGGTTCTCCTACGTTTGTGAGTAGCAGTTCTTGCACATCAGTTTCATTTACTGACATCTCAAAATGTATAACATCAGGTGTATAAGACAGCTCTCCAGCTGAACCTGTATCATAACTATCCAAAACTAATGTCCCAGTATTTTCCGGATCGAGCCAATTCTTTAACTGATTGGATGAGCTTCCACCCCAATCCCATGAAGCTGAAAATTTGCCATAATAGTCATTGAAGTTAAATGAACAGGATGCCTGCCCACCATG
Source organism: Winogradskyella sp. (assembly GCA_964230865.1). Taxonomy (GTDB): domain Bacteria; phylum Fidelibacterota; class Marinisomatia; order Marinisomatales; family AB-629-J13; genus AB-629-J13. The sequence continues at coordinate 28,687 of CAXRJK010000058.1, forward strand.
TAGCTGACCCACAATACGATAATTGTTATCAAACAAGGGGGAACCAGAGGAACCGGGTTCGGTAGTACCATCCTCCCAACTGGAAACCCGCCAATGTGAGCCGTCATTTCCACTCCAGCCATCAGAAATTCCAACATCATAATCAAAAGATATCTTCTTTATATCACCCGAGGGATGATGAATCCCAACCGGCTCTTGAGGTGGGACGTCCACCGCTGACCATCCAGCATAATTAACATTATAGAGTGAGGGTATGGTCTCAGTCAATTCCAATAATGCAAAATCTGACGTTGACCTGCTTGCCCTAAGAACAGACCCCTGTACTGTTTGGTTTGTGGGTCCGTCCTGATTAGCACAACCGGGACTTTCATAATTAAACATGAATATCCAATTATTATTACCACCCAAACAATGATCTGCGGTTAAAAAATATTGAGTCTGGTCCTGTTGTACATTATTCACTAGAGCTCCAGTACAAATACGTGAACCGCCGGAGGTAAGAATCATTGCCACTGCTCTATTGTGGTCCTGCCACAGCATACCCTCCGGGCAATTTACATTGTTGTTGCAGCTCCCCGAATCTCCATACCCACGCGTATCCTTAAATCCAAAGAGGTTACGATATCCATGGATCACTCTTGATAATTGAATTCGCCCCAATCCCACCACATCAGAAGGTTCAATATATTCAAGAATAATATGATCTCCCGGTACAGGCTGTGTTGCAAAGATTCCATCTGCTTTATTGTTTTCTTCAGTAAATGCGCCAATGACATAAGATTTGTTTTCGCTGTATACAAAATATTTTCCACCGGGCGGCATAAAAAAATCATCATAAATAATATTGATGGAATATGCTCCAGATGATTTAACTGCGAGCCTCCATACTCGATCTCCATTCGATAACTTTTCCCAAGTTCCTGAAGAAATCAGGTCGAAGGACACTTCAGTACCATACCCAAAGCGAAAGGGTACATCCTTACCGGTAAGCTTGTCCTCCTCCAACAGAGATTGAACATCCACAGATTCCATTGTAACTGTTTCCAGTAATGCAGAAAGTGTTTTTTTAAAACTTATGGGAGTGCCACCTACACTTACCTGACTATAAAGTAGTGAACTTGTAATACATAAAATATAGAATAATTTCATCTTTTTTCTCCTCAAAGAAAATTAGTTACTAGTTTATAAAACCACTCTTGCACTGAAGGTAATATTTATTGTATTTGCATACCCATCAACATTCTCACCACTTTTAATTACATCAGGTGTATTTAAAAATGGGTATCCAAGTGTGAACGAATAATGGTTATTACCACGGGTCCACATAAGCCCGCTGCTTATAATAAGGTTGGTCTCTCCTGTTCCATCATATCCCGGCCATGTATTTGCAGATCTTTTGGAGGCAGTCAACATAACCTGAGGTAACCCACTCAATATATTTAATTTTTGAAATAAAAAATATCCGGTCATGCTTAACTCTGTACCAGGTTTAAATGAATATTTATTTGTATGTAGCGGCATTATTAACTGGGTAACTATTCCATTTACAATTGGACCTTTATCACGCTTAAAATATTGCATCTCACCAATAAATTTATATACACCCTCACTCATTGAAAAATGGGTATGCTTCCCACCGCTGTATGGATTTTTTTTGATTGTGTTATTAGATGGTATGATTATTCCTGCTCCAAAAAATATACGTTTCCCTGGACCAAACGATATATTTGACTTTAAATATCGTAGGATTATTTTCAGGTCACCGATTCCCACTTTTGACTCATCCCTATGGTGATAATTAGATCTCTTACCATAATCCATATGTCTGCTTCCAATGCTCAAGGTTGTTTCCAAATTAAAATTAGAGCTTAATCCATAGTTCAATACAATTTCCTCTATATGTGAGGTCAGACTTCCAAAATGATTACCAGTTGAGTCAAGTTCATCATGACCCCAGTCAATAAATACAGATGTGTGGACTCCACCAATGAGAAGATTTCCCTTTCCTAAGCCAATTCCAGAGTTTGCCGTCCCGACCGGGAGGCTTGGATTAGTTCACATCACTCATTGTCCATACAAGAGATTGAAAAACAATATTGATATTATTAGTTTATATTTCATATGTAATACTCCATTTTAATTCTGATTTAGTGTAATAAAACCGGGCCCTGATGCTCTAAGCCAGTATCCATTTCCAGGCTGGAGACTGTTTGACTGTACATATCCATTTTCAAAGCCATAAACTGTTCCAGGAATAATGAGATTTTCAGAGTCATCCACATCCTCTAATATAAATTCTGATGATATCCCAGAGATCAGATTCCAGCCCTGGTTTAATTCAATGGTGAGCTGATTTATGCTATTTCCAGTTACAGTAACATTCCCAGAACTCTCAAAACGAAGCCAATAACCGTAACCATATAAAAATTCACTTTCCTGTATATATCCATCATTAAAAGAGTATAGTGTCCCCTCTAAACTTTCAGGAAAGATTAGGTGATAGTTGGTATTATCAATAATAACAGGAAGCCCAACAAGATTCCATCCATCATGAAAAATGTAATCAATATTAAGTATTTCAACGTTATCTGAATGAAAGTAATTATAAGGATATTTTATGGCAATTCTAGGGACTATATTACCTTGATAGGTCCACACTACCTCACCTGCACTATTAATTTCAAAGACTGACATTTCTTCGAAGCTTGTTATCAATGTATTACCATTTGGCAGTCTCACAGTACCAGACTGAACCGCTGAGTAAAAAGAAGATTGAAAAATCCAATGCCATGAATCTGGACCATATGAGTTGTAATTGTCTATAAAATATGTTCCATCCTCATTAATTGGAGTTATGATCTCCAATATTGAAGAACTATTTGGGGAGTGAAAGTTATTAAATAAAATAATATTTCCTTCTCCAGGATATCCGGATGGAATCCAATTGACTGAGTGCTGACCATTAAGAATTTGATCCGTCTCAGTTCCCCTACCATAATTCTGTGGATTTCCCCACCTATATAAAAAGTCACCTCCTCTACCATAGAGCCCACCTACATGGGTAGCCGCCTCTTCTGTGGTGGTGGAATGATCAATGATATATAATTCGCTTCTGTGGCGAGATGATAATACAATTTGGTCTAGCTCGGGGTTATAAAAAATTGAGTTACAGTGCATCCAATCTCCCGCATTTTCACCAGGAGTACCATTATTAAATGTAGAAGAATTAATATCTAATAGTTGTGGATTCTCTGCAATGTTTCCATAGTTTGGGAGCTGAGAATCTATATCCTGAATAAGATGGTCCCAAAAATGCCATTTCCATACAATATTTGCTTCATCTATTCCAACCGGTTCAATTTCAATCACCATATCCATATTTCCTCTGGCAAGATTTATATCAGGGTCCCCCTCAATAATCATACCAGCATTTTCCAACTCCTCTCTGGTCTTTACTTCACTACAAATTGCTAAAATATTGCCGTTTGGAAGCACCGCTATATCATGATGTGGTCTACATAAATCATCTGACAAATTATAGTCCCAGACTATATCTCCATTCCAATCCATTTTCTTAAATCTTCCATTTATCTGAGGGCCATTTCCGCTGTTGTTTTGTTTGCAGGCAACAAATAGTATACTATCAGGTGATAAATAAGCGACACTTGAAGGATTTGTGTCATGGAACCATGAATTTATAATTGAATGGCTATTATCTATTAGGTGAGTTTCCGTCACATCTGAATCTCCAGATCCGTTAGTTAATAATGTTAATCCATCGAAAGGTTGTGAATAAACACCAGCTATTACTAGTATTAAACAAATCTTTAATTTTCCTTTATTTATTTCTTGTTTCATTCCTGTGATAAATCAACCGTCTATTTATTTACAATAAATAATACGTTATATCTTTTCAATAATTTTCAAGTGTAATAATCCCAGAGCTATTGGCTCGAATCCAATATCCCATACCAGGTTCTAAATATTCTGAATTTGAGTAACCTCCGCTTCCAAATCCATAAATTGTTCCGCTAACAATTATTCCATCATTATCACCAATTGCGTTGATCTCAACTGTGTAAGAAAGTCCAGATATCAAATTCCAACCTTGGTTTAAATCAATAATTAGCTGATTTAAACCATTACCAGCTAACGTAACAGTTTCATAATTTTCAAAGCGAAGCCAATATCCAGAGCCATGCGATAAATCAATTTCCTGCACATAACCACTTTCAAAAGAATACAGTGTTTCCTCTATACTTTCAGGGAATATAATTAGATAGTTGGGATCATCCACGATAACAGGGAGACCAACGAGGTTCCAATTTGAGTTGTAACCAATGGTCACGCTCAAAAAATCCTGAGGGCAGTAATTTCCATCTGGAGCAATCTGTGGGAGTTTATGAGCACTGTCATTAACAACTCCATGCATAATGATATCCGTTGACTCAAACAACTCTGGAGAACATGGCTCCCACTCATTTGAAATCCCCGCGCATGTTTGCGGGTCATCAAGTATCCCCATATCTGTCACAATACACCAATATAAATATTCTATCGCCATACATTCATAATCGCAGGTCCAATCATCATAATGATACCATGCTTCCCCAGGATAATTATTTGGGACCTCTAGAAATTGTCCCCCCCTGGCTATATCCATGGCATCTGACATAATAGATGAGTTGGGAGCTAACCCAAAGGTATTTGGATAAATAGACACATGCCCCACATGATTTATTGTATGTAAAACCTCTTCCACCGTTGCATCATCTCCCCAATGCCCAGTCTGTGTTGGATCAATTTCATTTCGAAAAAGAACTGCTGAAACACCGTTACCCATATAATTATCTTCAAAGCTTTCCATACAGGAATTCCCATCATATGTGAATACCGGCATTAATGCTTGGTGGCTTTGAAGTTCAATAAATAGCATTTCATCATCCACGACTCCATCCTCATTATTATCAAGAAGCTCAGCTGCGACCGCTGCGACATGCAGTACTTTTTCATCAGAGACATTTTGCTGAGCGTAAACTTCGAAACAGTCCAACACGTTTACATATTTTGTAAAACATTGAAATCCCGGGTTGTTAATATTGGGGTTTTGTTCAATATCGAGGCACACTTCATTTTGAGCCAAAACCAATGACCCCAATAATATATAAATTGTAAATCTAACTTTTTGATAATAATTCAAGATAAATTTATATCCCTTTGTTTTATTATTTCACCTTTATTTTGAATCAGAAGTTTAACCAGAATATGTATAATTATTTATCTCAAATTAAACATAGAATATTTTCTCTGCCATGAGTCATCAATTTTTGAGGTAATAGATGTTGAATACAACATATCTTTCTAAAAAAAGGAAAATATAAAAAATATTTTTGTATTTACTGCTATTTATTCAGTAAAACGAAGTTCACCGGAAATTAATTGAGCAAACATTTTCCAGTCTCCCATAAAACTAAATAACGGATATTGAAACGTAGCTGGCTTATTTTTTTCAATGAAAAAATGTCCGGTCCAGGCGAAGCTGTACCCCAGTACTAACCCGATGAGAATCCACCAAAAACTCCCTGAATAAATAAAAGCACCTAAACAAAATAATGCACACCAGGAACCTATAAAGTGAAGAACTCTTGTCCCTAATTTTGAATGTTGGGAGAGATAATAAGGGTAAAATTCATTGAAAGACCTGTATATCATAATATCATATATCAATCACAATTATTTTTTACATCATCCTGCACTGCCGCCACCTCCACCGCCTGCACCACCACTGCTGCCACCACCACCAAATCCGCCGTCTCCTCCATAGCTGGCAGAAACGGTAGTGCATGTCTCAATCATACTTGAAAAATGTTCTATATGGAAACCTGCACCTGAATGCGAAGGATAAAACCAGACAAACTCACTAGACCCCTCAGTAAATGTTTTTTCAATATGTTTTAACTCATCATTTCCCAGACCCAAGGTGATCAAATAATAAAGTAATTGATTTGTATCCATTTGACTATACTCTTCCAGTGACCCCCTAGATTTAATCTTATCCCTGAACATAGTCCATTGCTGTTTAAGAGATTCTGCATCGTAGGTTAATCTTTTAATCAATAGTGAACCAAAAGCCATACAAGTAATAATGATAATCGCAATGACATTTGCAACAATATTGTAGTTGACATAGACTAGCATAATAATAATAAGCCCTAAAAATAAAAGATAATATCCGCGGTTTTCACTGAAACTTATTTTTTCACTCCAGTTGTTTTTCTTAACTGTATTATCAATATAGGTGGTCCAACTATTTTTGAAATTTTGAGAGTAATTTATCTTTTTAAAAATTTTATCTAGAAAATACACACCTTTATTTAGCTGGTCTGTTATAAAACCATACAAGAGATTATCCCACTCCTCTATAGTTTTATTATTCTGTACCTGACCTAGTTCGATCCTTATTTTTTTCTTTTTTCTATTAAAGAATCTTGTCTTGACCTCCTCTTCCTTAATAACGAAATATCCCTCACCAGCAAGCCTGAATAACGTCGCAAGAATAGCTGAGCCAGTTATTCCCACACCAGAATATAAGAAGCCTACAACAGCAGGATGATGAGTGGATGGAAAATTCTTTTTATCATTAATCAATATATCTTCTATTTTGTGTGACCTTCCGCAACGAAAATAAAGAATTAAAAGAAGAATGAGACTAAGGATTATGGTTAAACAGGCAGAATAAAAACCGTATAGGGTTTTTTCTTTTTTTTTCAGATGGTTTTTTAAACTGAATTCGGGAGAATTAATCACCGGATTATTAAAATAATCAGTGGGAAATATTGTATTTAACTTGACTCGCTTATTTTTTGATACATTCACAGCATTTAAAACAATGTTACCTCGGTCATAATAACTGTCACATTTTTTTCCGGAAATTGAATACCATATCTGTTGTTTGGGTAGGCCAGTCTCAAAACTTTGTTTGACATTAAACCGTTTGCTTTTTTTATCCCAAGCTTTACCTAGATATGTCCAGTGAAACTGAGAATCTTCCGAACCAATCTTTATCGCACCCTTTAATTTGTATGATAAAGTGAAAACCTTTTCCTCATTTTCAGAATCATGAAACCATTTAATATGTATTTTTTTTCCCTCGTCAATGATTTGAAATGTTTGAAGTGCTTCATTATTTCTGTTTTCATAGGGATAGTTATATTCAGAAAGCTGTATGTCATAGATCATCTCAAAACCACTTTTTGTTATAGTTTGTTGTACCCAGCTGAACTTTCCTTCAAACTTCCATTTCCTTGTCTCTGAAATTGATACAATACCATTTTTCATAATAACAGAATTAATATCCACTTCCTCAATGGTATATGATTTTCCTAATAGAACCGTAAT
>CAXRJK010000059.1:0-5249 GCA_964230865.1 Winogradskyella sp.
ACCTGAGCAAGAAAGGATGGTTCAAATGGAACTTTAACCTTCATTAAATTACGAATGAGTGATTCGTGAGCAAAGCCATATCCAATGCGCATCCCCGCTAGTCCATAGACTTTCGAAAATGTTCTCAAGGTGATGATGTTATCATATCGATATGTCATAGAGTCAGGGAAACTATTTTCTTTCTGGGCATATTCAAAATATGCTTCGTCTAATATGATCAGGACCCGCTCTGGAACAGTTTTGTAAAAATCGTCAAACTCTTTTTTAGTTATATATGTCCCCATAGGATTATCCGGATTGGCTATATAGATTATTTTTGTATACTCATTTATTTTCTCCGACATTGCATTAAGGTCATATCGATAATTCTTCATTGGTATCCAATGTACTTTTCTACCTGAAGCTTTTGCCAAAACACGGAATCCTATGAATGAATGTTTTGCTGTTATAATTTCATCATCCTGAAGTAAAAACGTTCGCATGATAGTAGACATTATTCCTTCACTCCCTGCACCTAATACAACATTATCCAATTTTATATTGTATTTTTCACTTAGTTTTTTCCTCAAGTTATACCCACTGCTGTCAGGGTATCTATGAGTTAATTCCATAGATTTTTGAACCGCTACCAATGCCATAGGAGAAGGTCCCATAGAATTTTCGTTAGACGCAAGTTTAATTATATTTTTAAGTCCTAATTCTCTTTGAACTTCTTCTATAGGCTTTCCAGGAATATAATTTGAGAGAGTTTTAATGTATGAAGGAACTAAAGGCATAAAATCATATTAAAAAATGAGCTAAAATTTAACTGTCTATATAAACAGAAGAAAAGATGATCAGTTTTTTTAAAGGAATCGATGATGACACTGTTAATAGAGTATAATATTGCATTTGATTTTTTAGGATTTATTTTCCTCTTTCAAGCAAACAGTTTTTAAACTCATTAAAAGAGTTTGATAAAAGAACAGATTGTTTTTCATTTTTCATAAATGAAACAAGTCTTTCTGGTATCTTAACATCTATATTTAAAGTATTTTTTGCTACATCAAAAAATTTCGCAGGATGAGCGGTCCCTAAAAATATACCTGTATCTGAACTTATTGTAGTTAGATGTTTAGCTAGTCCAGAGAAACCTACAGCTCCATGAGGATCCACTATATAGTTAAATTTTGATTGAATATATCGCATTGAAGATTTTGTTTCTTCATCACTAAAAAAATATCCAATTATTTTATTTTTCATTTTATCTTGAGAATGGCTAAATATATCTAAAAGTCGTTCAAAATTACTGGGGTTTCCAACATCCATAGCATTTGAGATAGTTTGAATAGAAGGTTCAGGTGAAAATTGCCCAGTTTTCAAGTATTCTGGAACAATTTTATTGATATTTGTAGAAGCAATAAATTTTCGAACGGGGAGCCCCATTTTCATTGCAATGATTCCAGCTGTAAGGTTTCCAAAATTACCAGATGGGACCGAAATTATAACATTTCCTTTTTTATTTAATTGAGAAAATGCAGACACATAGTAAAATATTTGTGGGATTAGTCTGCCAATATTGATTGAATTTGCAGAGGTTAGTTTAAGTGATTCATTTAATTCTCGATCCATAAAAGCGGCTTTTACCAATTTTTGGCAGTCATCAAAACTTCCTTCAACTTCGTAGGCGGTAATGTTTTCCCCTAAAGTAGTAAATTGCTGTTCTTGAATTTTACTAACCCGATTTTTTGGATAAAGGACAGATACTTTTATCCCATCCACCCCTAAAAAACTATTGGCAATTGCACTTCCTGTATCTCCTGAGGTTGCTACTAAAATTTGGATAGGCTCAGATGAATACTCAACAAAATAACCCATGAGCTGAGCCATGAACCGAGCCCCAAAATCTTTGAAGGCTAGAGTAGGTCCATGCCAAAGTTCTAAAACATGGATTTTTTCATTTAAGCTTACCAGCGGTGCATCAAAGTCAAATGATTTATCAACCAGTTTTTTTATTTTTGTAGACTCAATATCACCTGACAGGAAGAGAGAGGCAATTTTTTGCCCAATCTCCAGAAATGAATACTCTGGTAAGAGCTTCAAAAATCTTTTATCAAGTTTTGGGATTGTTTCTGGCATATACAGCCCACCATAAGGAGCAAGGCTATGGAATAATGCACTTTTAAAAGATACTTTATAAGTGGGGTCTTTAGTGCTGTAGAATCTCAACGGTTTTATAAGCTCAAACTAAAAAAAATCAATCTAGAATTTCAGGAGGATGAGTATGAATAGATGAAATAAATAGTTTACTATTTAACTCTTCTTTTTGAAATCCCTTAACTATTTCCTTACCAATTATTTCTGCTCTTTTTTTGGAATCTGACAAGGCAAATATTGATGGACCTGACCCAGAAATTCCACATCCAATAGCGCCGTTTTCCATAGCAGCTTGATGTATGGAATCATAGCCGGGGATGAGACCACGTCTAAACGGTTCAGCGAATAAATCTACCATTGACCTGCTCATTAAATCGTAATTACTTTCATATAGTCCTGCTATAAAACCGGAAATATTTCCTGATTGTTTAACAGCTGATTTCAATGAAACATTTTTAGGAAGAATATTCCTTGCATCCTGAGTATTAATTTGATATTCTGGTAAAACAATTATACTAATCAGATTTTTTGGCACTGGTAGTTTTACAATATCGGGAGAACCGTTAATTCGAATTAAAATAAATCCTCCCAATAATGCAGGAGCTACATTGTCTCCATGGGTAGTGCCAGAAGATACGATTTCACCATTGATACAATGAATCAATAGCTCTTCTAGGCTTAGTGGAGAACCCAGTAACTTATTCACACCAAAAGCTGCTCCAACAGCGCTAGCAGCACTAGAACCTATCCCGCTCCCTGGGTGAATTCCCTTTTCAATATGAATTTTAAATCCTTTTTTTTCTCCAAGATAATCCAAATAAGAAAGTACCGCTTTCCCCGCAGTATTTTTTTTAGTAGTTATTGGAATTTTGTCCGCTCCTATTCCAGATAGTGAAATTTCTATATCTGGATTGTCAGTATTTGTAATTGTCACAATATCAGCAGGTTCAGAAATCGCATACCCCAAACAGTCAAATCCGCAACTAACGTTTGAGACAGTAGCAGGAGTTCTAATTTTAATTGAATCATTTCCCATAAATATATCCTTTTTTTGAAGGCCTTAAAGCCATTAGATCCTTCTTAAGTGTAACACCTATAATATAGTTTAATAATTATTTAACTATAATTAAGTTAAATCTGCACCATTATTTATAATGAGTACAATACTATAAACATAATTTTAGGGATTGAAAGCCTAAAAAGGTGTTTACCTATAAAATATTGTTATTAAATTTATTAACTCAATTAAGAGTTACTATTTTAAGGCAAGGACTCATTTGTTAAAAACCAAAAATAATGGACCATCTTGAAAAAGAAATAATTCAGATATTAACAGAATTTGGTTTCAATGAATCAGTTGGAAAAGCCTATTTGTCATTATTGAAAAACAATCCTTCCACTGGCTATGAAATCAGCGCTAGGTCTGGAATTCCGCGGTCTGCTATATATTCTGTGTTAAAAAAAATGGAAACTGAAGGGTTGATTAATTCTGTAGCTAATTCTCCAAGAAAGTATGTTCCATTACCTCCAGTTTCCTTAATTGAACACTTGGGACATTTACATACACATAGAATTAATTTGTTAACGGACACGCTAGGAAAATTTAAATTAGATGAAGAATCTTTTGATTTCTGGCATTTACATGGTTACAATAATATCATTTTAAAAATAAAAGAGTGTATAAACAATTGTAGTGAAAAACTTTTTATAAATGGATGGGACAAAGAATTTGTAAAGATAAATTCAGAACTACTAAGTGCAGAAAAAAGGGGGGTAGAAATCACTGCGTTTTCGTTCAGCAAAATTTCAAAAAATGTAGGTGTTACTCTTTCGTATGATTTGATAGAAAAGGATCTTTTAGAAATATGGAAGCCCAAAATATTGCTTGTTTCTGATCATGAAGTCACTATTATGGGAGGGATGACAAATGATAATTCTGCAAGGGCAATTTGGACCCGAAATAAAGCAATAACAGAAATTGCTACTGATCATATAGTACTCGATATAACTCTTGCTGGGGAGAGAATGAATATTGATACCACCCCAATCGTAAAAAGAGTTATGCGTCGTCCAGAAATCCGTTTAGATGATTTACTAAAATAGTTTGACAGAAGGTATAAGATTATGAAAAAAACAAATGACTACAATGAACCAAATGAATTTTCAGTAGGAGATATCATATTTTTTGAAGAACGTGAATGGAAGGTTGCAGAAATAAATGGCAGCCGTATTACACTGTGTTGTGATAGAGTTGATGGAAGCCCCGAAACAATAAGATTACAATCAAAAGATTTACAAGGCACTCTCAAAAGATAGCTAGCGTAAGTTAAACCGAATTATTTATGAAGACTCGAGTACATTGCATATATTTTTGATGAAGGTATAATTTTGATTGAAAAGTTTCATCGCGAATCAGGGATACTAATGCATATCACATCTCTTCCCGGGAATTATGGAATTGGTGAAATAGGTCCTTCTGCATTTCAGTTTATCGATGATTTAAGAGAGATGGGACAAAGATATTGGCAAATATTACCCACGAATCCCCCAGATCATTTTAATTGTCCATATAGCGCTACATCTGCCTTTGCGTATAATCCTTTATTGATCAGCTTGGATTTTTTGGTGCGTGATGGATATCTAGATCGTTATGATTTGACTTCCCCGCCGAAATTTTCTAATGATCGGGTACGATTTAACTCAGTTATAAAATGGAGATCTGGTTTATTAAAAAAAGCAGCAATTAATTTTCAGATTAAAGCCAGTTCAAACAGATTAGCGCTGTATAATACATTTTGTAATAATAATAAAAAATGGTTAAAAACTTTCGCATTGTTCAGTGTTATCCAGAACATTCATAATGGTGCAAATTGGATTGACTGGGAAATACCATATAGAACCTGTATGCAGGATAAATTAAAGGATATTCAGGTCAACTACTTTAAAGAATTGGAAGAGGTGAAGGTGCTCCAATATCTTTTCCATGATCAATGGATGAAACTTAAGTCCTATGCCAATTCCCATCAGGTTCAAATTATTGGCGATATCCCTATATATATATCTTTCAATAGCGCAGATGTATGGTGGAACAAGGAAATGTTTAAACTAAATAG
>CAXRJK010000060.1:0-4101 GCA_964230865.1 Winogradskyella sp.
AAAAAAGTAATGAGCAGTAGTCTAAAAATTATTTCTTCGTATATACCTGCACCAAGTGACATCACTATCTGTGCAAACCAGGCGCTCTCAACTGTTATGGAAAAATACACTTGACGAAAAACTCCCATAAATAAATAGAGAGTCAAGCTCCACAGGAAACTTTCTGCTACCATTTTAGGAAGGACATCCTTTCTATAGGGAGATTTAAAAAGTGTATTTCTTTGTGTAAATAATACCAATAAAAATCCTAATATCAGTAAAATTCCTGTACTATAAATTCCTAAAAATCCAAAAGATTCAAGAAAGTTCCGAATTAATACGTCTCCTCCGTTTCTAAGTACAGGAAGGTCCTCAGAGTTAATAAGAATTATACCAACTTCATACAATAAAAAAAGAGGGACAGATAAAATAAAACTATATATTGGTTTTTGAGACTCCTTAAAATAGGAGCTGAGGTTAGGCTTTATCAAGTGCTAACACGGCTAATAATGCATCTTGAGGAACTTCTACTTTGCCAACTAACTTCATACGCCTCTTTCCTTCTTTTTGCTGTTCCCATAACTTTCTTTTTCTTGTTATATCCCCACCATAACATTTTGCTGTAACATTTTTTTTTAAGGCCCTGACTGTGGTCCTTGCGATAATTCTGTTTCCTAAAGATGCCTGAATAGCTATTTCAAAGAGCTGCCTAGGAATCAACTCTTTAAGCTTACTACAGAGTGCAACACCACGATGATAGGCATCTTCTGAGTGACATATAGTTGAAAGTGCATCCACAGGCTCTCCATGAATTAAAATCTCTAGTTTTTTCAGGGATGCTTCTCGAAACTCTAAATGATTATAATCAAAAGAAGCATAGCCTCTTGAGATTGTTTTCAGTTTATCATAAAAATCAAAAATTATTTCTCCTAATGGCAGCTCATAAAGAAGCTGAGCTTTCCCAGTTGACAAATAGTGAGTCGTCTTGTAGAGTCCTCGTTTTTTCTGACACAGAGTCATTATCCCTCCAATATATTCCTTTGGAGTAATAATCTCAGCAGATACTATTGGCTCATGAATTTCTTCAATTTCTCCCTGTAGTGGCATATTTGCAGGCGTATCAACTTCCCTCTTTTCCCCGTCTTTTAGTTTTAGTACGTAACGAACATTTGGTGATGTAGTCACCAATGATATTTGAAATTCTCGTTCAAGCCTTTCTTGTATAATCTCCATATGAAGTAGTCCAAGATATCCACATCTAAATCCAAAACCAAGCGCTTCACTAGTTTCTGGCTCAAATGTAAATGACGCGTCATTCAGTCTTAATTTTTCAAGTGATTTTCTTAACTGATCGTAATCCTCAGTGTCTGCTGGATATAAACCAGAAAAAACCATAGGTTTCATTTTTTCATATCCGGGAAGTGGGGTATCCGCTCTACTCTCTTTCACCGTGAGAGTTTCGCCCGGTTCGATATGGCCAATATCTCTGATATTTGCCAGAACATATCCAACCTCTCCAGATCTCAGCTCAGGCTTTGGTATTTGTTTTAGAACGAAATTTCCTACTTCCGTTATCTCATATGTAAAACCATGAGAAAAAAATGATGCGGTCATTCCCGGTTTTATAACTCCATCAAAAACTCTTACATAGGGTATCGCACCTTTGTAGTTATTATAAATTGAATCAAATACAAGCGCACGGGTTGGACAGCTAATATTATTCTCTGGAGGATTTATTCTATCAATTATAGCTTGAAATACTAAATTAATACCTGAACCTGTTTTTGCACTTATAGAAATAATTTCGTCCTCAGAACATCCAATCAAATCCTGAATCTGTTCTTTAACTTCTTCAACCTGTGCATTGGGCAAATCCACCTTATTTATCACCGGAACAACCACCAAATTATTTTCTATAGCAAGATATGTATTGCTGACTGTTTGAGCTTCAACTCCCTGGGAAGCATCCACCAATAATAGTGCTCCTTCACAGGCAGCCAAACTTCTGGAAACTTCGTATGAAAAATCAACATGTCCAGGTGTATCAATTAAATTTAAAGTATATTGTATACCATCAGTGTGATCATACTGTAACGTTATTGGATGGCTCTTGATAGTGATTCCTCTCTCTCTCTCTAAGTCCATACTATCTAATACCTGAGCTTTCATATCTTTTTTTGAAATTGTTTTAGTCTCCTCCAACAAGCGGTCAGCCAGAGTTGACTTCCCGTGATCAATATGTGCAATAATACAAAAATTTCTGATTTGTGTAGATTCCATGTATGAAATTACAGAGTTGTCCCTAAATTTTCTAATGAGATAATTAAATTACAGTGAGGACAATAAAATAGAAGATAATTTATTTAAATCTTTCTGAGTGTGGAGGCTTGATATTGCAATCCGTAATAGATTACCCTTTAAGTTCCCTGGGTAACGAATAATTGATGGAAATATTCCATTTATTAGCATATTATCTTTTAAATCTTTTATATGATTTTCATTTTCAATATTTATTGAAATTACCGGAGTTGGTGATATTTCAATATCAAAACCACTCGAAAGTAAATTCTCTTTAAATGAAATTGATTTTTTCCGCAAGCTCTTAATTTTTTTTGTATTTGTCTTCAAAAGATTTATTGATTTTATGGCTGCAGCACACACAGGCAAAGGCAAGGAGGAGCTTCCCTGATAAACGCTGCTCAATTGTCTTATTTTATTAATCCACTTTTTAGACCCTCCAATAAATCCTCCAAAGACACCTATCCCCTTACTTAACGAACCGGTAACCAAGCTATTTGGGTGGTGTGCTTTAGCTTCTTCAAGTATCCCTCTTCCAGATTTTCCAATTACACCTATTCCATGTGCATCGTCAATTAAATAAACCACATTTGGATGTTGCTGAATCAACTTATCAATAGGAGCAATCGTATTTCCGTTATTGATGATGCTCTCAGCAATGATTAACGATTTATGTGGCTTTTTAAGCTGTGTATTTTGTCTATTTAAATCTGAATATGAATAGTAATTTGTATCTACAGGTGGCTTAAGACTTGGATGAGATACCTCAGGATAAAATATATCATAATTGTTTTGGGGAAAGAACTGAATCAAACTCTGATTTGCTAAATAACAGGAAGGAAAAAGAGCAGCAGCTTCTATATTTATAAAATTACAAATCGAGCTCTCCAGTTTTTTATGAAGAGGGTGTGTCCCTGTTGTCCACAAAGACCCGCCGCTATTAATTCCATATTCTATGGACGCTCGCTGAAATGCAGCGATAACCTCTGGGTGTAGTGAATGACGATGATAATCATATCCTCCAAAAAAAAGATATTTTTTGCCATTCCACAAAACAGAAGTATTATCCACAGATTGTAGTACAGGAATATCCATGGATTCAAATTAACTCTGAATAACTATTCGGGAAACAACTATTGAGTTAGGTCAACCGATTTATTTAGTATTTAGGTATTTTTTCAATGGTTAATAATTAAATTATGGTATTCTGATAGGATGATCCTTGATTAGTAATAAATCAACGTTATTATCTTCTGATTTTGTATATCCTGTTATGATAAAGCCATCATCATCAGTCTCCACAGCCGAATAACCATGATCGATATTATTCCCTCCAAAAGTTCTTTCCCATTCTTGATTACCATTGGTATTTGTTTTAATTAGCCAAACATCTTTGTTTCCAGCACCAAATGATTCCGTAAATCCAATAATCATAAATCCACCATCAATCATATTAACTGTATATCCGTGATCAATTCCATTTCCTCCAAAAGTTCTTTCCCACTCTTGATTACCATCATTATTTATTTTTAACAACAAAATGTCTTCATCTCCGCTTCCAAATATTTCTGTATATCCTACAACTATAAAACCATCATCAGTTTGATCAACACTAAATCCAATATCGTTTAAGGTATTACCAAAAACCTTATTCCAGTCCACCTCTCCATTTGGATACGTTTTGATTACCCTCACATCAAAACCAAATTCGCCGGTAGTAACTCCAGATAGAATAAAACCACCATCAGATGTTTGTTGAACTGAATAGCCTTTATCAATACCGGTACTACCATAAGTTTTGGACCATTCTTGATTACCTTCAGA
>CAXRJK010000061.1:0-9711 GCA_964230865.1 Winogradskyella sp.
CAAGGTTTAGCTACTATGACTGGGTAAAGTATTGCTCCTACACACCAGGAATTGGCAACTACGGCACTGATAATAATTTTACTTTTGAGTGGGAAGATAATTTTTCGGAGTTTGATGCAACCCGTTGGGAAAAAAGCGATGACCATACATGGGGAGGTAATCAGTCTATACTTATTGATGATAATATTGAATTTGATAGTGGTATGCTTGTTTTATGTATGACCGATGATGTTCACCTTGGATATGTTGATGAAAATCCTCCTGTATTATTATGGGCCCGGCAGATTGGTTCTATGATCAAGTGCAGGTTCAGTGAAGAAATAAACTCTTCCAGTGTTACCACTGAAAATATTTTTATTACTGGCATCGGAATTGACTCAGTTCAGCTTGATCCGGACCAGCGAACTGTTTATGTTTATACCGATAGCGATAGTATCACAGAAGGTACAAACTTAGTAGTCTTACAGATCTCTGATGATAACCCAACCCCCAATACTCTAGGGGTCCAAGCTCTAGAAATTGATTTGCCATCACCAGTTATATTTCCTTTAAAGATCAACAATGGTGGCTCGGGATATGGTGATTATCTACCTGACCAGGAATGGGGTCCGGATGTTGAGTATGGGTTTACCGATGGAAACTTTGTAAGTGTTTCAGAGCCAATAGATAATACAGATGATGACATTATTTATCAGACCTGCTTAAACAGAACAGCAGGATATAAGGTAAGAGTCCCTAATGGGACCTATACCGTTAGTTTAAAATTATCTGAAAATTATTATTCAACTTCTGACGCGAGAACCTATGACCTAGTGTTGGAAGATAGTTTGGTAATTGAAAATTTAGATGTGTTTTCAATTGTGGGAATGAACTATGCCTATGACGTTATTATTAATGACATCGAAGTTTTTGATCATCAGCTTGATTTTTACTTTTCAAGCGGAGCCTATGGTATAGGCTATGTAACAGCTGGACCGTTCGTTAATGGTCTTGTTGTTGAACAGAGTTCTATTTTTCCGCTCTCTGCTATTGATGACTTAATTCAAATACCTAAAAAATTACTCATTAGCTCAGCGTATCCTAATCCCTTTAACTCTGCAATAAATGTACACTATGCAATATCAATTTCTGGTGATATTAGATTAGATATAATTTCTATTGATGGAACAGAAGTATTCCAAAAATTATATGCGCAACAAGGCACAGGAGAACATATATTCCGCTGGAAGCCCGAACGTTATATCTCCAGCGGTGTTTATTTTCTTTCGATCACATCAGCCTATAGCTCTGTGAACACAAAACTGCTTTACATCAAGTGATTAGTTGAATAATTTAATAATTGATTATACTACGAATATTTTTATTTAAGATTATTATTTTGGCATTGAGTATGGTCAGCTGTACAGTTGAAAAATCCAGTATACCATATGATATAATAGCCAAAGTTGGTGAGAGAATCATTACCAAACAAGATATGATCCACCGGTCAGAATATACCCTTAGACCTTTATATTGCAGAGAGTCAAATTATATCCATAAAAAAATCATACTAAATTCCCTTATCGCAGAAAAGTTATTTTCATTTGAAGCTGAAAAAAACAAAATTGATTTATTAGATAATATCCGATTTCATACATTTATTACCGGGCGAACCGAGCAAACCATGAGACAAATGCACTATTATGAGGAATTTTATAAACAAGTTGAATTGGATTCATCGGTAATTTTATTTTCATATAAATTAGCCGGCAGAACTGTAGATGTGACCTATTTACATTTACCGGACCTAAACATTGCAGCACAGATAAAAGATTTGTCTGAAGGAGGTCTTCCGCTAGATTCAGCTTATGCTATGATCTGGGATGATTCGCGATCACCAAAAAGACAAATAAATTGGTTTGATAGAGAAGGTGCGGAATTACATAGAGCTATATTTAATCCAAATATCAAAAAAGGATCAATCATAGGCCCTTTAACCACTGAGGACAATACACACCTATTGATTCAGGTAAATGGTTGGACAGATAGGCCCGCTGTCACTGATTCAGAAATATCACTGAGAGTAAATGATGTACGTGAAAGATTACAGGAAAATCATGCAGAACAAAAATATAAAAATTGGGTGAAAGATATCATGAAAGGAAAACATTTAGAATTAAACCCAAGTGTTTATCCTACATACGCAGAAAGAGTCATGAATATTTATTTAAAATCCGACTCAATAAAACAGGCACAATTAAATTTATCTTTGTGGGTTGAGCCTGAGTATGATCTCCTTCTAGACAGCCTTAAAAAGATACCAAAAGATAACTTTACAGAAGATGATATACTCTTCCATGTAGATAATGTCCCATGGACTATTAAAGTTTTTCACCAAAAACTAAGTCAACATCCGCTTGTATTTAGAAAAAAGAAAATCAGCCATAGTCAATTTCAAGAACAGCTAAAATATGCTATTGCAGATTTGATTCAGAACATTGAGATTACTAAATATTGTTATAGTAAAGGATATGATAAGTCATATACTGTAACACTCAATAAAGAATTATGGTATGACGCTTATACTGCACACTCTTACCGTAATAATTTACTAGAAGAACAAAATATGCTAAACAGCGATGCAGAGAGCATTGCTAAAACTTTAAACTCTATAGTTGATTCTCTCCAAAATATATATTCTGACCAGATAAAAATTGACACAGATTTATTTGAATCTATTGAATTAACAAATATAGATATGACAGTTTTTCAGCATGGAGTTCCATTTCCAAAGGTTGTTCCCCCTTTTCCGGTATATACCAGTGATAATAGATTGGATTATGGTCAAAAAAGGAATTTTAAATGATGATGAAAAGGCTGTTCTTATTTATTTTTATTTCAAGTGTGGTTTTAGCTAAGCCCTATCGTGGTGGAGAGTTGCGGACTTTTGAAAGTTTTCGTTACGGACGTTTTGAAGTTAGAATGAAGTCAGCGATAGGAAGCGGTGTGGTCAGTTCATTTTTCACCTACCGTGATTATTGGGAAGAAGGTCTTACAGGTTCAGAGCATTGGAATGAAATTGACCTAGAGTGGCTGGGTAATTATAATGATAAAACACAAACAAACTTGATTATCCAGAATGGATGGGACTTACCTGATCTGGTCAATCTTGATTTTAACCCCCATGAAGATTTTCACACATATGCTATTGAGTGGACTCCGGACTATGTCGCTTTTTTTGCTGATGAACAGGTGATAAGGTGGGTTGACAATTTTTACGCAGATTCTCTTTATCATTACCAGAAGATCATGATGAATATGTGGCAACCGATTTACGAAGAATGGGTGGGGCCATTTAATCCAGATATTCTACCTGTATATGCATTTTATGATTGGGTCAAGTATTGTGCATATGTGCCCGGGACTGGAAATACAGGTACAGATAATAATTTCATCCAATTATGGGAAGATCAATTTGACTATTGGGATACAGGTAGATGGGGAAAGGCCACTCACACATTTGATGGAAACAATGTTGACTTTATCCATGAAAATGTTGTTTTTCATAATGGTTACATGATATTGTGCCTAACCACACCAGATGATACGGGCTTTAATGAAGGATCAATAAATATGAATCTATCGACCGGATGGAATATAATAGGGTTACCATTAGAGGTTGAGAACAGTAACTATGAGGTGCTATTTCCTAATGCTGTTGCGGGGACTTTATACGGATTTAATGGATTCTATACATCGGAAATGGAGCTTGAGCCTGGAACAGGTTATTGGCTTAATTTTCAAGAAGCTGATACTGCATCATTAACCGGTTCTCCCCTCACAAGTTTTATGGTAAGCCTTACAGAAGGATGGAACTTGATCAGTGGGAATAGTGCAATAACAAATGTTGGTAATATTTCTGACCCTGGAAATATAATTGTTCCGGGCACCTGTTATAGTTTCAATGAAACATATATCAATGCAGATCAATTAATTCCTGGCAATGGGTACTGGATTTATGCAAGTGCAGATGGGAACATCATAATTTTAAGTAACCTCACTGCAAAACCAATATCTACATTTACAGATCGTACAGAAATAGCAAATAAAATCAGCTTCAATAATAGCGAACTCTATTTTGGTGTATCCATTCCTGAAGAAGAGAGGAACAGCTATAAACTCCCGCCTAAACCTCCACTTGGGGCATTTGATGCACGGTTTTCAGGTGACACAAAATTGGTGGAAACATTCGGTAACATAGAAGTTATGAATAACACACAAGAGCTTTTTATATCATATTCCATCAATATTAATGAATACGATGATAAAAGTTGGCTGTTGATTTCAAGTGAAAATGAAGAATATGAGTTAGAGGATTCTGGTCAATTAATTTTGAATGGTTCTGTAGGTCATTTTACCTTGAGTAGAGTCTCTCTCATACCAACATCATTTTCCATCTCACAGAACTTTCCAAATCCTTTTAACCCCATAACTTCCATAAATTATATTGTACCGGAAAACAGCGCTATTGCCATAAGCATTTACAATCTTAGTGGACAAAAAATTATTGACCTAGTTGACAGCTATATCCAAACGGGGGTATATACTGTTACCTGGGACGGGATAAATCATAAAGGCCTCCCTGTTCCTAGTGGCGTATATATATATACCTTTGAGACAAATTCGTTTAAATCCATGAAAAAGATGATTTTGGTCAAATAAATATGTTCAAACTCAAAAACTATATCTTCATCCTTATAGCTATTTTTTCTATTTCTGCTTGTGATCAAGAAGTAGAAGAACCAAAGGATGGCTCAGAAGCTATGAATTCAGGCCAATGGTCACTCGTTTGGTCTGATGAATTTGACAGCGATGTCATTAATCTTCAAAAATGGAATAAGTTACTCTGGCGTCCTGGATGGGTGAATAACGAAAGTCAGGCCTATACTGCTCGGGATACAAACCTTTTTGTTCGAAATGGAAAACTGGTCATCCGCGGTTTAATTGAGCCAGGCTATGCAGGTACAGATTATACCGGGACCGACTACAATACTGATTTCACATCTGGAAGAGTAAACACATCAGGGAAAGCGAACTGGATATATGGTAGGTTTGATATCCGTGCAAAACTACCGAAAGGGAACGGTTCTTGGCCTGCTATTTGGATGCTAGGTGAAAACATCAGTTCTGTTGGATGGCCACATTGTGGAGAAATTGATATCATGGAGCACGTTGGGTTTGACGATGGAAATATTCATGGCTCAATACACACTACAGATTATAATCATATGTTAAACACTCAAAAGTCGGGTCATATATCAGTGCCAACAGCTACAGATTCCTTTCATTTATATTCTTTAGAGTGGGACAGTACTTATATTAGATATTTAATTGATAGTGAACCATTTTTCTTTATTTATAATGACGGCGGTGGCGATGAAAATAAATGGCCCTTTAATAAATCCCACTATATTATCCTTAATCTTGCCATTGGAGGAGATTGGGGTGGAATTCAGGGTATTGACCCCAATGCATTCCCAATGGAAATGGAAGTAGATTATGTCAGAGTTTTTAAAAAAAGTGAATCTCTAAAAAATGTGAATGTAACTTTTCAAGTAGATATGAAACACCAGAGCACAAGCGGAACAGGTATCTGGCTTTCAGGTGGAAATATAAGCTCAGGCCAGCCTGGGGGACTTCAGATGGAATCTGTAGAGGATACAACAATATGGGAGATTACTTTGAACTTACCGCCAAATTCAAATTATACATATAAATATAGAAATGGGTATTATCCGAGTAGTTGGTCAGGGGGATGGGAATCTGTGCCAGACAATTGTGGTGCAGATCAACATAATAACAGATCAATTTCTGTGGGAGAAGCAGATATGATTCTTCCGGCTATTTGTTTTAGTAGGTGTTCAGTATGTGAATAATTGCTGAGCAAATATTTTGAATAACTACTACTTCAAAATAATTATTTATCAAACTTATTATAAAACAAGGATTCAGATCATCTATATGAAAAAAACCATAATTACGTTAATCATTTTATCATTTCAATACTTAAATGCATTTGAAAACGGGAACTTTGATGGCGAAGACTCTGCCTGGACAACATGGATTGTGGGAGGTGATATTGAAATTAACCTTAATTACACAGATAATGGACCAGCAGGAGGGAGTGGCGAGGCATTGAGAATACACGCTTCGAACTGGGGTAATGGTGGTGTGTATCAACCAATCAATCTGGAAGAGAACATCTTGTATGAGGTATCAGGTCTGTTCAAGGGAATTGGCTGCAATCAAAACTGGGTAGAAATTTCTATTCTTGAATATGAACCTCAGGAGGGAGTGGATATAGGGACAAATAATATAATCGTGGAACAGCATTTTTGGCACTGCGGTGCGGGTGCCCCTTGGAACTGGGATACAGAATTTTCCAACTCCTGTGGTTCAAACTCATATAGCCCTGGTTCTCCTCCAGGTTTTTTTACAGTCCAGGAAACGGGGATTTATTATTTTTTGATCAAATCTGGCGGTGTTGTTTCCGATGTTATTTTCGATAATCTTAATCTCGAAATTATTGATGATGATCTTCCTGAAACTAATTGGGTATTGGTGTGGTCCGATGAGTTCAGTGGAACAGAGATCGATGAAAGTAAGTGGAGCTATGATATAGGTACCGGCGACTGGGGCTGGGGAAATGGAGAAGCTCAGTACTACACAAGTAACTCGAATAATTCCTTTATTGAGGATGGAAAATTAGTTATACAGGCTCTCCAACAGAATTATGGTGGAGCAAATTATACTTCCGCACGTATGGTTACGAGGGACCAAGGTGATTGGACATACGGACGGATAGAAGTACGAGCCAAATTGCCCAGTGGTATAGGCACATGGCCTGCAATATGGATGTTACCAACAGATTGGGTATATGGTGGATGGCCCTACAGTGGCGAAATTGATATCATGGAACATGTTGGTTTTGATCCTAATGTGATTCATGGAACAGCTCATACAGAAGATTATAATTGGTGGAATGGTATCCCTCCTCCAAGTTGGTCCATATATACAGATGGCGCGACTTCAGATTTTCATGATTACACTTTGGAATGGGATGAAGATTATCTTAAGTGGTATGTGGATGGTATACATTATTTTACTTATGCTAATGACCAAGCGGGAGATTACGCAACTTGGCCTTTTGATCAGCGATTTCACCTGCTGTTAAATATTGCAATAGGTGGGACCTGGGGTGGTCAGCAGGGAATTGATGACAGCATATTTCCAGTGCGATTAGAGGTTGATTACGTGAGAGTTTATGAGCAGTCGACAGCACCTATGATTACGCTAACACACACATCTGGATGGAATATGATAGGGGCTCCTCTCATAACTCAGAATATGAACTATAATGAGGTCTTCCCTGAGTCTGTAACTGGTTCACTATATAGTTATAACGAGACATATTTGAATGAGGATATTCTGGTTCCGGGGACAGGATATTGGTTAAATTTTTATGTTGAAGGGAGTTCTGCCATTCAGGGGGAACCTATTGCTGAATTGACCATAGAGCTTACAGAGGGATGGAATCTAATTTCAGGTATTTCAGATGAGATTTCCATTGGCGGAATAATCGATTTAGAAGATATTATTGTGGAGGGTACAATCTATGAATTTCAGGAAGCATACATTAATGCTGAGATGATTGAACCTGGAGAGGCATATTGGATATATTCAAATACAGATGGTGCTATCACCATCTCAAGCACTAATTCTACAAGAACATTATCTAAAATTACAGATCATACAGAAAGAGCAAACATACTCAGTATCAACGGAAGGAATCTTTATTTCGGTGTATCCATACCGGAAGAAGAAGTTCTTAACTATCATCTGCCACCAAAGCCACCGAAAGGTGCATTCGATGTTCGATTTTCAAACAATATGAAAGTAGCTGAAAATTCAGGCGCAATTGAAATAATGAATAGATCTCCCCATCTTGTGATTCACTATGATATTAAAGATAATTCTAACTGGATATTGACCGGAATTCAAGAATACAGAATATCAGATTATGGAGAAATTATTGTTTCTGGAGATGTATCTGAATTTACCTTGAATAAGGATATAGAGATTCCATTGGTCTATTCTGTATCTCAGAATTATCCAAATCCTTTTAATCCAAAAACAACAATAAGCTACGAGCTGCCTGAGCATTCCAATGTATCAATAATAATATATGACCTTTTAGGTCAAACCGTCAAAACCTTGGTTAATAAATATGAAGAACCTGGATATAAATTTGTCACATGGGGTGGAACAGATAATTTAGGGAAACCAGTAACTGCAGGATTGTATATATATCAGATTAAAGCAGACAGCTTTATAGCTGTACGCAAGATGGCACTTCTTAAATAAAAATGGATATATTCAAACGTATAATAAATACAAAGAACAAACTGCCTATATAAACCGAGATATAGATAGATTTATCGAATTGAGCGATTGCTATGGTGCATTAGTTTATGCTAAAGAAAAAAAAATTATTAATTTAATAAAGGAAATAATATGGAAGCATTAGGAGTAATAGGATTTGTTTTTGGATTGGTGGCATTTGTAAGAGTAGAAAAACTTATAAAAACTCTTAAAGAAAAGAGAGTTTTAGAAAAAGATTACAAAGAAGAATAAAATAATTACTAAACAATCTTAATGAAGAAAAATATAATCATAATAAACATTTGTATGTTGATTATTGGTATAGAAACTTTATCATGTGTAAAAAAAGATAAAGAAAATAATCAAAAAAAAGGATGGGTTACCGATTTTATAGATCAGTTTGATTATTTTAATGAAAAAAATTGGCAAGATCAATTACTATGGGTGAATGAGGAAGATCAATGTTACGTTAGGGATGGTGAATTCAATACTCGTGAGATTAGTAACGGTTCATTAAAATTACGGCTTATTAGTTTAGACCATGAAAGGCAATGTTTAGATAATGTTTCAAAGTTTGGAAAATATCATCCTGCGACACGTTATGTGTCAGCTCGATTGACATCTAAAAATCTTCAAGAGTTTACCGGTGGTCGCTGGACTGCTCGTATCAAATTAAATAAGGCAGGTGAGGTAGGCATGTTCCCAGCTTGGTGGCTTCTAGGTGCGCGCAATAACGAACCCCCAGTTCAAGAGCCAGATGAAAATGTCTGTTGGCCATTATCAGGATCTGGTGAAATTGATATAATGGAGCATCATGGTCAGCACGGGGGTCAATCAGGATACGTTGGTCGCAGTATCTTGCCATTGGGCAATTGCGATGATGGAGGAGATTGGTGGACCAATCAAGTAAATTCATCATCAAACCTAACTGAGTATAATGAGTATTCTGTTGAATGGTTAGATAGTGACTTAGTTTTTCGACTTAATGGTATTGAAGTTGGGCGTAACGTTGGGATTGCTGAAAAATTACTTGAACCGATGTTTGCTATTCTAAATTATGCTAAAATGAGCAATGAACGTATGGATGGAAAATGGGAAATGGAGATTGATTGGGTCAAACATGAGAAATGGGTTAACTAATTTGTTTAAAGACTCATTTTATAATTACATTAATTAATTATGTGGAGAGTTTGAGATGAGAATAGTTATCGGACTAACATTCCTTTTTCATATTCTTTTTGCTCAGGGTTTTCTGCATGTAGAAGATGGGCAGATCGTTGAAGGAGATGG
>CAXRJK010000062.1:0-11076 GCA_964230865.1 Winogradskyella sp.
TCATGACCGTTACCTGAAACATCCATCAAGATCTCACTTTCCATGGTTATCATTGGGTAGGATGCAACCAAATGTTCTGCACTGTTAAAACCACTGTGATTGTATGCTGGGTTAAATCCCACACCACTATTAAATAATGCACTCACCTCCAGCCCTGTTAATGCACCATTAAAGATGTGAACATCGTTTATGGCCCCAGACAGATAACTTCCCCAGTTCCTAATATCAGCGCCAAAACTAGTATGAATATTTCCATCTAGATAGACAACACCGTTTGAATTATTACCAATCTCAAATCCATCAATATAAACCCTCCCCCCATTTATGGTTTCATCTTGGACCACTGCAATGTGATGCCACTCACTATCATTATAGCTTCCAAAAGAAGTTACAGACCACTTATATCCGTTTCTGTATGTCCAAAAATTGATTCTACCATTTTCATCAAAGTTCAGCTGATATTCACCATTAAAACCTCCATTTCTCTGTTGTATTATGACTGCATTTGTAGAAAAAGATTTTACCCACAGGGTTATTGAAAAGTCTCCATCACCAGATAAAATATTCGCTCCAAGATCAACATAATCGTTCTCACCGTCAAACACCAGATATCCCTCTCCTTCGCGGTTTATTTCTGCAATAGGTTCATAGATCAATATCGAACCTAAATCGCCTTCATTACCAATTTCCCTTTCAAGAATAAAGATGGAATCGGCCGGCACGGTTAATTGTATGGTTGTTGTGTCTATGCTTACAACTGGATTTTGAGAATTAAAAATGGAAATATTGGACTCATTCAAATCAAAAAAAACATTGTCAGAACTTTTTAACATAAGTCTAAAATCATTCAGCTCTGGTAAGGCAGGAACTGTTATATTGTAATTCCCATTGTTCGGAACATTATCTGCAATAACAGCGCTGTAATTATTCCAATTTTCATTCATTAAAATGATATCTATATTTGAACAGTTAACTGTATTCGGATTATCTGTATTTGCGACATCCCATGTTACCGTTTGTGTTGACCCTGTTTCCCAAATTTCTTCCTCTATCTGGGAGGTCACTCTGAACGGTCCGGTAGCCTCATCCACAAAAAATTGAACATTTTTATAGTTAAATGCACCAGAATACATATTGTTATCTCTCACCAATAACCGCATATTTACTTCCCGTTCAGCAAAAGGTAATCGCTCAATGTTGCCTGTAAAATCAAGATTATCTAATACACTCTCTATATATGGGAACACCCTTACATTTCCATGCAAAGAAGCATCAACGCTACAAAACAAAGGTCCAGTGTTTTCAGGAAAATCCGGTGGGGAGAATGAAACATTTGACGCATCATTTTGTTCCCAGGAATATGATAAGAGATCACTCCCATCAATATCAATAGCGGAACCTTCAAGAATAAAAGGTGTATTTTGGGGAATAAAAAATCCACTTTCAGGAATAATGACTCCTGGTATGTTGTTACCAGACGGTTCCCGAATCCATCCACGTTGATAATCATAATTGACACCTGAGAACATTTCCTGCTGGTAGCGTATAGCAATATCAATGGTATGAGAACTGTACTGATCACCAAAATTGCCGGGGAGTGTATTCCCTCTACTACACATAGCTGTACCACCAAAAGAACTTTTCCATCCATTTTCTGAAGTACAGTTATGATTGGAACCAAGATTATGTCCAATCTCATGAATGTGAACCGCATAACTGGGAAGATTCGCAGACGTTGATCCCGGGACATATGCAAGACCTCCTCCATATCCTGTATTGAAAACTGCGCCATATTCCCAAAGAAGATCTTCCTCTTGTGCTCCATATCCTCCCGGGCCTATTACATCATTGAGATGTCCAAGTACTCTCGGTAACTCTGTATACATATCATAAGCTGTAAACAGATCTGGAGTAGGATTCTCATATGTATAAATTAGAATGTCGTTGTTTTCAATCAGCTCCAATCTAAAACTTAATTCCCGCACCCACACTAAATTCACTTGGTTTGCCATAGCCGCAATCCATGCTAAACCTCCTTCAACAGTGCCATCCGTAATAGCATTGTTTGCCTCTGCAGTTAATATCCCCGCATAACGAAAGGTTACCAATGTATCTCCAATTGAATAGCAGGGCTCAGGCTCACCTACACAATATGGAAAATCCCTATCTCTATTTTGCGGATTATAATTTTCTGTCCTTTTTATCATACATTCACAACCAAATGGCGAACAATTATATTCTTCCTCAATCTTTTGTAAATGATTTTCAGAATAGGACACTCGATAAATCCCTCCTTTATTTAAAATTGGATCTATGAAAATTCTACCAAAACTGCATAACATAAGTACTTTAATGCTGTTATTTCTTAAGGTCACACTCACCCTGTCATTTGGATTTTCCACTCCTCTGCCTGTATAGGTTTTGATAGATGGAAATTTATCAGATAATTTTTTCGGCATTACAGGAGATTTATACATCTCAAAGTTTATGAAATTGCCTCTTGGTGATGGAAAACCTATTACGATCTCAGACTTTTCCGTATTATTTAATTGGGGCGACACCGAAATGGAAGAAATCAATTTTATCTCATCAAGATGATATTTTACTGAATGTGGATTATTTTGATTTGAAAATTCATCATTAATAATCTCCTGCCAAAATTGTCCATTATTTTGGGATGATTTTGCGTAAAGAATGCCAAACCATACTAAAACTGGTAAAACTATTATTTTTATATTTTTCACTTTAACAGCACCATCTTCTTTGTCTGTACGAAATCTCCGGCCTGAATCTGGTAAAGATATACACCAGCGCCTACAGGTCTACCTATTTTATCTGTACCATTCCATACTACAGTCTTGAAACCGGTTTCCTGATTGTTTTTTACTAATTGATTGATTTCTCTTCCGTTCATATCATAAATGATTAAAGTAACCAAAGCCGTTTCTGACAATTCATATTGGAGCATAGTGAAAGGATTGAACGGATTAGGAAATGCAGGATGTAATACATTCCTTTTTGGAATTCTGGTCGGTGAAGATTTTCTTAAAACAAACTGTTCAATGTCTGAATCTAAATTGAATTGGTTTTTGTTGGTTAATGAGATTGCCTCTCCAAGTTGAGCTTTATTCATAATGATAGGGACTAACTCCCAAACCTCACCTTTTTTAATATCAAATTCAAGTATCAGTGATTCACGACTATTCATTACTTCAATTATACACTCACTCGCTGGACAAAGTTTGGTATTATTTGAGAAACGTATATCTATTCCGCCCATTGGAGGATAGGGTGGGAGGCTGTAATTCAGAATATCTTTAGCCGGTACTTCAATACCAAAAAATAGGGATGTATTGTTTACTTTTAGTGTATTTGCTATCGAAGATAAATCATAGTTAACGGCAGGTGGTGTTCTGCCCTGAACAGAATTTGGAATGATGATGGTTCCGGATTCTGATGTTCTCATCCAGTAGGCACTACCAGGCACTAATATTTCTGCATTTGCATATCCCTCATCATAAACATAAAATGTATTGGGGATAATAATTTCGTTGGGATCAATGATGGATGTAACCGAAATCTCAGTTGCGTTTCCAGAAATTAAATTCCAATTCTCCATGAGATCTAACACAAGCTCAGAAATAACATATCCTTCTACAGTTGACTGACCTTCATTATAAAATCTCAGCCAATATCCCGCTCCCTGAGAAAAGTTATCAACTGATTCATAGCCTTGCCCAAATTGAAATAAGGTTCCTAATACTGATTCAGGAAACAAAATTTGATAGCTTGACTCATCTACATCAAGAGGAACCCCTATCATATTCCAATCTTGATGATAACTCAAATCAAGTTCCATAAATTGCCCAACGTTTATATAGTTTTGTTTAGTAATTGAATCTGATCCTCCTTGAAAATACACAGTTAGTGTAACCGAGTACGATCCTCCATTATTAAAAACCCAGAGTGGATCTCTGTCAAAACTTTCAATGGTTCCATCTGAATCAAAATCCCATTCCCAGGATAAGGGATCGCCTGTAGATATATCTGTAAAATATATTTCCAAGGGAACATTCCCTTCCGTGATATTGGATGTAAAGTTTGCATTATTACCCAATGGCTCAGGATTAAATATTTGAGGACCTGACCAATCCGACCAAAGTAAATTCTGGTCACGGTATCTCAACCGCCATTCATAATTCTGGTTAGTTTGGAGAGTTCCGTTGGGTATATCAATTCGTCTCAAATCAATTCCTTCGTTTAAGTCCACGGGTTCAAAGTTTGGAGGACCTGTGTCATAATACACATTCTCCCAATCCCGTTTAGTATCGATAATTGATTGAGACCAGGTTTCACCTACTTCTTTTACCTGAAAATGTGAACTCATGATTTCGTGTTCTCCCATAAAATGAGACCCAACCAGTCGTCCATCCACATCGCCGAAATTCTCATCGGGAAACAAGGTAATTGGTGTTTCAGGAGGTAATGAATTTCTATCACGAAACCACGTATCAAAGATCTCATTGTCCATGGGAACATCGGAATTTCCAAGACTGTAAGCAGTTGCGGTATAACTATTATTTTCGCAATCCACATCAAAAAAAGTATAACCGTGATAATCATGGGAACGGTGAATTTCCGGATAGTCTGTCTGGTTCCCATACATTCCCCAACGATCCAAATATCCGCCTCCGCCTCCAAAACACATGAGCCGGAGATTCCCTTCATCCACAGCACCGCGTTCAAATGAGTGAGTGTGACCATAGGAGAGCTGCTCGACCTTACTATAAGAGGTCAACAGTGGTATTACCTGATTCTGCACCCACGATGTATTCCCATCGGGCCAAGTTTCACTACGCCCAGGATGGTGTAAAGATACAAAAATGAATTTTACTGCATCATCGTTTTGTGCTGTTTCTAAAAGATCTTCCAACCAATTGATTTGTGTATTACCCTGAACATTACTGTTTAAGCCTATAAATAAAACTGGTCCCACATAAAATGAAAAATAGCGCTCTGATTCCCATCCTGCAATATCTTCGTATTTCAGATAATGATAAAATGTAGGTGCCTCAACTTCATGGTTTCCTGCTACTGTCATATATGGAAGATGATTACTCAATTGAGCGATGGGATTAAAAAACATGGTTGAAAATTGATTTACGGTATGACCATAATCCACAATATCTCCGGACAGCATAGCAAGGTGCACTTCCTTATAATATTCTTCTCCAAACTGATTTTCAAAGGTCTCCCTCATAGCACCTACAACTGAACTGTGAACAGCTGGATTGCTTTGAGAATCACTATAGATAGCAAATCTCACATGACTCAAGGTGTCCGAATATGAATGATGCGTCTGAAATCGATGGACAGATGACTCCTCACTATTCGAAACCACTTTGTAATAATAATCTGTATCTGACAGGAGATTTTCCATTTTCACCCAGTGCCAGTTTAGAGACTCGCTGAATGAATGGTAACTCCCCGTAGCAGATTCTCCTAATTCTTCGGTCAATCCATACTCAACAGTAGATTCATCCGAACCTTCACTATGCCAACAAATATAAATGGAATTAGGAGTAGGTGTTTGAAGATATGGGGACATATATGGAGATGGTGGAGGTTCAAACTCATGTCCATATCCTCCAATGGATTCAATTTCATCAGAAGACAAATCTCTATCAAATAACGCAATCATCCCAACATCTAAAGCACTATCCTCCCCATTATTATCAGCAAAAAAGAGGACTTGATTGGCGTCATCAGCAGGATATAAAGAGAATCTCCCGTCAAAGCCTTGCCCACCTCCATTATGAAGAATTTGTCCATCTAAATAGTAATCATAGTGAATACCAAGATTAACAGAAATAGCTAACCTATACCATTCATCAGGTACTAACGAATAAAGAGAGTATCCAGTGTCCAAAACACCCACATTACCAGAAAGATTTATGAAAGCATCTCCATCATTGATATTTGAATAATTGGTTTGATAAAGTGTGTACCACTGACTGAGTTGGGGAATTTTAATATCCATTACCAGTGTAAAAATGTTAACCCAGTCAGGATTGCTGAATGATCCAT
This sequence comes from Winogradskyella sp., assembly GCA_964230865.1. Taxonomy (GTDB): domain Bacteria; phylum Fidelibacterota; class Marinisomatia; order Marinisomatales; family AB-629-J13; genus AB-629-J13. The sequence continues at coordinate 6,088 of CAXRJK010000062.1, forward strand.
TGGCTTCAATATCATGAAAACAGCGGTAAAAACTACCTGCTCCAATATTTACTGCATTATCACCAGGGTTCGGACCTTCAGCAGTATTATGACTTCCTACTAATACAAGGTCATTACCTACTGATGCATTCAATAAATTATCAGAATCATCAAAAGTCCAAAACCCAACCAAACCACTGGGAAATCCGGAGAAAATCATTTCTGCATCATAAATGTTCCAGCCACTAATTAACTGAATTTGCTCTCCTTGATAATCGAGATATCCATCCTTAGTGATTTCTATATCATAAACTCCCGACATAATATCTGTAATTTCATAAAAACCGCTATCATCTGTTAAAGCTGAAAGAGCTCCAAAACTCACTTCCGCACCTGAAATGGGTTCCTGAGTTGTATGATCTGTTACAATACCTGAGACGGAGGCATCTGGATCAGTACGATAAAAATGAATCGCTAAACCCTCTTCCGGATAAGAAGCGGGATTTGAATCTAGAGAAGCCATAAGTCCTGTAGTTCCGTTTGAGTTTTCAATGCCAACGGTCTCTCCATTTAAATCCAATCCATTTGAAAAATCAAGATACTGGAAATAGATTTCATCATTTTCTGTCAAAATCACTTGAGCAGTAATCGTACCGGAACCACCATACTCCCGCACATCTGTAAAAGAACACACCCAATCGTTCCCCGCCTGTCCGTATTCAATTGTTCCTCCTGTGGCAGGATTCAAGTCATCCCAAAAAAATGCAATAAGATTATTGGGAATCCCTGATTCTGGAATTATAGAATTATTATATTCACCGCTTCCAAAGCCGAATGAAATAAAGCCATTAGAATTGATGAAAACTTCTGAATATTCCTCTCCATAATATGAGAACACAAAAGGGAGCTGAATAGGCCCACGGTAATCATCATCCCCCATGTCCATAATGGTTTCACCTTCTACATTTATAAAATTGAATTGAGGTCCGTCTGGTTCATTGCTGTCCTTGAACATATATCCAAAAGCATCAGGGCCACCAGAGTGCCTCAATTCTTGTGGATACCAACCGGGGTGGAGGTTGTGTTCCCCTTTTACTTGATTTAGAAGGTGTTTTTCATGTTCCGGACTCAGTTTTGTGTGAGGGAAAAGAGCTGATATCCCAAATATAGATAAAACGAAGTATAAATTATACCACTCCTTCATAGTTCAATTTAAAGCTAACTAAAGCAATGATAATAATGTTCTAATTGAAAGAATTTGTAATTAAGATTGTACCAGAATCACTAGCTCTAACCCAATATCCGTACCCCGGTACTAGATCAGTTGCTTGAACATATCCACTGCTAAATCCAAAAAATGTACCACTAACTATTATGTTATCTGGGTCATGAATACTGTTAACATCTATTACAGATGAAATCCCTGCAATTAAATTCCAACCCTCATTAATTGGAGTGGAAACCTCTATAAATGGATATCCGGAAATTTGAATCATTGATGATTCAGAAAATCGCAGCCAATAGCCAACTCCCTCCATTAAAGCGTTTTGGGAAATATAACCTTCATCAAAAGAAAATAGTGTACCGGTAATTGCTTCAGGAAATAAAATGTTATAGGAAGCATTTTCTACTTCCAGCGGTAAGCCAACCAAGACCCAACCAGATTGATATTCAAGCGTAATATTTTCTATTATAAAATCAGATAATTTATATTCTAAAAAAAAGTTTATCAATTCTTCACTGCTGTGGAATCCCCAATTGTTACCGAACCATTGATGTCCACCATTTTCGACTTTATAATGGACAAATTGAGTGGATGAAACTTCACTTTCAAAAAATAATATATCTACATTATTATTAAGTGTTTCGATATTTGTAATTGTAAGATTATTTAAATCACTCCAAAAATCGATGGACTCTTCAACAGTAAGTGAGCCATCAAATGAAGGCGGATAATAATTCACAACACCATCTCCAGTACCATGAAAATGTATGATTGGAATCTCTCTGCCATTATCACACTCCTGGTTGCTATTTAACATGAAATTTCCAGTTACAGAACCAAAGGCTGTGATTTTCTCGGGAAGATCACAGGCTAGCTCATAAGCCATATACCCTCCATTGGACATTCCGCAAGCATACACTCTGTCTAAATCAATATCAAAATTTGAAGCTATATCATCAATCATTGTACTTATGAATCCCACATCATCATATGAATTCCCATCCCAAAAAGATCCTACATTCCAGGAAGTTATCCCTTGAATATTTGGCATCCCTTGAGGGTAAACTACTGCAATATTTTGCGGATGGGCATATTCATCCATTTCTGTAGAATTTTGCTGTTGAGAAGCATTGCCTGTATATCCATGCATATTAATAATAAGTGGACATTCTCCCAATGCATTATTAGGGTATGACATCAAATAGGATCTGGTTACCCCGTTTTGATTCAAATCAAACCACTGCCCAAAACCAATATTTATAAACAATAAGAAAATGAATGATGTACATAGGTAGCGCTTATATTTCATAATCATTACTTTCTACTTTGGTACCTGCTACTTTTAATTAAAAGATACATTAGAAATTGTCTATCAATTATGAATGACGATTGTTCCTGAACTATTGGTCCTAATCCAATACCCTTTCCCCGGTTCCAATTGATCCGGATTTGAATAGCCACCGTATGTAAAACCATAAATAGTTCCTGAGAAAATAATTCCAGCATTATCTTCTATATCAATTATATTCACAGGAGATGAAATTCCAGAGATTAGGTTCCATCCTTCATTTAAATCAATTGCGAGTTGTTCTAAAGGCAAACCGGTTATGGTTGTCATATTTTCAGAATTAAATCTTAGCCAGAACCCATCACCTACAACTAAGTTTTCAGCTGAAGTATAAAAACCGTCAAACCCATAAAATGTACCATTTACTGCTTCAGGATAAACAGATAAATAGGATACAGGGTCTGTATCAATTGGAATTCCAACTATATTCCAACCAGCTGAGTTTAAAACAACTAACTCAATTTCCTGCGGAGCGGGAGCACCCAAAGTTCCATTTTCCAGGAGACAGTGAGCTTGTACCGAACCATTTTCAGTCCAGACGACAAACATACACCCCGGGCCTCTATTGACAGACATGTCTGATTTTGAATTTCCTGATGATGTCAGAGCTACGGTCTGTCCAAACCAAACAAATTCACCATTTGAGTTTAAACGGGATGCATAAATATCACCGGTCATGTTATTACTTTGTTCAATATATGCTGTGACCATATCATCCCCAAAACTTTCCACAGAAACATCCAAATATGAATAGTTGCCATTCAAGGGGACCACAGCCACACCATAAGAGCCCCAAAGACGACTACCATTTTCATCAAGTTTTTGTGCATAAATACCATGCTGTGATTGACCACCGTTAGTTTGAGTCCATACTGACATGATTTCAGAAGTACCTTCAGATACTGCAGTCCGTGGATTGGTACGAAAATGACCGGTGTTTGTAGAAAAATCAACACCATCCTCCCAAACAATTTCACCGTTAGTGCTTATGCGTTGAGCAACTGCAGATTGATTTGCCCCCGACATCTCTGTCCATGCACTGAAACTCCCTCCCACACCATCTTCCGAAGATTCTTGAAAGTAGTTTCCTGTGGGAAACACCACAGGCCCTACTACCACTACGGGTGAATCCCAAAGTTCAACTCCAGAGCTATTAAATTTCTGTAGGTATAACTTTGTATCAGGCGCCCAAAAAGGACCTGACTGATGGTTCCACTGTATAAGGATATTGCTTCCATCCACTGTCAAAGGAAGAGGATTTAATAGATCACCTGTACCATCAACAATATGTATGCCTCCATCTCCCCACTCTAACGAACCACTTTCAGAAATTTTCTGTAGTCTTACTGTCATATAATTTTGACACCATGCCACAACTGCACTATTATCAGAAAGTACTGTCAAGCGTGGTGATATATTTTCACTCCCTGAAACTGAAAGGGACAAGCCATCATCTCCCCAAAGCATCGAACCATCCGGAGCAATCTTGTAGGCATACACTTGCCACATACCAGTGCGGGTGTCCAATGTTGAGATAATGGCATTATCATTTCCATCAACAGAAAGGTTCATGTGATGCACTGCGATCCAGGTTGAATTCGGCTGGTCACTCACGATTAGTCCACCATCAGCCCACTCTGGTTCACCGAGAGAATTTAATCGCTGTAAATAAACATTAAAATTACCCTCGCTGAGCCAAGCCACATAGACCCCTCCATCAGAGGTTGGTTTTATCTGCGCTTGAACCCCATCTCCTAGAGTTATTGGCTCATCCGGAGAAGATGACCATTGTCCAACAGATATGGAAAATAAAGCAACCAACGAAATAAATTCTAATCTTTTCATATTCAACACCTCTAAATTAAAAACTAATTTAGAAGATTTGTATATATCCTACAATGATGATAATAAGTTTTTATTTCATAAAAATAATCTTTTGAATTATTCTTTTTTTATTTCCATTTAATTCCACAAAATACACCCCACTTGAAAATTGAGTTGCATTCCATTGGACTATATGATTTCCCGGAGCATTTTGACCAGTTAAAAGAGTTTCAATCAGTCGTCCTTGAATATCATAAATAGATAAGTTTATCTCAGATAATTCCGGGATAAAAAACTGAATGTTTGTGATTGGATTGAATGGATTGGGATGTGCTGGAAAAAGCGCAAACTCTGTTGGAAACTGTGTAGATGTAATTTCCTTTAATACAAGTGATTCTGAATTACCATCTAGCCCTATTTCATGGATATCATCGCACTCATATACATTTCCATTTCCATCAACCAACTTCCAGAGCTCACTATTTTTCATTTCACAATCAATTATAAGCGGTTGACCATTAGTCATCACCTCAACCATACATTCATTTGTTGAACAATATTTGGTATCAGTTGTAAACCTCACATCAAAACCATTAGTAGGTGGCAATGGCGG
>CAXRJK010000063.1:0-8005 GCA_964230865.1 Winogradskyella sp.
TTCTTGATAAAATTTCTGACCCTGGAAATTTTGGGACAATATGCAGGACTGCTGCATGGGTTGGGATAAATCACATTTTTATTTCTCAATATTGTGTTGATCCATTTAATCCGAAAGCTGTTCGGAGTGGGATAGGGGCCCATTTTCAATTAAAGTTTTTTCAAGTTGATCTAAAAACTCTATCTGAAAAAAATATTGTTATAATTGGCACAGATGTAACAGGGACACCTATACATGAGCGTAAAGGGAAAAACACGAAACAATGGGTTTTAGTTTTGGGAAATGAGGCCCACGGAATCTCAGAGGAAAACAAACCCTATTTAGATAAAATTATATCAATACCAAAACAGGGGTTTGGGGAGTCCTTAAATGTGGCGACATCTGCAGGGATTATATTGTCTTACCTAGTAAATTAAATAGCTTGGGTATTGTAAGGGGTTTCCATTATCCTTTTTCGTTTTTTCATTCCTTAAATAAAATTGTAATTTCCTAACAATGACACTAAGAGAATCAAACTGTTATGAACAAGATACTTACTATTCAATCTGTAATCATGGTCACAATTTCTTCCCTGTTTATCGGGTTCGGAGGGGTTGCCTTCGTTCTGTCTATAGGGACGGCACTTTTTCCTGAATCTGATTCTCGTTTTTTAAATATTTTATCTGTTTTTGTTGGACAGGGAATAATGGTGGTTCCTGTTGTTGCTTTTGTTTATCTCAACAAACTGTCTATTTATGAGACTGTCAGGATAAAACCTATTCCTATGAACAGTGTTTTTTCTGTAATTATTTTATCATTGGGTACAATTATTCTTTCCGATGAAATTGACCGCATTATTAGCCTGGTCTTTCCTATTTCTGATTACATAGAAAAACTATCAGAGTTGGTTCACTTTGATACAAAAATAAACGCTTTTTTTCTCATTTTAGCAACTGTATTTATTGCTCCTTTCAGTGAAGAGGTTATTTTTAGAGGATTTCTTCAGCAGTTTTTGGAGAGATATTGGCAGGACATCACTAAAGCAGTTTTGGTAACAAGTCTTTGTTTTGCAATGATTCATTTAAATCCAGGGTGGATTATCCAAATTTATCTGCTAGGAGTTATTCTGGGATATTTAGCTTGGAAAACTGGAAGTATAGTCCCTGGACTTATTCTTCATTCCCTAAACAATGGGTTGGCCTTGATTTTGCAAAACTTTCAGAGCTCCCTAGAAAGTATATATACATGGAGGGGTCATGTTTCTCCATTAATTCTGACGGCTGCAATATTCATGTTCATAAAAGGATATAGGTCTCTAAACCGTATCCCTTTCAAAATAGCTATAAAATGATAAGAAAAGAAATGTTCCAGCATGAAATATCCGTTCTGCGGGATACATTTCGTCGACTTATACGACGTCATGCCAAAACCAATATCACTAAACTAATCGGGAAAACCCACCCTGCAGATATGGCAATTTTGTTTCGGTTCTTTACTGATATGGAACAGAAAACCTTATTCAATATAATAATCGATTTGGAATACGTTGGCGACTTCCTAGCTGAGCTTGATGAACCCATTATTTTAAATCTTATGGGTGATGAGCCTCCAAAAACAATTGCCAAACTATTTCAAAAACTAAGCTCCAATGATCAGGCAGGAATCCTTGCAATACTTCCAGATGAAAAAACCCAGTCTGTATTGGATCTGCTAAATGCAGAAAAACAGGAAGAGGTTGAAGAGATCATGTCCTATCCTGATGACAGTGCAGGCAGTATTATGACCACCGATGTTTTTACTCTTCATCAAAACACCTTAGCACATGAAGCGATTAAAGAGCTTCAAAAACAAGAAAAGTCCGAGATGGTTTTTTATTTGTATGTTACCAACGATGACGAAAGGCTCACGGGAGTGATTTCCCTAAGAGACCTTGTCACCACACCTCCGGAAACTTCTCTGGTGGATATAATGACAGATAATGTAGTGAGCGTTAGACCTGAAACAGACCAGGAGGAAGCTGCAAAAATTGTCGCACGCTACAACTATTTAGCTGTTCCGGTTGTTGGTGTGGATGGCTCTATGTTGGGGATTGTTACAGTTGATGATGTTGTCGATGTCATCAGAGAAGAGGCAACGGAAGATTTTTTACAAATGGCAGGGGCAGGAAAAGATAGAGAAATCCTTCTCAAGTCATCTTGGGAGAATGCAAAGTCCCGATTACCATGGCTGTTCGCAAGTTGGGTAGGTGGGGTTCTCGCAGCTTTTATTATTGGGAAATATGAGCACATGCTGGAGGCGTCTGTGGCTTTGGCTGCGTTTATACCTGTTATAATAGGAATGGGGGGTAATGTTGGGACACAATCATCAACTATTGTTGTACGGGGAATTGCCACAGGAAGGGTAGGAGAGGGGGAGGAGCTAAAACTAATTTTTAAAGAAATTCGAGTCGGCTTAATTTTGGGCGTCCTTTACGGAATTCTCTTGGGTTGCTTTACCTTCATCCCCTTTGTTGAAACAACCCCAGACCTTGGATTGATTGTGGGGCTTAGTATCTGCTCATCCATGTTTATTGCTTCCTGTGTGGGGACTGTAGTTCCCCTTGTTTTACGAAAAATAAATGTTGATCCAGCCATTGCTACAGGGCCCTTCGTTACAACAAGTATTGATATCCTTGGGGTTACACTTTATTTTCTGATTGCCTCCATTATTACTCAAACCTTATGATTATATTGACAGGGATAGCCTGGGTTTCCCTGAGTATTTACGTTTTATATGTTTTATTGTTTTGCGTTGGACTATATCGTTTAAAACGTCAACCCTGTGTGCCTTCTGTGGCAAACGCTCCTAATGTATCTGTTGTAATTGCCGCTAGAAACGAATCCAATAATCTAAAAAAACTATTGAGCGATTTAGCCTCTCAAAAATATCCAAAGGACAAGCTGGAAATTATTATAGTAGATGATCGTTCAACTGATGGAACTTGGAATATCATTAAGGACTTCACAAAACAATATCTCAATATTAAGGGACTACAAATAACAAAAAAATCCAAAGATATGACACCAAAAAAGTTTGCTCTGTCAAGGGGCATTTCAAAAGCGAGAGGCGATATTATTCTTTCTACAGATGGAGACTGCCGGGTTAGGTCGACATGGGTGGGCAGCATGGTAGAACACCTGGGAAGCCGTTTTGGCATAATCGCTGGGTTTTCTGCTATACACTCAGAAGAACAGAAGCTGTTTCATAAATACCAGCATATTGATTTTCTCTCTCTTATGAGCGCTAACGCAGGTGCAATGAGCCTAGGTTTATCGTGGGCGGGTTCTGGACAAAACATTGCATATCGAAAAGACTGTTACGAGCAGGTTGATGGATTTAATCCTGTTGCACATAAGATATCTGGCGATGATATTTATTTAATACAAAGTATTTCAAAGATCAGTGGTGGGGCTTTCAATCCCGACCCAAATGGAGCTGTAACTACTTTACCCGTTGATACTCTTGGTCAGTTTATTAACCAAAGAACACGGTGGGCTTCCAACGCTTCTGATCAATATAATACTAAAATATGGTTTCTTGTTTTTCTGCTGGTGGCATTTACTCTTAACTTTTCTATCCTATTTCAGGTGGTTCTCGGTTTTTTTTCTTTTTCTTTATTAACAATAATTTTTATAAAAATCTTATCTGAGGGTCTAGTTATATTTTCAGGAGCTGCAAAGCTCAATACCCCTGTTTCGATTTCCATTTTTTTATTATGGTCTATAATCCAAACTGTCTATATTCCGACTGTTGCACTTTTGGGAATCTCTGGAAAATTTAATTGGAAACCATGAAAAGATTTTTTCATTGTGTGTCAATCTTGCTATTGTTTGAGCTAGCTTTTGCTAGTAGAGATACTCTATACTATGACGTGACTGTTTTTGGAATAAGGTGTGGAAAAATATCCTATTCCTCTGAAAAAGAAAACATTTCAATCACTGCCCTATCTAGTGGATTAATTGAATATTTCTATCCATTTAAAAATTATTACCACACCTCATTCGATACTTTAACTTTTGGAATTCGTAACTATAAAAAAACCACCAAACAGGGCGATTTTAAACAACGATTGTCTGGAGAGTGGGATAGCTCAACAGAAAATTTTACCTACGATGGTTTGGATTCATTTAAAAGGGGAGACTCCTGTATGACAGTCTTTACCTTTTTGGAAAGGCTAAACCGTGAAAATTCCGAGCAGTTGGATACAAAGTGGTTTCCAATAGAACATGAGGGCAGTTTATTTAAATCACGAGTGTTGTTGGCAGGTACAGAAAAAATATTAATAAATGGAGATTCTATCATGAGCAATCATTTACGACTTGATTTAATTCCCGATGACAAAGAAATAAAAATGCTTGACCGGTCTGATTATTTTAGTCAAAATATCACTCACCCTGAGGCAATTAAACAAATATGGGTTGAACGTAAACCTCCTGGAAAAATATTAAAAGCATCTGTAAAAATTGGACCCATAACCATAACAGCAACTATTACTGATAAATGAAAATTCAATTTAATCACCGCTGGAAAAATATTCTTGTCTGGACAATACTTCTGATAACGATTATAGTCGCTCTCACTATGGGGATAGATAAAAAAATTGTTGTATTTTTTACGTTGGCTCTCGGGTTTTTTACACAGATATTTGCTGGAATGGGTGCGCTCATTGCTATGATACCATGGGTTGGTCCCTTTATTATAAAAGTATTTACAATTCCCTTTTTCTGGATGGTTAACTCTCTGGGTTACTTTGTATCTATTATTGCTATAAAAAAAGGATACTCAAAGCAGATTACCAAGTCACGGGTGCTTACAGTTGCAATGTTGTTTGGAATTATTATCGGATATATTATGGGACATATCATACCTTTAAGATGAAAGTTTTAGTCTTGCAAGGACCAAACCTAAACCTGATAGGTGTTAAATCTTCTCAATCAGGAAAAAGAATAACTTTAGATAAAATTAACAAGGCTATTCGCTTTGAAGTAAGAAATACTGAAGTAGAATTAAAAATATTTCAAACACATAAGATTTACATGGCTATTTCATTTCTTCAGCGAAACCGTAATTCTGCCTCAGGGGTATTATTAGCTCCTATGGCGTGGGCTAAATATGAATACTCATTAGTTGATACACTAAACCTAATTAACCTTCCGACTGTTCAGGTAATTTTTGAGGGCGATTATGCAGCAAATGTAACTGAAAGTGATTCTGTTTTTTCTGAAACTGTAGTTAAGACTGTGTCCCATCATGATCCAACTCATGCATTTATTAGCGGATTAAACAGCCTCAAAAGTTATTTGTCCTAAATAAATTGCTATATTATTTTTATTTTATTATTCTGTTTTTTGTGTCGTGCTCTCAGAGTCCACACCTGGGAGAACCTGATCGGCATTCAGTTTCTTATTTTCCAAGTACAAATTATGATTCAGTATATGTACATATTCCCAAAGGATATTCATTTACATCAATTCCAAATAAGTTTACTGAAAGCCTGATAATTACCAAATCAAATTTATTATTCACCGAAAACATCGATGATTCTCTTAGAAAACAGTTGATTGATCTATTAATAAACCGTGCAATAACAAAAAAAATCTATACTTTAAATAAAGCAATCCAATCGGATAATATTTCTAAACTTCAATTTATAGCCGATTTAAACACAATTAAAAATATTGAAGCCGAGCTTGTTTCAATATATGTAAACCGTCTGTCAGAGTCCATGCATCCGCTATTTAAAAATAAAATTTCCTTTCCGGAATGGAATAATATTTCTTTTAAAAAAATTCTATTGCCCTGTGAAAATCTTTCTGTCCCCAAAAAAGCAAATCTTTTGCCGAATGCTCCACGTGATTACAGAAAAGGAGTTCACCGTGGAATTGATTTTTTCGCTGAATGGGGTACGCCAGTACGTGCTGTAGCTGAGGGAACTATAATCCGTGCAGATCATAATTTTAAAGAGGTAAGTTCAGCACTAAGGTCCGAACTGTTACAAAAGGCATCTCAAATTCATAGAACCCCCTCTGATGTTTTTGAGCATATCTTATTAGGAAAAACTGTTGTTCTCGATCATGGATTAAATTTTATACCCGGATACCGAGTTATTACAATATATGCACACCTATCACATATAAATAAAAATATTATACCTGGAGTTAAAGTAAATGAAGGAACACTCTTAGGGAAAACAGGCAACACGGGAATGCAGGCCTCTACCCTTGGAAAGAGAGATGGTTCTCATCTACACTGGGAGATGATATTACAAAACAAAGATGGAGAGTTTTATACGGGGCAGGGATTGAAATACAATAATTTGTATCCTCTCTTACAATCTATGTTTAAATAAAAAAGCCCCAAATACGGGGCTTTTTTATTCTCTTTTAAAAAGTATTAAAATACAACTCTAACAGAAATTACCTGATTTGTGTCAAAATATTCAGCTGGCATAAAAGCATAATCAACTGTCAGACCCATTCCGATAAAAGTCTTTAGATTTAAACTACCGCCAAAAGATACTCCATCGAATGGGTTCTTATATTCCCAATCAACATTTTCATCATCCTTTGCTGACATAGAAGTCTGAAACCCAGCACGAACACTCGCTAACTCACCAACGTCATAAGACCCTAAAAGCCTAACCTCATCTGTTGCATAATAATTGCTCGTATAGGTAAGCCCTAAGTTTAGTCCAGCAAGGCTATAGTTTGCTGACATATCCATAGTGAAAGGGAGGTCAAACGATGCTGCATCTGCTTTATAATATTCTTGTGGTCTATCAGAGTCTGCAGCCTCTGCCTGAACACCTAAACCTTCGCCTCCGTACGTAATCGGTTGTCCAAAGTTTCTAATTGCAAATCCAACATCAAGGTTCTCACAGTCCATAAATGTCTTATATTGAACACCAACATCTACCGACAGTCCATTTGCGCTTACCCGTCCGAAACTTTCGCTCAACCAATTTACTGTAGCCCCAACACTTGTACGATCAGACAGGCGTTTAGATACACTTCCACCAACAACAAACATACTGGGAGTAAACACTCTTCCTGTACCATCTGGCTGATAAACAGTAGTTTCGTCTATATCGCCAACATTGAAAGTTCTTACAGTTAGTGCTAGCTTTCCTAAACTTCCAAAATTACTTCCTATCCCAAAGTAGTTTGTTGAGATATCAGCAATATAGGATCTATTTGAAAACATAGCCTCTACATTATCACCACCCATGGCCAAACCAGCGGGATTCCAATATACTGCATCGAGCCCTGTGGCACTTGCTGCAGCGCCGCCACCAGATAGGTGTCGTGCATTTTGTACAATCTGCAACTGAGAAGACGATGACGTTCCCATTCTGGATCCTTGTCCAAAAACCAAACCGCCAAGTGTAATGGCAATCACACTTTTTACTAACAATGATTTCATAATATAATTCTCCATTGTTTTTTATTAATAATATTTGAGCACTTGAGTTTCCTGGACAAGCGCTAATTTAAGGACTTTCTCTCCGAAATCCGTTTCTACATGAATGATATAGAGTCCACTTGCTACGGGATAGCCATATTGATTAGCTAAGTCCCATGTTGCATATTGTCCTGCATCATTCTTGTCTATCTGTCTTACCATTGTACCACCAAGGTTAAAAATCCTTATTGTAGCTGTCGCAGGCAAATGGTTAAATGAAACATATTTTTCCGATCGGCTAGTTTCCAACTCATGAAAACCATAGTATGGGTTTGGATAGACATTTATCATATCTATATCTTCCTGTGAAACTGCTCCACCGGTTGTATTCTTTACCGTTGTAAATGTCCACCTGTCCACACCCTGCTGAATTGGGTTTGCATACACAAAGAGTATTTCGTCTCCAGCAGAATATGGTGCGCCCCACCAGACCGTATTCCAGGTTAAGTGGGCTTCGTTAGATGCAAAATCAGCCAGAGTTTCCTCATATGGACGATTAAGAAATTCGGTATACATTCTGTTATAC
>CAXRJK010000064.1:0-2295 GCA_964230865.1 Winogradskyella sp.
GCTCTGGATTATGGTACTGTAACAATGCCAGATGGAACTGTATATGAAAATGTTGTTATGGTATCTCATACTGCTACATTTTCTGACGCTCAAACTGGTTCTAGTCCTTGTGTCACAAACAGAACATCACATTTTTGGTGGGCTCCAGGTTTAGGAATTCCTTTAATTGAAACATATTCTCAAAATACAACAGGTGCATGTGATTTTCCGCCGGTTGAATTTACTCGCTTTTATACAGGAGAAACTTCTTATGAATCTAATTGTCCAGACGAATATGAATTACCTATAGTATGGAGAGATAATTTCGAATGTCACGCACCATTTGCTATCGATAATATTGAAGGATGGACAGCTATTGACGGAGAAGGAGGAACAACATGGGGTGCTTCTAATGTAGATTTTGTAAACGAAAATTATGTAGGTTCTGGAATTATTTGGAATAATCTGCAAGCTGTTGATACAGGAGGTACAGGTCTTGATGTATGGAATTCATATGAAGGAAATCAAGGGTTATATTTCTTTGCCGCTGGTTCAGGAGGAACACCATTTCCAAATGATGACTGGATGATTGGGCCTGAGTTTACAATTGACGGAGTAACTTCACCAACATTAACTTTTTGGGCAAAATCGTTAACCGATCAATACGGATTAGACAGGTTCAGAATAGGAATAGGGACTTCTACAAATCCTGATGACTTTACAATTATTTCATCGGGTAATTTTGAAGAAGCTCCGTTAGATTGGACACAATATGAATATGATTTAAGTGCTTATCAAGGTCAGACCGTCAGAGTTGGGATTCATTGCGTGAGTAATGATTCTTTTGTTCTGCAAATGGATTCATTTGTGGTGGAAGGTACTCTTGGTGTTAATGATATAAATTCATTAGAAATGAGTTTATATCCAAATCCGGTAGATGGTAATTATGTTACAATTCAAACTCCGGTTAATGGCGTAAAAGAAGTACAAGTATTTGATATACTCGGTAAACGTGTAATAAATACTAATCTTGTTTCAGATTCTTTAGAAATTAGTGAATTAAACCCTGGTGTTTATGTGGTAAAAGTTACTATTGAAAACCAGACTAATACATCTAAACTAATTATAAAATAATATAATTTAATCATAAAAAAAGGGGCTTAAAAAAGCCCCTTTTTTTATGATTTATTTTTAATCGGTAAGTGAAATCAAAAATGCATACTCCATTGCGGTCTCCTTAAAAGCTTCAAACCTTCCCGAAGCACCACCGTGTCCTGCATCCATATTACAGTACATAAGTAGTGGCTCTTTATTAGTTCTTCTATCGCGTAATCTAGCAATCCATTTTGCAGGCTCAAAGTATTGAACTTGAGAATCGTGATAACCAGTTGTGATAAAAATTGCTGGATAATCTTTTTCTTCCACCTGATCATAGGGAGAGTAAGATAACATGTAGAAATAAGAATCTTTATCCCTAGGATCACCCCATTCGTCAAACTCAAATGTTGTTAAAGGAATACTTTCATCAAGCATTGTAGTTACAACATCCACAAACGGAACCCCGGCTACTATACCTTTAAAAACTTCAGGCTCCATGTTTGCAACAGCACCCATCAATAATCCGCCAGCACTTCCGCCCATTGCGAATATTTGTTGGTCATCCACGTAATTATTTTCACCTAAATATTTAGCACTATCTATAAAGTCCCAAAAAGTATTTTTCTTGTTAAACATTTTACCGTCTTCATACCACTGTCTTCCTAAATATTGACTTCCTCTAATATGCGCTATTGCATATACAAATCCTCTATCTAGTAAACTTAATCTAACTGAGCTAAATCCAGCGCTATTAGTAGCTCCATAAGAACCATAACCATATAGTAGTAAAGGATTTTGGCCAGGTTTGTACATATCTTTTCTGTAAACCATAGATATCGCAACTTTTTTTCCGTCCCTAGCATCAGCCCAGATAAGTTTAGATTCATAATTACTTTTATTAAAACTTCCTCCTAATACTTCTGCTTCTTTTAAAATTGTTTTTGTTCTTGATTTAAGATCGTATTCAATAGTTGAATTTGGGGTAGTCATGGAAGAATATCCATATCTAAATTTAGCTGAATTTATTTCTGCATTTACACTTGAGTATGTAGAATACGCTTCCTCACCAAAATCAATATAATGGCTTGTACCATCATTGTTTGAAATTACATTAAACCTCCTTTGTCCATTTTCCCTTTCAGTAATAACAAAATAATCGTTAAAAACTTCTACATTTTCTAATAAAACATTTTCTCTGTGTTCGATGAATTCTTTCCA
>CAXRJK010000065.1:0-3220 GCA_964230865.1 Winogradskyella sp.
GAATATTAACCAGACACCCATCATCTTTTATTCCAAAGTCGAATTAGATACTGTATCCCTTATTTCTTTCAGTAACTCCAGTGTCAGTTTGATGCCCTCCTTTTCAGTGTGTTTACTCCCTTCATATTCTATTCCCACATATCCACTATAGCCTGAATCCAACACAATTTTTATCATCTTATTGAAATCAGTTCTGGTCTCATTACCATTGCTATCAAACTCATGACTCTTAGCGCTGACAGCCTTGGCATAAGGCATAAGTTCTTGAACTCCCTGATATCGATCATACCACTCATCTCCCTCGATTTTGAAATTTCCGAAATCTGGTAAAGTTCCAACTCTGGGATGGTCAACTTTTTTCATTACTGATGAAAGCCATTTTCCATTGGATGAGAGACCTCCATGATTCTCTACAATGGTATTTATTCCAATGTTATCACCAAACTCTGTGAGTTTTCTCAGTCCATCTGCTGCTAATTCGATTTGATCTTGGTATGTTCCCTCACTCTTAGCGTTCACCCTGATGGAATGACAACCTAATAACTTAGCTGCTTCTGCCCATTTATAATGATTTTCGACCGCCTGAGCTCTCTTTTTTTGATCAGGGTCTCCTATATTTCCCTCGTTGTCACACATAATCAAAAGATTTTTTATACTGTTGTCATCAGTCCTCATTTTCATTTCATTTAGATAAGAGATATCCTTTGCTTTATCAAAAAAGAATATGTTAACATATTCAACAGCAGAAATACCGAATTCTTTTTTGGCAACTGAACTAAAGTCTAGATGATTTATTGCTCCATTAAAAATTGAACGGTGCAGAGACCATTCCGCCAGAGATATTTTAAAGGGGATATATGATTCTTTACAGCCGGATATAAATGAACCACAGAACCCTATTAGCGGTAATCCCCCAGATATAATAGTAGTTTTTTTAAGAAATTCACGACGCTTCAATTCAAATCTTCCGTATACGGATATTGCGGTACCATATCTCTCCGTGATCTCCCTGCAATCCTATATGCCCCTCTGTGGCTTTGGCAAATTTTTTCATGGCATTAAATTTACTTTCTTTTACCAAATCCCACATTTCAGTACTCTGGTAGGTGTACTGAACCACTTTCACATCATTGAGCCAATGCTCTACATGCTTATCCTTAACTTTTATTCGGACATTATTGAATTGGCCAACAGGTTTTACCACACTTTTTGAAGGCTGAATCAAGGCATAAAGTGAACCTGCAGAGGTAAGTGAATTTTTACCATCTGTATGTCCCTCATCATCCAAAACCTGCATCTCAGGGGCAGACTGCCAAATATAATTTCCATCTTCTGTTGCAAAATAAAATATCCCACTGTTTCCACCGGGAGGAACTTTCCACTCAAGCTCCAATTCAAAGTCTTTGTAAACATTTTCGCTGATTAAATCAACACCATGCCCCGGAATAGTTTTTAATGTTCCATCTACAATAACCCAGTCCTTTGATGGAAAACCAGATTGTCGGTAACCACGAAGACCATTTACTGTCCTACCATCAAACAGTACTTCCCACCCATTTGAACCGGAACAGCTAATATGAATTAACGCGGTAAGAAAAAAAAATAAATTTTTCATAAGCTAACCTTTCGGATTCCACTCTCCGCGCGCTACAGCAGGAATAAATGAATCAATATCAGGATTCGGGAGTTTTATAGTTTTATTTTGTTCAGCGCTCATATATGCAGCCATGAGTAATCTGGTAACCTCCAGCCCATCATCAAAATTTTCATTTGGACGTTTCCCTGCTAAAAAAGATTCAACCATATGACGGTTTTCCGCTGTATATCCATAGACATCAGTTTCACTACTGACCACCGGCATTTCTCCAGATTCTGCATTTTGCTTTTCAACCAAATCCTCTCCAGAATTTCCTGAAACATTGCGAGAAAAGAATACCTTTAAGTCTGAATCAAGCGTGTTCACAAACATAGAATATTCAGGACCAAACAGTTCCATACTAAGACGCAGTCCCGCTCCTACAAAACACCAGGAAGTGGTAGTTTCGACTATCAATTTATTTTTGTTGATATCCTCATATTCAACTAATGAACGAGCAAAATCTTCTGCTGGTTTTTTTAAATAATCCGTCTTCCCACCGCTGTTCTCAGATAAAATCTTTGCGTACTTTGGCTGTTGCCATTTCAAACAGGCGGTATAGGCATTTATACTTACTGGCGTGATAGAATTTCGGGGTTTACCCGGCTCTGTTAACATAAATCGGGCCTCCTCAACTGAATGACACATCATATCATTTAACACGCCACCACCCTGGAGTTCTCCCTCCCAAAACCAGGGCATGTGGGGTCCACTATGTTCTTCTGCTGCTCTTGCTAAATAGGGTCTCCCGGTAGTTGCAGCTCCCCTTGCCCACACAATTTCCTTCCCACGGGTAACAGATGGAGCAAAAACCTGGTTCTCCAAATATCCATCCAGTAAACAAGATTTTTTTGTTAGTTCTAACACCTTTTTAGCTTCTCTAACATTTCGCCCAAGTGGTTTCTCACACGTTACCCCGATTAACTCACCCTTACCAGAGCTAATTATATATTCTATCTCTTCAAAAGTTTCCTCTCTAGTGAAATTTGGAGAGCATACCCAAAGCGCATCGATTGCAGGATCAGCTACCATATCAGTAATAGAATCATATAATTTTGAATCGCCAAATCCTGTAGCTTTTGCCAACCAAGATGATTCTTCGGATGAGGCCTTTGTCCTAGATGTTACCCCAAGTACATCAACATCCCTTACCCCTATGAGAGACTGAATATGAAATCGTGTGATAAACCCTCCGCCTATAAAGCCAATCCCTAATCGTTTTTTGTTCAATTCTTATCTCCGTTAGATTTTATCTGCTCCTTAAACAAAAATAAAAAAGCTATCCCGGTTATCAATCCCATCAAAGAAAGTGTATACCAAAAATCCGAATAATTAAATACACCAGCTTCTGTATATATTTCTTGTAGCTTTCCTGATAACCACCCTCCGATAACAGGTCCCCCGCCAAGAATTATAATTCCAAATACAGTCTGCGCAGAGTGCCTAACATCCTCATCAGATATTTTATCCACATATATGTAAGCTGCAGCAAAGAAAAAAGCATAGCAAAAGCCATGGAATGCCTGACTTAATACCATAATCCAGGGCGCTAAAAGAGTAGTTCCAAAAATTGCATACCTGACA
>CAXRJK010000066.1:0-10565 GCA_964230865.1 Winogradskyella sp.
GGCTGCCATGCTATTGAATTTCCACTTTGATCGGAACGAAAAGGTATGGTTACTAAAGGTTTGAGAGTTGAATCTTCATTTACAACTTCTGCTCCAACAGCTAAAGCTGTCATGGCGATGTACATTTTCCCGGAATTTACAGGCCATTCGAAAGGATATTGTGATGGATCAGCTCCGGTTCTCCCTGTAACTCCATAGTTGAATACAGTTGCTCTGACCCTATTGACATCAATATTTGTATCGCGCCGATAATTTGGATCCCCGCGCTCATCAGAAGGGATATGCTGTCCCGCTTCAAATTGTCCAAAAGTAAATGAAAACCACAGAATATATATTAATTTGGGATTATTCCTCATAATGATAATTGAAGTCCAAATTGTATATTACGTGGATCAGAATACCATTCGGGGCGGTTAAAATAATCTGATATGGTATTAGGTCTTAAAGGATTTCCATCATCATTTTCTTCTGCTAAAGTCTGTTCAGCAGTGCCACTGGACCTTCCTGTATCACCCCAGATAGTAATTTCATTTCTGGTATCAAATAAATTATTTATTGTAAGAAAAATACGCCCACTTGCAAAGTTACTTATCTCTATATCTTTGAAAAGCTTTAAGTCAAAATTGATAGTTGGTTGTTTTCGGCGACTGTTTTGTATGAGAACATTAGCTATAGTTTGTCCTTGAAGCGATGAACTGGAATAAAATGGAGTATATGGATAGCCACTTCCGTACTGCATGAGAATATGCCCACCCCAACCACTAAAGCTGCCATAGGCGGAAGCATTCAATGTATGTCTTTGATCCCAATTCAGCGGAATGATTGAGCGTCTTGGTTCACTGTTGTCCAAGATTGCACCGAATTCTTCATCAGGATTTGAGTTTGAGCCCTCTGCAGTTTGAAAGGTGTAATCAATGTGCCAGCCAAAATAATTCCGGAATTGTTTATCCACTGTAATGATAACACCTCTTACATTTGAATAATCCTTATTCACATACTTAAAATATGATGCTCCACCGCCAAGGTCAATGGGGACACCTGTAGAAACCCAATTTCGCACATCACGGAAATAACCGGTAACTTCAAGTTTCAGATCACGGGTTATTTCTTGTTGAAGACCTAATTCATAGCTAGTGGTTTTCTGGGGTTCTAAGTCTGGATCACCGTAAATACCAAATTTTCCACTGGTTTCCGGCATTTTATAGCCGGGGTTAGTATATAGGAGTTCAAACTGCGGTATTTGATAAAACATTCCATAGCTAAAATGAATAACACCTTTGTCTGAAATAGGGTAGGCAATTCCCAGTCTAGGACTAACCTGAGATTTTACAGTTGTTTTTTTATACCAGCCTTTATGTTTGTTAAGATGTTCATTGTCAATAAATCCACCAAAATCACTGTATCTTACCCAGGTTGTATCATCAGTATCGTCATCTATAGTATAGTGTGAAAAGCTTCCCCAGTCAATGTTCAGCCGTTCTTCTATTGATAGAGAGTCTAAACGTGGATTTCGAGGATTTTGAATATAGGGTTCATGATCATTAGTAGGTACCCATGAATTGGGATCAAAATAATCGTAGCGCAGACCAACGTTAACGATCATATCTCCATATTCAATTTTATCTTGAATGTAGGCAGAAAACTCATTTGGGATATTTAGATAATAGGAGCGGTTGGGATGAAAATAGGTGACCCAGGAAGGAATATTGTCTGCTGTCCCAATTGTGGAAGATAATTGAGGAATTGGGTTTCCAGACAAATCAAATTTATCACCTAACATAGGAGTAATAGGGGTAAAGGTCTGGTCATTTTCAGAAGAATCCATAAGTGCATAGCTATCTAGTTCAAGGCTGTGAATCTGATATTCGACACCAATTTTGATTAGGTTGTATTTATTAATTTGACTGCTGAAATCAAATTTGATTTGTTTTGTTATTGTTTCTCTATAAAACCTGCTCATATCCAATCCCCACCGTGCGTAAGCGTGTTGGGGATAGTAATACAAGAGACTATAATCTGAATTAATTACATCATCACCATATTTAAACTCTGACTGATCATAGTACCACTCATCATATTCTCCTCCAGAGACATCACAATAATTGTCCCCATCCTCATCATGGAAAACTTCACCTTCATCACACTGCCCATTGGGATGGTCAGGAAGCTGTCCCATGAATGCAAAATAAAACTCATCGGGGATTCGATATCTCGGATCTTTTTCTGACTCAAACACATACCGATTATAGGATTTACTTGATTGGGAAATATTTAAGTCGTAGTAGGATGTTGGAGAGATAGAATGAGAAAAATTTAAACCTTTAATCTTACCACTGCTAAAGTGTGTACCTCTACCTCCAAGTGTAAGACGTCTGTGGTGATTATATGTTTGATATTCATCGTGACTTAAAATATATTTTATTCTCAATTTGAACTTAGGATTTAACTTAAATGTTACTTTGTTCTGTGATGACCATTTATCAACCCAGTTCATTGAACTGATCTCTGGCTGTAAAGTAGCTTCGGAAGCATCCCAGCTATTATTTTCATTTATATCAACGTAAAATTCTCCATCTTCATATTGACCACTATTATTTTCATCATGGTAGGGTTCGGCTATATCTCTAACACGATTATTATTTTCATCGATGAACAGTGTATCACCATACATATTAAATGTATCCAGTCCATTCAGCCACCCTTTGGACTTATATAAGCGGCCAGAACTGTAAAATGTTATTCTGTTACCGAATATTGGTCCACTCAATGAGCCGGCAATATTCATATCATTGAATGGTGAGTAGGAATCCAGATTTCGAAAAACTGGGTCAAAGCTCACATGATCTCCGGAAAAATAATTCAGTGAACCTTCAAATGTATTTCCTCCATCTTTGGTAACCATATTAATGACTCCACTCATTGCCTTACCATATTCAGCATTGAAATTTCCACTGATAACCTGTAGTTCCTGGATATTATCGTTTTCAACTGTAACCGAAATTCCACCATCATAAACATCTGTCATAGACATTCCATCAACCATATAAACTATCTCACTTCCCCTCCCTCCACGTATATGAATGCCACCACCTTCGTCCTGAGTGATCCCACCCTGAAGCTTAATGACATCGCTTACTTCAGTAAGGGGCATGGTCTCTAATACTTCAGACGTTACTCTAGCTTCTGAATTGGTGCGATCAAATTGAATTAAATCTCTATTTGCAACCACAACAATTTCATCTCCTTCAACAGCTTGGACATCCAATTCAAAGTTCAGCCTGTACGTTTTATCAATTGAGATAGGAATATCGGTAATATTTACTGTTTGATACCCAATCATCATGGCTTTCACTGAGTAGACACCTGGAGAAATATTTAAGATAGTAAACTCCCCGTCAGCATCAGATGCAGTTCCAAGGTCCGTATTCAGTATGACAATATTACATCCTATCAGAGCATCTTTGGTTGATTTGTCTATGATCTTTCCGGTTAATTTCCCGGTAGTTCCTCCCAAAATAATTGACGTAAAAAAAGAAAAAACTAACAACAATTTCATATGTGTATTCTTTCGTTGAGTACAAAAGATCTCACTAAACTGCTATCAATAAATATTTGACTGTCAGATCTAAGATCTTCCAAAAATGATTGTATCTCAGTTATTGCTTCCTCATTTTTTTTATCAACTTTAATGATGTTATCAAAAATGTATTGAATGACATGAGATTTTTTTAATTCATAATTAATGGACATAAACTCATCGGTGGTATTTAATTTCCTTTCCAAAGCTGTTTTTAATAACTCTTCCCGTACAAGCAACCCAGAGATAATAGATTTAGCATTTGTAATGGAATCAAAGCGGTTTTTTTGTTTATCTGAAAGCGTTCTGCATATATCTAATGTATTCTCTGCATTCCACATTTTGTTTTGGGATTTGGAGTAAACACAAGGCATATTCGGATTTTCTAACTGGATTTCAATATTTTTTTGTTTAATGAAAAAACTAAAGGAATTAGAGTCTCGATTGTTTCATCATAGAATTTCAATCCTAATTCATCTAATACTTTATCGGTATACTCCCGGACAGCGGGTCGTTTTTTATAGGTTTTGGCAATAATACCTAAACGTTCTTTCATCTGCAAATATTCATTCTCTATAAGAAATGGACTATATTCTCTCTCCAAAAGTTGAATAATACTGTATCCATCCCCTGTCATTATTGGTGGAGAAACTTCACCATCAGTCAATTGAAAAGCAGCTTCTTCAAATGCGGGGTCCAGCTCTCCTAGTTTTTTGAATCCCAAGTCACCACCATTTGAAGAGAGGAGAGGATCAGTGAAACAGCTTAAAGCAATTTTTTCCCATGAATGTCCTGAGTTTAAACGGCTCCAAATATCTAATATTCCTTGTTTTGTTCTTGAATATAGATGTCTAACATGGATTGAAGATTTAGACCAAGCATACAATCTTCTCAATTCTTTTTCCCCTGCTATAAGCTCAGGATCGAGCTCCTGTTTGTAAAATGCATTCAGTAGAAGTTGGTTTTTTTCTTTTTCCAGGTGGGGCAGCTTTTCTATCTTTTCTGTAATTCCTTTTTCATCAGCATATTCCATTATTATAGCTTCATCAATTAATAAATTCAATAGATCATAGCGATTCGAGAGGTTATCATCTTGATGTGTTTTTGATAGAAAAGTTTGATACCGTGTGAGATAGGAATTGAGGGTTATAAAATTGCCATTAATCTCTGCTATTTCTTGTTCATGTTTTTGGTTACATGAAAAGAAAATGATTGCGCTAAATTGCAGCTTAAAGAACAACCTAAAGAAAAAACCTTTATTATATCGATTCATAACTTGTATTAGTCAATCTCAAGGATTAGAGCACTTTTACCGGGAAGACTAATTTTACTTGTAAGATTATATACTCTATTATCCAAAACACTTATTCCTTGGTGTTTTTCTGCTAAAACTTCATTGAATCGACCGGGATCAATTCTTATTGATCTCTTATTGTTATTCATCATTACCATTACAAGGTCATTTTCATACAATCTAAAATAAACATAAGCTCCATTTTTCACTGGATAGTGCACCAAACTACCTTTACCAATTGCTGAACTTGATTTACGCCAGTTCAGTAAGTCTCTCATGAAATTTTGAGCTTCCATTTGTTTACCACTCAATCTAATCGCATTAAAGGCATCTATTTTATCCCCGGCCCATCCTCCGGGAAAGTCTTTTCTTAGTTCACCATGATCTCCTGTACTGGTCATTGCTATTTCTGTACCATAGTATATTTGCGGAATACCTCTTGTGGTTAAAATAAAAGACATCGCCATTTTATAAAGATCCATATTCTCGCTTAGCTGAGAATATATTCTTTGCATATCGTGGTTACCGGCAAATACCAACAGATTATATGGGTCTCCATATTGATAATCATTTGCCAACACTCTATACACATCTCCAATTCCACTATCCCATTTCTCCTCGCTCATTAATCCTTGAACAAGTGCTTTTTGTAGAGGAAAGTCTTTCATGC
Source organism: Winogradskyella sp. (assembly GCA_964230865.1). Lineage (GTDB taxonomy): Bacteria > Fidelibacterota > Marinisomatia > Marinisomatales > AB-629-J13 > AB-629-J13. The sequence continues at coordinate 5,542 of CAXRJK010000066.1, forward strand.
TTGGTATGTAAGATATGTAACCATCATAAGGATCGCTTCCTATTTGCCAGTATGCGACCATTGAAGGATTATTATTCCAGGCCTCTCCGCAAAAATTAAAATTTGGATATTCTCTTTTTATTCTTTTGCTCCAAATGGTTAAAAAATCTTTATCTATATAGGGATAAGTATCTATTCGAAATCCAGAAAGATTAGCATATTCGACCCACCATAATGATAGCTGAATCAGATAATTGGCAAGGAATGGATTGGACTGGTTCAAATCAGGCATTGTCTCAACAAACCAACCGCTTGTGAAAAGATCTTTTTCAAGTTGAGGAATATATGGGTCATAAATAGATTCATGAATGTGACTGGTTTGGACAAATTCTCCACTGTGATTGATCCAGTCAGATGATGGAAGGTCATACATCCACCAGTGCTCTGACCCAATGTGGTTCAATATAAGATCCATTATGATTCCAATACCTTTATTCTGCGCAATCTCTGATAAATTCTTATAAAGCTCATTGGTACCAAATCTTTCATCAATTTTATAGTAGTCTGTGGTTGAATATCCATGATAGGAGAAAGTGTGTTGATCATTTTCTAAAACTGGATTTAACCAAATCTGTGTGAATCCCATTTTTTCAATATAATCAAGACGATCAATAATGCCTTGGAGATCCCCACCATGCCTGCCGTCCTTATTACTTTGGTCTAGTTCCTCTTTTAAACTTGTAACTGAATCGTTATTTTGGTCACCATTTGCATAGCGATCAGGTGTAATTAAATAAATTACATCCTCTTGTGAAAATCCTTTCCGGAAAGCTGAATTTTGCTCTCTTTTTAGAAGTGAATAAATATATTTTATTTTAGCTTGTCCTTCTATATTAAAGATGACCTCAAATTTTCCGGGCATTGTTTCATTTGATATAAACAGATCAATGAATAAGTAATTAGGATTATTTAACCTATGCACTTGAATTATATTTATTCCGGGGTAAGTTAATTCTGGTTCCAAACTTGAGATATTTTTTCCATGAACCATTAGCTGCAGTTCTCTCTCTGCCATATTTACCCACCAGAATGGAGGCTCTAAATGTTCGATATGATAGGATTCAGAACTCTTAACAGGTGATGTTGTGAGTGCAAATAAAAAAATCCAGTTTAAATAAAATTTTTTCATTAATTCAATTAATTTTTGACATTCATTAAAGTTTTATGTTTAGAAAAAATAATTCATATTTATTTTCCCTAAACATAAATATTATTGGAAGGAAATTTATTTTAATCTGGCTTATTAAACTCAACTTCTGTCGAAGAGTGATGACACATCCAGCAGTCTACTTTAGGAATATCTGGAATATGTTTCATCTCGGCTTTTGAAGCTACCACAAATGCTGAATCTAAATGTGTATTCATGGTATTTACCATGCGCATCATTTCACGGGCAACCAATTTATGTGGGTTACTGTCATCGGCGTAATCTTTAATATTATGACAGTACTTACAATTAACTCCCAAGGACTTATTTACGGTTTTTTTCATATATTTCATTAAATCCTTTTTTTTCTCAAAAGTAAGTACCTGGACATTTTCAAATTCCTGATTATGGCCGATACTCATAAAAAGAATAAAAATGGTAATTTGTGTTAAATGCTTCATGAATCCTCCAGTTAAAACCAGGTATGAAATTGCAAAATGAATTCAGGATTGGGAATTTTGTCACTCCCACTTATAGTAGTAAATCTTCCTTGCACTTTAATTTCAAAAAAACTGAAAGGAAAAATATCTGTGCCCAAGGTGAGCCGTGAAAGAGCATTTTCCTTTAGCTCAATGTCTTCGTCAAATAGCTCATAGCGAGTTGTCAGATAAACCCCCTGAATTAGCTGGTAGGATAGTTCGCTAAAGCTTGCCATTGAAGTTGCGTCCTTAGCTGTCCAGCTATTTGCAAAATCTACTTCCCCAATCCAAGTAAATTTATTAAAAGATGCTCCACCAAATATACCACTAAGTTGGAAGTCACCTTCTTTCATAAACGAATATCCCAGTAGTACAGTTGATGAACCAACGCTTCCGGAGAATTCACCTCTGAATGTTAGATTTTTTTCATCCAGAGATTCCGAAAAACCATATCCGCTTTCACTTCCAGTTACAAATTTGTTTGATGTACTAAGCGTTACAAATACATCTGAAATATAAATTCCAGCCTCTATAATTCCGGGAGTTATCGCATAAGGTGAAAATGGCATCCCTTCTTTCTCAAGACCATGAGATAATCTCAAGTTTCCTCCGCGGGTGAATGTGGTATGATCGTCCAAACGAAGACCAAATGTAGGGATGAACCTACCAATCCGGATGTATCCGTCATTTGGTAGAAGAGGAAGGGAAGTCCAAAATTCAGGTTCTTGACGTAATAAATTATGTTTAACATATACTTCTACTCCCTTACTGACAGATAGATTTCCATAGAGATCACCCTGCATGGGAAAATAAGCAGTGTGGGATTCATCTTGTTTGTCAGTGTGAGATAAAACCTGAAACCGTATATCAGCACCAAAACGAAGATGGTCCACTATCATTCCGGTATAATCCTCGTTCGTTAATTTCATTCCTTTCTCCATAGGAAGTTCTTCTGTCGAAAAGAGAGATGTCCCGTAATCATTTCTAAGTCCTGCTCCGGTTGGGTTTATATGACAAAGATTGCATGAAGCTCCGTTTTCTACTGAAAACCGTGGTATTGCAATAAGTGGAAGTGAGAAAATGATTAACAAAAGGATATGTTTCATTTAATTGTTCTGTGCTCCTTCGTTAATCCACTGAGAAATCAAGTCAATTTCATTTTGTGATAAATTTCCAGATGGAGGCATTTCACCGCTGTTTACTTTTTGCCAAAGCAAACTTTCTGAACTATTACCAGAAATAACCACTCCCTCATTAGACCCTCCAGACATGAAATTTTCATATGAATCCAAGTAGAGCCCTCCGGTACCTCCATGACAGCCTGTACAGTTGTTTTCGAAAATCGGTAAAATTTCATCGGTAAAATTCACACAGCTTGAGTTATCTCCACTGCACACACCGCAATCATCTGTGAATTCACCCTCTTCACAACAGTCATCAGCTTCGACACCGTCTCCACCGCAGATTCCGCAAACATCTTCTTCAAATGTACAGGAAAAATCGTCCAATGTAGCGCTTTCATCATAATTACATGCCAGAGAATCGGTGCATCCTTCAATTTCTATAGCTAATACTTCGTCTCCTAAATCTGAACAGCTTAATATAGCTAAGCTAGGTAGAAAAAACGCTAAATTGAATATAAATGATTTTACAAAAAGTGTCATGTAAATCTATAAATCAGAAATTATAAAATAATTCATGTTGGGTAATTTAAAAAAATAACATAACTGATTTTATCTAATTATTTAATATTGATATAGATATTCCAGTGAGATTGAATCATGTTTTCAATATGAATTAAATTTATGGGTGAAGATTGAAGGACCTCTCATTCAGGGAAGGTTTTACTCCCGCCCCAACCGGTTTTTAACTATCGTTGAAGTAGATGGAAATTTGGTTGAAAGTCATTTACCTGATCCAGGTAGACTGAAGGAATTGTTGATTCCGGGGGCGGAATTATATTTACGGCCTGTTCCAAAAGATAAACCAAGGAAAACACGTTTTACAACGGTCATGGTTTGCCATAATGGACAATTCATTTCACTGAATTCTATTCTTCCTAATAAATTTGTAAAACAATCTCTTGAAAAAAATATTTTACCGATGTTTGAAGGCTACAAATTACTACGTACAGAGGTGTCCTTTGGTAGACACAGATTCGATTTTTTTCTGGAAACTCCTCAGGGGGATCCGTTTTATCTTGAGGTAAAATCTGTTACTTTTGTTGAGAATAAAATTGCTCAATTTCCCGATGCTGTGACTGAAAGGGGGGCACGACATGCTCTTGCTTTGGCAGAGCTAGCAAAACGAGGTCAGAAGGCGGGCATTATATTTGTATGCCAGAGAAAAGATGCAAATGAATTAATTCCTATGTGGGATAGAGATCCTAAATTTGGAAATGCGCTTGTTGATGCAAAAAATGCAGGAGTTAACATTTGGTGCATAACATGTTCCGTCTCATTGAAGTCCATCACTTTTTTACGGGAAATTCCTGTAAATTTGGTCCCTTAAAATTGAAAAATACATTTCAGTTCATCATAAATAAGTTATCAGGGAATTGGATACTCTTTCCCTTTCTCATAATATTATTTTTTGTTATTACCAATTTACAGTCCTGTGCTACAATTAAAGCACCATCTGGAGGACCAAAGGACACAACACCACCAGAGCTGATCAGAAGTGAACCCCCTCAAGGAACAACAGGATGGACAGGTGGAAAAATACGCTTGTTTTTCTCAGAATATATGAGTGAAGCTAGCATTGAGAGAGCATTTACCATTGCACCAAAATTAAAAGAAGAGTGGTCAATGGATTTTAAAGGTGATGTGATTGAAATTGATATTCAGAGTGAGCTTGAACTAAACCGAACCTATATTGTAACCATAAATCGTGATTTAAAGGATGAACATGGTGTTCCAATTGAAAAAGGGTTTCAAATAGCATTCAGTACCGGAAATACAATTTACTCTGGTGAACTTTCAGGAAGAGTTTTTGATGCTGAAAAAGTTTCTGTTCATCTCTGGGAGTGGCGTGATGATGTTCATAGAGATTCTGTATATATAGAAAATCCTGAATATATAGCAGATGCTGGAGATGATGGTGAATTCTTGTTTCAGTATCTGTCACCTGGGAGATATTGCATTCTAGCTGTGGGCAGGGAGAGTGCAGGAGAACCCTTTGGATTATCTATTTTAAGGATAGGGGTACCAACTCAGGAATCATTTTTTGTACAAGAAAAACAACCAACCACTGGTGTAATAATTAAAATGAAATTAATTGAGTCTCCTCTGAAACTTACCCGTACAGAGATAGTTGATAATCGCTGGGGTAGGTTAATGTTCAACAAATCAGTGAAGGGG
>CAXRJK010000067.1:0-6408 GCA_964230865.1 Winogradskyella sp.
GACCTTATCTTTGATTTAATTTTTCACTTGAATTGCAGATAATTGCAATCTCAACCACAGATATTATTTTATTCAAATAAACATAGGAATGTCAAAATGGCGACTTTGATTTTGCGGGAAACATACCGCGCATTAGAAGAGAAAATGAAATCTATTGATAAATTAAAGAGAGAGAGCTCGCTGAAGATCAGGGAGGCAGCGAGCCACGGAGATCTCAAGGAAAACTATGAATACAAAGCTGCCAAGGAGGAGCAGAGTATGATAGTATATAAAAAACAATTGCTTCAGTCCCACGCGCCGTTTCGGTTCATCGAGAGCAAACATATTGACACCGATGATGTAGGGTTTGGCAATAAAGTTATGATCCAAGAAGAGGGTAGAGATAAGCCCGAAGAATATTATCTCTTAGGACCCATAGAATTTGAGCTGGATCTATATCCAACTATTGTAACCTACCATTCACCTTTTGGTCAGGCCATGATCGGAAAAAAGATTGATGAATATTTCACACTTGACATAGAAGGTAAGGATACAAAGTTTACAGTTAAAGCAATTGAAAAAATATCTTGAGTGCGATGGTCTCTTGCAATTTCTTTAATCTTGACTCTGGATAGGATCTAAAAATTCGGATTAACAGTGGTTACTCTAGATAAGAATCAAATCAAGAGTTTGATCACCATGAGTGAGGCCATTGTAGAAATGAAAACCGCTTTCGCTCAGCTAAGCAATAATGAGGCAATTGTTCCAGAGCGATTGAGTACGGATGTCCCAGGTAAAAATGCCACATCCCTGGTGATGTCAGCCTATTCAATGAATAATCCTTATTATATTGTAAAAGTAGTATCGGTGAATTTTTCGAATCCCCCCAAAGGGCTACCACTAATCCATTCATCTGTTCAGGTTTTCGATGCCTCTAATGGAAGAGCGGTGGCGAACCTGGATGGAGAGTCCGTTACCGCTATTCGGACGGGCGCGGCATCTGGTTTGGCAACTGATATGTTGGCAAAGGAAGACGCAAAAGTCGGAGCAGTTTTTGGTACAGGTGTACAAGCGAGGTCACAGGTTGAGGCTATTACTACAGTAAAGAATTTGGAAAGAATTTTTGTCTTCAGCAGCGCAAGAGAGTCAGCTGAATTGTTTTGCAATTTCATTTCCGAAAATTATGATATTGAGGCTAACGTTGGAGAAAATGATCAATTAAAAAAAGCTGATGTCATCTGCACAGCTACACCATCAGAAAAACCCTTGTTTGACCACCGGGATCTTGGTCAGGGAGTTCATATTAATGCCGTTGGTTCATTTAAGCCTCATATGCGAGAAATAGATACTACAACTGTTATTAATTCAAAAGTAATTGTAGACAAGAGAGAATCGTGCAAAAGAGAAGCTGGTGACCTTATTATTCCAGCGGAAGGGGGAGAGTGGTCATTCAATATGGTCTATGGTGAGCTGGGAGAAATAGTATTGGGAGAGCTCCCTGGAAGAGACACCAATGATGAGATCACACTATTTAAATCTGTGGGTAATGCAATCCAAGATCTAGCTCTGGCAAACCTGATCATGGAAAAGATCAATAATGATAGCAATTAAAAAACTCAGGAATTGGGTTCCCCCAGATGACTGGTTGGAAATACAGACCATTGATTCTCATACGGAGGGGGAGCCGCTCCGAATTATTATATCTGGATACCCGGAATTGGAGGGCAAAACACTTTTGGAAAAAAGAATCAGTGCACGTCGCTCTCATGATGATTTACGAAAATCACTTATCTGGGAGCCACGGGGGCACAGAGATATGTATGGAGCTATCATAGTTGAGCCAGATACGCCCGGCGCAGATTTTGGTGTTATTTTTATTCACAATGAGGGATATTCAACAGGATGTGGCCATGCCGTCATTGCGCTTACAAAAGTTTTTGTTGAGACAGGGCTAGTCTCTATGATTGAACCTGAAACAGAAGTAAAAATGGATGTACCATCTGGGTTTATTAGATCTTACGCAAAAGTTAAAAATGGACAGGTAGCTGGAGTACGATTTGAGAATGTCCCATCGTTTGTTCAATCGCTAGATACTGAGATTAATGTTCCTGGGCTCGGAAAAATTAATTATGACCTTGCTTTCGGTGGTGCGTTTTATGCATTTGTAGATGCTAAGCAGCTAGGTTTGGGCTGCACACCAGAGTACCAAAATCAATTGATAGACTACGGAATAAAAATAAAACACGCCGTTATGGATTCAGTTGAGATGGTACACCCTAGTGAGCCCGATATGAACTTTCTATATGGAACTATTTTCACTGATATACCAAAAAATCAAAATCACCACAGTCGAAATGTCTGTATTTTTGCGGAAGGGGAGATGGACCGGAGCCCCACGGGGACCGGTGTCAGCGCAAGGGCAGCCATTCTCCATGCCAAGGGCGAGATTGAGCTTGGCAATTCAATTGTAATTGAGAGTATAATTGGCTCAACATTTTCGGTAAAAGTAGTTGAAACAACATCTTTCGGGAGTTATGATGCTGTGATACCTGAGGTGAGTGGAAATGCATACATAACTGGTAACAATACACTCTGGATTAACCCGGAGGATCCACTAAGGAAAGGATTTATAATAAATTGAAACAATATTTATACTTAATTATATCATTGGTTTTATTCATTGCGTGTGAAGATGAACAGGAGAAAGACTGCAGAGGAAGTGAAGGGGGAACCGTTATTTTAGACAGCTGTGGTGTCTATGACCCATATCGGTTTTGGATTGCCGGAGAACTCAGAATTTCAGGTCTTGATTTATGATCTGCATGGGAGACTCGTTCGTACCCTGGTAAATACAACCATGGATGCTGGGTATAGCGGGTTCTCTGGGATGGTAAAAATAACGATAGACAGGCTGTAAGTGCTGGTGTATATTATATCAGTGATGAGAGCAGGTAATTTCACAGATAGCCGTAAAATTGTGATGTTGAAATAGAACTTTTCAATTAGCAGATAAAAAACCCCGGACATCAGGGGTTTTTTGTTTTAATTAGCTCTTTCTGAAATTGGAGTAGATGGTATGGATGAAGGTTAAAGTAATGTTGGCCTTTATTGTATATATATTATTGAATATATAGATTATATTCGCGGTCTAATAATAGCCTAGCATTGACTAAATTATTATATTATTTTAGAGATAATTATTAAAAAAATAACGCAGAATCTAAGTTTTATAGCTATAATATTTCTTTTATTGTCGTGTGAAGATAAGCAGGGATCTGAAGCTAATAATGCGCCGGTGGCTAATGATATTACAATAGTAATAGATGAGAATGTATCAATTGAAATCACCTTAGCTGGTTCTGATGCTGAAGGAGGTGAGCTAATATTTGAGATAACCGAAGATCCTCTCTACGGCACACTGGATGGTGAATTACCTACTATCACATACACACCCAATACGAATTTTAGCGGAAATGATTCTTTTAGCTATTATGTTTCAGATGGAGTTACTTATTCAGAGGTTGCCACAGTCTCTATAACCGTACTCCCTAATTTAGCCGGGGTATTTATTAATGAATTTTTAGCTAGCAACAGTGCGATAAATGTGGATGAGGCAGGAGAATATGATGATTGGCTGGAGCTATATAATGCAGGAATTAGCTCTATGGATTTGGGAGGTTTCTTTATTACAGACAATCTAGAGAATCTGACCAAATGGGAAATCCCTGAAGAAACCGTTATATCTGATGGAGGATTTTTGTTAGTATGGTGCGATGAAGATCAAGAACAGGGGTCTCTCCATACAAATTTCAGGTTAAGTGCTGACGGAGAGTTCATTGCTTTAGTATCTCCTGATGGATTATCAGTTATTGATTCTCTGAGTTTTGGTCCTCAGACTAATGATGTATCCTATGGACGCACTTCTGATGGTAATTTAGTTTGGGATTTTTTTGATACTCCTACTCCAAACAGCTCTAACGGAAACTAATTTAGATTGTTAGACAAAGCCAAAATAGAATAGCATGATAAATCTCTCAGACTTTAAAAGTATATCATTGGAAGATTTGGACAAGGTTCAACTCCTCAATCGGAAGGACACAAAATTTGTGTTCAGCCAGAGCAAACTTTTAGAGCTTTTGGACAGGCTAAAGCCATTTTATAAAATACTGGAGATAGAGGGCGAACGCTCTTTTAACTATGATAACACTTATTTTGATACAGACAATTTTTCCTTTTACACTCAGCACCACAACGAGTGCAGGAAAAGGTTTAAGGTGCGCTACAGAAAATACTGTGTGACCAGTGAGGAGTATTTTGAAATAAAAGTTAAGGATAATAAAAACCGGACAATAAAAAAACGCATAAGGAGCGTCAACAGGGGTGGCGATTTTGTTGAGCCAGAGAGACGTCTGATATCCGAAATAGTTGGTCTTTCACCAAAGGACCTTATCCCTAAGCTTGACATAGAGTTTTCTCGAATGACATTGGCTGACAACAACTTTAATGAGCGGCTGACCATTGATACAAACCTCTCTGTAAAAAATGGAGTCAGCAGTAAAATTTTTGACCAGCTGGTAGTCTCTGAGATCAAACAAAAAAAATATGACCCAAAATCAGATTTCATTCAAATTCTGCGTGATTTGAAAGTTCAAGAAATGAGATTTAGTAAATATTGTATGGGCACTCTACACGTTCATAAGACAATAAAACATAACCGTTTTAAGCCAAAACTATTGAGAATAAATAAGATTTTAGCTCAAGGATAAAAAAGAAGGAAAAATAATGGACCTATCATCTGAATTAATGAATTTAATCCTACGATTTGGATTTAATCTCTTCATTGCTTTTGTCATCATAAAGCTGATCTATCATCGAGATCATAGGGATAATGATTTTGTATTTACATATTTTATGTTTAACTCGCTCATCTTTTTCTTTTCTTTTCTCTTGAGTAATATAAACATCAATCTTGGGTTTGCCTTTGGCCTGTTTGCTGTTTTTGCTATCATGCGCTATAGAACAGATCCAATTCCCATAAAAGAGATGACCTATTTGTTTATTGTTATCACTGTAGGGGTGATCAATGCCTTAAGCAAAACGGAGGTGTCCTATAGTGCACTGCTATTTACAAATATAGCAATTGTCGGGCTAACATATTGTCTAGAGAGCTACTGGCAGAAGAACCTGCTCGTTCGACATATGGTTGTCTACGAAAAACTGGAAAATATCAAACCTGAAAATCATGATAAACTGCTCGAAGACCTGAAGGAGAGGACAGGTATGGATATTCAAAGGTTTGAAATTCGAAGGATAAACTTTTTAAGGGATACATTTCGCATAAGGATCTTTTGCAAAGAGAAAAATGAATAAACAGATTTCCACCTTTATTCAATATAAATTTCCTCTGTCGTTGTGTCTTTTTATCCCCTATGTTTACGGAGCGGACGATAGCGAATCCTGGACCAGCGTAAGTTTTGAGAGGAGGCTTCCGTATTCACTGAAGTTGGAATTTGAACAGGAGCTGAGGTTAGCAGATCAGGTTTCCACTTTTAAACAGACTTTTTCTGAATTATCCCTATCTTATAAAGTATTTGAAGGTTTTAATGTACAGATACCATTTCGCTATTCCACATTTAAAGATAAGAATAAGCAGAGAATAGGTTTCGGAGGTTCTTATAAATATAGTTTCAAACCCCTAAGCTTAAAATACCGTGGGAGGATTCAGCGGACCTTTGAGGAGGAAAAGGAGCCTGAAGATTTGATTAGAAATAGATGTACAATTGCATATAAAATAAACAAAAAGATTGAGCCATTTGTATATAGTGAGGTATCTCATTCTTATCTTGAAGAGCCCGCTCAGCTTGAGGAATACAGGATTTCATTTGGGATATCGGTTGACCTGATAAAAAAGAATTCAATAAAGGTTTTCTACATTTTTAAAAAGGATGATCTCAGCAGACCGGATCCAGTTGAGATTAGCGTGTTTGGACTAGCCTTTAACAAAAAGATGTGATAGTAATCACAGAATTATAATGACAGTTGTTTAACTTCTTACCTATTAATACTTTTCTAAATGATAGTACAAATAAATAAAATATTTAAATCTCTAACCGTGCTGTTAGTGGTGTGTTGTTGTATTAGCGCTCAAAATATCTACATCAATGAGCTTATGTCTTCAAACAATTCTACCCTCTACGATGAATCAGGAAACAGCTCAGATTGGATTGAGCTGTATAATGCAGGTGATATCGAAATTGATTTAACTGGGTTTGGGCTTTCTGATGATATCAATGACCCATTTAAATGGGTATTTCCTGGGGTGGTTGTTAGTCCACAGAGTTTTCTGATTGTCTTTGCATCTGGGGATGATGTAGTATCAAACGTACAGCATTGGGAGACCGTTATAAACTGGGGTGATAGCTGGAGATA
>CAXRJK010000068.1:0-11450 GCA_964230865.1 Winogradskyella sp.
GGTCGGTCTGTATTATAAATATGACATTAAAAGTAAAAAGAAAAGAACAAATTTTAGATGCAGCATTGAACGTAATCGTAGAAAACGGTTATCATCAAAGTCGAATGGATGACATTGTCTCCACTTCCGGGTTAAGTAAAGGCGCTATTTATTGGTATTATAAATCAAAAAAGGATGTCTATTTAGATTTGGTCAATCATTGGGTAATTAGATATAGTGACACTCTTTTGGATATACCGAAAGATAATTTATCCGCCTGTAAACAACTTAAAAAAATGTTTAATACTTTTTTCAATCAATTTGAAAATGACCCCATCGTATTCAAAGCACTTTTAGAGTTCTGGTCTATTGCAAGTCGAGATAAGGATTTTAATCAAAAACTTGAAAAAGTCACCCTTAATTTTATTCAATATTTAGAAACAATTATCCAAAAAGGGGTTGACTCAGGAGAACTAAAAAATGTAAATCCTAAAATTGCCGCTTTATCAATTATGGTGGTCATTGAAGGAATTTCATGGTTTACTGTATTCGATGTAAACAGGGTAACTGCGAAAGAATATACTGACACCGTAACCGAATTTATTATTTCAGGATTAACCAAGGCGACAACATCATGACTGAATTGAACAAAAATTATCCATACAATACAGGAGGGATGTTCCTTTTAAACCCAATTGGGAATACACATGTATTCAGTCGAGAACAATTCACCGAAGAACAAAATGAAATTGAAAAAATGACTCTTGATTTTGCGATGGAAAGAATCTATCCAAACGTTGACGCAATTGATGAACTTGATATGGATCTGTCTCTATCTCTAATGAGAGAGATGGGCGAACTAGGTCTTTTGGGAGTTGATGTCCCCGAAAAATATGGCGGAATGGAGTTGGATAAAATCACTATGGCTTTGGTGATCGAGAATTTGACCAGAGGTGGATCTGGCTCCTTGGGAACAATGATAAATGTTCAAACATCTATTGGCTCTTTGGGAATTGTTTGGTTTGGCACACCGGAACAAAAAGAAAAATATATTCCAAAACTAATTAGTGGTGAGTGGGTTGCAGCCTATGGATTAACAGAACCTTCCGCAGGATCAGATGCAGTTTCAGGAAAAACAAAAGCAGTGCTGTCCGATAATGGGAAACACTACATTTTAAATGGAGAAAAATGTTTCATAAGTAACGGGAGCTGGGCAAATGTTTATACAGTTTTAGCTCAGGTTGACGGCGATAAGTTTACGGCATTTCTTGTTGACAGGGACACCGAAGGTTTTGAAACAGGTGCAGAAGAAAACAAAATGGGGATGAAAGGTAATTCAACTACAACTTTAAAATTTACCGATGCCAAGGTGCCTGTAGAAAACCTTTTATATGAAGTGGGCAAGGGAGCAAGCATTGCATTTAATGCACTAAATATAGGCAGATTTAAACTTGCAGCTGCCTGTGTGGGTGGATGTAAAACAGTGATAAATGAAACATTGAATTATGCCAATGAGCGTCGTCAATTCGGGCAGTCAATTGTGAATTTTGATGCCATTAAAAGCAAAATTGCTGATATGATTATCAGCACCTATTCTGCAGACAGTATGATTTATAGAACTATTGGATTGATTCAAAATGCAATTGACAAATTGAACACTTCAGCAGATGACTACTATATCCAAATGGGAAATGCAATGGAACAATTTGCCATTGAAGCGTCCATGACAAAGGTTTATGGAAGTGAAATAAGCGGCCAAGTAATCGATCATGCTTTGCAAATTTTAGGTGGATATGGATTTATTGAAGAATACCGCATTGCCCGAGCTTACAGGGATGACAGAATTAACAGAATTTGGGAGGGGACTAATGAAATTAATCGTATGATCATATCCGGTTATATGATGAAAAAAGTTTTAATGGAAGAAATCCCCTTTCGAGATAAATTTGGCAAAATTGATTCTTTTTTGACAAACGGTTCTATTGAGTGGGATTCTCCATACAAAATTGAAGGGACCTGTGTTGAAGCAGCAAAACAATTGGCCATGGAACTTCTGCACGAAGCTCTGTGTGAATATGGGCAGGATTTGAAGCATGAACAAATGCTAACAGAAATCATCGCAGATATTCTTATAGACATTTTTACAACTGAAAGCACTCTTGTAAGAGCGCATAATAACAGGGAAACTGAAGTACGCTTTGATTTAATTGATAAGATTGCAAAAGTCTTGACTTCAGAAATGTCTACCCGGACTTTTTCGAAAGCGTCAACCGGTTTTAACAGAATATTTTCTGGAGAAATACCTAACCATATTAAAGAAAAATTGAACACCCTTCGCTTAAAAATGACACTTTCTATGGATATTATTGCTATGAAAAGATCAATCGCTGAGGGTGTTTGTAAAATTAATGAATATCCTTTTTAGGAGAATATAATGAGTAAACAGTCTGTTATTATTGATGGGGTTCGTTCCCCCATAGGAATGAAAAATGGTGCTCTTGTTGGGACAAGACCTGATGATATTGCGGCTCAAATCGTTTCCGGATTAATGAGGCGAAACTCTGCGGTTTCTGCTGGCGATGTGGAAGATTTGGTCATGGGTTGTGCATTTCCTGAAGGACCTCAGGGAATGCTGATTGGACGTTCCGTTGGAATTTTGGCAGGGCTTTCTGTAAATACAGGAGGGAAAGTGGTGAACCGATTTTGTGGCTCATCTATGGATGCTCTCCATCAGGTGAGCACAGCTGTTGAAGCAGGAGATATAGAGGTTGGGATTGCAGCCGGTGTTGAAGATATGTTTTCTGTTCCAATGGGAGGTTTTGCGCCGGACTTTCATCCTGATTTAGCTGAACAGGAATTTTATATTGGTATGGGTGAAACTGCAGAAAATCTTGCAAGTGAAGGATCTATATCAAGACATATGCAAGAAGAATTTTCTATTCAATCCCATGAAAAAGCGCTTAAAGCCCAAAATAGTGGAAAGTTTGAAAATGAGATTGTTCCAATTGAGATTGCTGATGGTTCATCCATAGTAAAAGATGAAGGACCCCGAACACCGGACGTTGAAAAAATAAAAAGTTTAGCTCCTGCATTTATTGAAGATGGTACAGTTACGGCCGCCACAAGCAGTCCAATTTCAGTTGGTTCTTCTGCTCTTTTAGTCACAGATGAGGAGTATGCTCATAAACATAATCTAAAAATTCGATCAAAAATTATTTCCCGCGCTATTGCAGGTGTGGACTGGAAACAAATGGGTATGGGACCTATCCCTGCTTCAGAAAAAGCATTGAAAAAGGCCGGACTTTCATTTAATGAATTGGACGCCATCGAACTAAATGAAGCTTTCGCTGCACAGTCGTTATTTGTGATTCAGAAAGGGAATTTTCCTCTGGAAAAAATTAACCTTAACGGAGGAGCTATTGCTTTGGGTCATCCTCTGGGATGTTCAGGTGCAAGAATAATTACTACTCTATTAAATGTTTTGGAGCAAATTGATGGGAAATTTGGATTGGCAACCATGTGTATCGGGACTGGACAGGGAATCGCTACCATTATCGAAAGAGTTAAAAATTAAAATACATTTTCTATGTCTAAATATTTAACGATTATAACAGGTTTGTGGGAGTTTCATGACAAATAAAATTGAAAAAACAGCTGTTTTAGGAGCCGGAGTTATGGGGGCGCAATTGGCAGGACATTTTGCCAATGCGGGAATCCCAACTCTACTGTTTGACATAAATATGGAATTAGCAAATCAGGGAATTGAAACCCTGAAAAAATTAAAACCTGCTCCTCTTTTTAAACCTAAAAATACATCTCTAATTACTCCCTGCTCTTATGAAAAGCATCTTGAGTTACTTTCTGACGTAGATTGGGTGTTAGAAGCAGTTGCTGAAAAACTAGATATCAAACACAAGGTCTATGAATCTATCAGTCCTCATATAAAAAGTGATACTGTCTTGAGTTCGAATACTTCTGGTATCCCCTTAAACGATCTCACTAAGGGTCTTCCTAGCACTCATCATTCGCAGTTTATGATCACCCACTTTTTTAATCCACCAAGATACATGAGACTACTTGAACTGGTTCGGGGCCAAAAAATGGATGATGAAACCTATAATATGATTTCAGAATTTTGTGAAACTGAATTAGGAAAAGGTATTGTTCATGCCAAAGATACTCCCAACTTTATAGCCAATCGAATTGGGGTTTACGGGATGATGCTATCTATCAACCAAGCGATAAAAATGAATTTTTCAGTAGAAAGTGTGGATAAACTGACAGGAACGATCATCGGCAGACAGAAAAGTGCGACCTTTCGTACGGCAGACATTGTAGGATTGGACACCCTTGCCCATGTAGCCCAGACAAGTTATGATCGAGGGGAAAATGATGAAGAGAGAGACGTATTTATTATTCCCGAAATCTTAAAAACATTAATAAAATCTGGTCGACTTGGAGCAAAATCAAAAGCTGGATTTTATAAAAAAGAAAATGGTGTTATTTTGGCTTTGGATCTAAAATCCGGTGAATATAAAAAGCAGGTCAAAGAAAAATTTGATGGATTCCGCTTGGCAAAAGATCATCAAAATACATTGAATAAAATAAAGGCTCTAGCATATAGTGATGATAAAGCAGGAAAGTATTTTTGGGAGATTCTATCAAAAACTCTAATTTATTCTGCGAATCGAATCCCAGAAATTTCAGATGATATAGTGAGTGTAGATAATGCTATGAAGTGGGGTTTTGGCTGGTCATCAGGTCCATTTGAAACCTGGGACGGTATTGGATTATCTCGCTCAGTTGAGCGAATGATAAATGAAGGGAAAAAACCTCCGAAATGGGTGCTAGAACTAGCAGAAACTAGGGATGCGTCATTTTTTAAAACGGAAAACAAGAATACATCTTATTTTGATGTTTCTTCTACCAATTTTAAACTAAAATCAGCTTCTGAAAAATTAATCAATCTAAACCTTAAAAAATCTTCTGGAAATTTAGTTAAGCGCCACTGGAGTGCGAGTCTCATTGATATAGGTGATGAAATATTAAATCTTGAATTTCATTCAGTCCTACAGCCAACTTTAAATCCCATTGATGGATCCATGTTGGAAATGATTAATGAGGGACTAGATTTATTAGAGGCCAAAAAATACAAAGCAATGGTTATGGGACATCACGGTGAACATTTTTGTGCTGGAGCAAATATTGCAGGTATCCTCCAGTTCTGTGAGAATAAAGATTGGAAGGGATTGGAAAAAACAGTAAAGATTTTTCAGGATCTAACACAGAAGATTCGTTTTTCAAAAGCGCCAGTTGTTGCAGCTCCATTTCATCTCGCTTTAGGTGGAGGATTTGAGTTTATTGCACCTACTGCAAAAAGGATTTCTTCTTCAGAATTATATATCGGCGCTGTTGAAGTAGGGATAGGACTTATCCCCGGAGCAGGTGGAAATTTAAGATTGGTATTAAATCTAATGGAAAATGCAGGAAAGACTGGAAGACTGAATGTCTTCCCTCTTGTACAAAAAGCCTTTGAGACCATTGGATTTGCCAAAGTTGCTACCAGCGCAGAAGAGGCGAAGCATTTGGGTTATTTATTAAAATCTGATACTGTAGTGATGAATCTGGATCATTTATTGTGGACTGCAAAACAAACTGCGCTTGAACTCTCTGATAACTATTCCCCCCCTGAGTACAGAGATGACTTAAAACTCCCCGGTATCGGTGGACGAACAGCGATGAAAACCGCATTGAAAGGATTTAAAATGCAGGGGAAAATTTCTGACCATGATGAATTAGTAGGCCAGAAATTGGCTTATGTCATTAGCGGAGGAGATAAAGCAGGACTGACAAAAACAGTTGATGAACAATACCTTTTAGATATTGAAAGAGAGGCATTCGTTTCATTAGCAGGGGAAAAACTCTCTCAAGATAGAATCAGATATATGCTCAAAAAAGGAAAACCGCTAAGAAATTAATTTTTAGTTTTATAATAAATACATAGATTGATTTAATTCATTGGTAATCTTTTCAAATTTTTCTCTTGAAATAGATTATTTTTTATCCCGGAGTCTACCTTCACATCACTGAATGTTACTTCCGTGGTGTGATTCTTCTGAACATCTTTTACAAACACCCTATCGATTATGTAATAATCTTCTATTCGCTTGTATGAGTATTCTTTCTCTTTTTTTAATTCTCCCCGCTTATCAAATGACTCCTCTTTGACACCATAATAACCATCTTTTGCTATCCAGGAAACATGTTTCGAGTAAGATGACTTGACCTCTTTTTTGGGTATAACTTCTAAAACGTAGCAATCGATATTGTTCACTGTTTCATCATCCAAGCGGTTATAATCATGCTCACCCAATTCCCGATTAGACAAATCTTCATAGCTTAAGTCTGACCCCATGAAAGCATCACCCTTTTTCTTTGATGAAATCCTTCTTACTTTTTTAAATGCCGGCAGCCACATACGCATTTCATCATCCTTATCATTATGTTCTATCTTCAAGAAAGCTACCCCTTTATCATCTTTCGGTTCCATAAACCAGATAATCTGTTTTTTATTGCCATCGGTGGAATGTGACACCATTGTATTTTTTCGAGATTTCCCCTTTGAATTAGTCAAAACCATAATAGTTCTATTTGACATATCTTTTGGGGTGGGTTTATCATCGACCATTTTGGCTATTTCATAACCGGTCTGTCCAAGAAGAAACGTGGTTAATAATAATATCATTCTCATAAAATTTTCCTTTCAATTAATTTTTTCTTTAATAGTTCTGCCAATGCTGACAAAACAGTTAACGTACCTAGAGACGTGGAAATCATGGCAAAAACCATTAATCCACCAATATATTGAATCGGAACAAATGCTGAAAACAGTAAAGCTCCGAAACCCATGTTTGACGCAGCATCCAATATTATCGGATAGCCGACATCGTCCACAACCTCACGCGATAATTTAATTTCACTTATCGTTCTGGATAATCTTCTGAATTGTGCTATGTAGTGAATGGCAAAGTCAATACCTACACCAATGATTATGGACGAGAGAATTGCTGTTACATGAGAGAGCTCAATCCCAAAATAGCCCATAAACCCAAAATTGATAATAACGGCTGAAGATAAAGGGATGACGGCCAGTATACCCCATAGAATCTTTTTAAAAAATATGGATGCGATGACCCCAATCAAAATCAGCGATAGAATAATACTCACAATAGTTGAACTAATCAATAAAGTTATCAGATCCCGTGTGATTACTATCATCCCTGTAAAATAAACCTTTAGTTTACTATCAAAATATTCATTTATATATTTTTGACAGGCTTCAACAATCTCAAATATTTCAGTTGTTGATAGCATAGTACTAAATGCAGTAACGAGACCCACAGAGTGGTCATAATTAATCAAAGAAGAAAAATCATCCGGATCTCCGGACATGGAATACATAGTAAATAAATTATTAACCTTCTCCCTTGACTCTGGAACCGTTTCAAATTGTGGATCGTCATCCATAACAGTACGGTGCATTTGCTCCACAACGTTTGCAATAGAATAACTTGTTTTAACTTTTTCAAATCCTTCCAGTTTGTCCTGAAGTTTGATCATACTATTCAGCGTTTCAGGTTCTTTCATATCTCCTTCTAATTTTACCCTTATATCGACTGTTCCATTCATTTTTTTACTTAAAAATTCCATACTGTTCCGCAGCTCTGTTCCCTTTTTAAAAAACGTGGAAATATCTACATCTACTGTCAGATTGAATAAACCATATACTCCAATGGTTACAATCAAAAGTCCTGTTGATAAAACATATTTTGGATGGGTCAGTACAACTTTTCCCAACTTATCTATAATTTTTTCAAACGTGCTTTTTGTTACCACTGCCTTTGAATTGGGATCCCATTTCTTTAATATGATCAAAGAAGGCAAAAGTGTAGAACTTAAAATCCATGCACACAGAATCCCAGCACTAATTGTGATACCATAGCCAATCAAAGGTTCTAGTGGAGATGTTGTCATAGCAGAAAATGCTGCAACAGTTGTAATACTGGTTAGAAAGATAGGAATTAGAAGTGAATCCATGGTAGATGCTACCGCTTTTCGTTTATTCTTGAGCAACCTGAATTCCTTAAAATATTTTGTCATTACATGAACACCATCAGAGTTGGCAATGGTCAACAAAATAATAGGCATAGACGTATTGGCAAGTGTGAATAAAAATTTTCCGGAGCCCGTGAGCCTAAGCATCCACCCCATAAATCCCATCATACCAACTAGAGATAGCATTATTACAGCCATGACCATTCCAACTGCAGCGAGACTACGTAAATTCAGTAACAAAATAGTGACCATGATTAGCAAACCAGCCAGCATTAGGCCTTTGACATCTTCACGAATCATTGGCGGCATAATTCCAGTAAAATAAGCCTGTCCACCATAGTGGACATCATAGTCAATAAGGATATTTTCTGCAATAGACTTGATTGCGTGTACACAGTCAACCAATTCAATACTATCAAATGGCTTTACAATAGCTACAAGATAATCTCCATCCTGGCTTAGCAATTGTTCTTTTATCTTTTCGTTCTTGTTCAGATAATCGAGAATTTCACTTGCTTCATCCTTTGAAAGATTTCTATCTAACTGAAGATCATCAATTTCCATGAATCCATCAAAGTTATCAATTCGCGTAGATGTGGATATCGATGTGACCTCATCAACCCAATCTGACTCTTCTAACGCCTCAGACAGATCCCACATTTTTGCGAGAGCATCAGTTGTAAATATATCCGTCCCTTCATTGCCAAATGCAATGAATATTACTTCAGTGCTTCCGAATTCTTCTTGAATATTATCCCATGATACTCTTGACGGAAGATTCTCTGGCATCATTTTCAACATATCATCATCAATGGTAAAAAAACGCAGTCCGAATGCTAAAATAATAGTAAACAAAAGTGATAAAATAATGGTTCGTTTGGGATAATCAAGACTCTGATTGATCACATATCTCCGAATGGGGTGATTCTTAAGATTATATAGAGTTTTCGGCATGATATTTTTTAATTGCTTTTAAACCTCTATCTATAAAAATTCCCCGTGCAACAACCTCGACAAATCCTCGGATAGTTTTTTTGATTGGGAGGTCATATTTTAAAAAAAACTCAGGCTGAAATATTGCATTAATGATATTTACATACACAATGGAAGCTGATTTCATTTTTATATCATCTCGAGTGAGCCCTTGCTCCTTAGCATTTTTTAAAATGACCAGAAATTTATCCATTTGGCTTAGCCGAAATATTTCTAATTCTTTCCATATATCTGGGTACCAGATTTTTAGCTCTGATAATCTGTGAATCTTTGTCCTACCAGAAAACTTGGCAATTGTTTCCATAATTTTTATAAATTGAACTGCTGGATTTTTCTCGTGTTTCATAACATCTTTGAAAATAGAATTTATACGCCTGAACATAAAGTGTATGATTTCTCGTACTAAATTTTCTTTTGTGGGAAATAAAGTATAAATTGTTTTTTTACTCATCCCGATACGTTTCGAAAATGAATCAATAGTAAATGAACGTACACCAATGTCAGCTATCTCTTCAAATCCTGATTCTAAAATATATGATTCTTTAGGGCTCATGTAATTTATATAACCTAGAAACGACTATCGTTTATATCGTTTCCATATTACAATTTATTTTTCTAATCATACAATTCCTTTTTAATGATATTATGGGAATAATTCAACTAATTTCTTTGCGATCATAACTCATGAAAAATAATTTTCAGACCCCTATTGTATTACTTGTTAATGGAGAATTTCCTTCTCATCCAGCACCAATGGAAATTTTAAAATCTGCTAAAACTATAATCTGCACAGATGGCAGCGCAAACTCATTGATTCAATTCGGCATAGAACCTCAGATAATCATTGGGGATTTAGATTCACTGAAAATTGACAAAAATTTATTTACTGGAACTTTAATCCATGAGCCAAATCAAAATAATACAGACTTTGAAAAAGCACTTGTCTGGGCATTAGAAAATTATGTCAGTGACCTGAATATCCTTGGCTCTACAGGATTAAGGGAAGACCACTCACTAGCAAATTATTTTATCTTTTCAGAATACAGCTCTAAAATGAATTTAAAATTGGTAACCAATCACTTCACTATCACTTGCCATGATGGTACCAGAACATTTGAATCAAAACGGGGACACATAGTTTCAATTTTTGCTATCTTTCCTCAGACAGTTGTTTCAACTCAATTTTTAAAATATCCTTTGTTAAATTCAGTATTAAACCCATCCTGTCGTACAATATCAAATAAATCTTTAGCATCCCAATTTCAAGTTGAATCCAACAAACCAATTTTGGTATTTCATAGTCATGATATTTTTTGACCCATGCACTGGATAGATACAGCTGTATTCGTATTCTTAATTGGTTTTACTATATGTGTCGGGATATTAAAATCTAAAAATTCAGCGGAGAATACAGAGAATTTTATTTTAGCAGGAAGAAAACTAAGCCTACCAGGATTCATTGCTACATTAGTTACTACCTGGTATGGCGGGATTTTAGGAGTAGGAGAGAATACAGTTCAATATGGGATTCAAACATGGTTTATTTTTGGATTTCCCTACTATCTGTTTGCTTTGCTCTTTGCTATATTTTTAGTTCCAAAAATTCGCAACTATCAACTCCTTTCAATTCCTGATCATTTTCGTTCAACTTATGGTAGCGAGTCTGGTATTATCAGTGCTTTTTTTATCTTTATATTAACCTCTCCTGCACCCTACATACTGAGCTTAGGATATTTATTTAATTTTATCTTTCACATACCTTTAGGTTGGGGATTTTTACTCTCTATTTTTCTAAGCTTATTTTATGTCTGGAAAGGTGGATTATCTGCTGTGGTAGGTACAGATAAATTACAGTTCATTTTTATGTTTGGTGGTTTTTTTGTGCTAGTCTTAACTGCCTGGTTAAAACTAGGAGCACCATTTGAATATTTAAAAATATTGCCTGAAAACATGTTAGAGCTTACTGGGGGAAATTCAATACAATATATTATTGCCTGGTTTTTCATTGCTATGTGGACCTTTGTTGACCCGGGTTTTCATCAAAGAACGTTAGCTGCAAATTCGGAAAAAACAGCTCGAAATGGAATTTTAATTTCTATTCTTTGTTGGTTTATTTTTGATATACTTATAGTATTATCTGCTCTTTATGGTGTAGCATTATTAGATAATCCGAATCCACTATCAGTCTATCCCGAGTTAGCATTAAAATTACTCCCCCCGGGAATTACTGGATTATTTTTTGTTGGTATATTTTCAACTATTATGTCAACTTTAGATTCATTTGGATTAATCAGTGCTTCTACCTTCGGAAGGGATATAATGTGGAGGATAGAAAATAAATTAACCAATAGTAAAGACCCAAT
>CAXRJK010000069.1:0-16611 GCA_964230865.1 Winogradskyella sp.
ATTTGAATCTATAGTTGGTAAATGGAAAAACGAAAATGAGTTTATATCATTAGGTCATAAACTCAGGGAAAAAATAAGAATTAAAAATTTATTAGTGACTCGGGGCGCTGAAGGAAGCACTCTTTTTACTAAGGATAAACACTATTCTATTCCAACTAAGGCACTTAAGGTACATGATGTCTCTGGAGCAGGCGATACAGCAATAAGTACCTTTGCGTTAGCGGATTTATCAGGAGCATTGATTGAGGAGTCTGCTCTTCTTGCGAATTATGCAGCAGGCTATGTCTGTGGAGAGGTTGGTGTCGTCCCTATAACACTGGATAACTTAACAAAAATAGCAAATTATTATATTTCTTAAGTTTAAATAATGACTTTTTCTAAATAAGCTATAAACTATTATTTATTGGATAAATAATTTAAATGAGCAGGTTATGGTTTCGAAATATTTTTATTCTATTTTTTGCTTTATCCCACTTTATATGTGGACAATTTGAACCAAGATATGCCCCATTTGATTGGACTATTTTCACAAAAACTGGTGCAATTACATCAATTTCCGAGGGATACTCATATATTTATTTTGGTACAGAAACCGGCGGGGTACTAAGATATCATATCTATGCGAATAAAATGGATTTTCCTTTAACATTGGCTCAGGGGTTATCATCAAATAAAATACAGTCTGTACATTTTGATTTTGAATCTGGAGTTTTATGGGTAGCTACTGATAAAGGTCTTGATTATTCGCATATGAGAGAAGGTAGTTGGACTCACCTGAACAAAAGAGATGTCGGTATGGGTATAAATAACTCAATTAAAAAGATAGGCTCCTCTCAGAGATATCTCTGGATTCAATCAAATAATTCATTTATAAAGTTAGACCAGCATTCTGGACTCTTTTTGTCTGTTATGTCCCATCCAGGTGATGAAATAATAAATTGGAGTGCTTCTTCCATTATTAAAAATATTAAACTAGAACACCCCATAGATAGTTATATGATGATGGAAGGATGGATATATAATAGTGGGGTTTTGTTTGATCCAAATGGAAGGAAAAAATCTATATCTACTTTTTATTCATCTAGATATGGTGATGTATGGATGGGCATTAATGATGGAACAATATTTAAAGGGGATTATCATATGGAAACATTTTATCCCATCACATATGGATTAGCTGAAACAAATGTGTCCGTTTTCAACCTATCTGAATCTGGAATATGGATAGCGGGAAATTCTAATCCATCATTAGGGGTAACCTATTTTAACCCAGAGCAAAATTATTATCATTTTTATGAATACGAAGTAAATATCAATATGCCTCCTCAAAAAATATATTCTCTATTGTCTCTTAATGATGAAATATGGTTTGGAGGACAGCTAGGGATACTAATTTATAATACAAATAGAGACTACTGGAGAATTTTAGATGAATCCAAAATTAATTTAAAGGGAAGTATTACAACAATGGTTTGGGATTCTAGCTATGTTTGGATAGGCTCTAATTATGGTATTTCCAGGGTAAATCCAGTGAGTAAACGTTCTGAATTAATTAGCTCAGTTGAAGGTACAAGTTTTGAATCTATTTTTAAAAATGAGTCTATATACGATATAGAGTATATTGAAAATAAAATATGGATAGGGAGTGAGTTTGGACTATTTATATATGATGAAGTGAGTGAGTCCATTTATGATTTCCGCAAATTTGGTAATTTTTCTATTTTAAATGGAGAAGAAAATCAATTTTCTGATTTTTGGGAAATAGAAGGATATAAAAACATAGTTTATATTGCAACTAAACAGGGAATAGTTTCTTATAATATCTTAACAGGTTATTGGAATATGCTTTTTCGCTCCCATTCAATTCGCCAACATAGAGTTACATCAATGGCATTCAATGATAATTATGGATTCTTTGGAACAAACTTTAGTTTATTAAAGTTTGATTTTAAACACCTTTTTATCGATGAATATTCTTATCCTATAATTGGTCAAATCAGTGAATTATATTTAGAAGATGACCAGTTATGGATCGGGTCTTCACAAGGATTAATACGTTATTTATGGAAAAATGAATAAAATGCAATTTAAACGAAGATTTTTTAAAAGTAGTCTCACTATATTTATTTTATTATTGTTGCCGATTATTTTATTTGGTAAAAACAATATTAATAAAATACGTCTAAATACGGTTCTTGTTGTTGCAAAAGCTAAAGAACAAATAAGTGTTAAAATTTATCTTGAAATACCATATAAATCCCTTCAGTTTGTTAAAAGAGAGGGTGGCTTTGTTTCTGGATATGAAGCTCAGATTGCTGTAATAAACAAAAATAATGAATTAGTTCATAATTTTACCTGGTCAGATTCAATTAGAGCACAAAATTATGTAGAAACTATTAGAAAGCAAGAGAAGGTTACACTCTATTCAGAAAAACTCCTCCCTACGGATAAATATGATATAATAGCAACTGTTCTAGATTTAGAAAGTAGAGAGTTTTTTAAGGTAAAAAAGGAAATAAAAAAAAGTAAGACGAATAATTCGTACGTACTTAAACCCATTGTATTACTTGAAAAAGAAGGGGAATGGGGATTTAGATCTGGCCTTATTCCTAGTTGGAATTATTATTTATCTTCAGGTAAAGATTCAGTGCATATTTTTATTTCAGGAATGTGCTCCTCATCAGATTGCGAGCTCTATTGGAAGATAGCTAGTAAAATAGATGACGAGAAAGTCATCGCCAATGATTATCTTCCTATAGAAAATAGATATATCCAAAAATATGTAAAGCTTCCAATTTCTATTTTTTCTGATATATCCTACTCATTTTCTGTGTCTATTAATGATAGAGAAATAAATGATGAGCGGCTAGTAGAGTTAGTTATTTTGAAGCCAGGTATTTCAAATATGATAACAGATATAAATGAAGCTCTCAGTCAAATGAAGTATATTTTAACATCAGACGAGAAAGAAATTCTTAAAAATGCTAAAAAAGCTGAAAAAGACCAATTATTTAAATCTTTTTGGGATTCACGTGATCCTACTACAGAAACTCTACAAAATGAATTAATGGATGAGTACTATAAGAGAATAGCATACACTAAAGAACATTTTAGCGGTTTCCAGGATGGTTGGAAAACAGATATGGGAATGATCTACATCTTATTTGGATATCCAGATGAAGTAAAAAGATACTCAGACTACTCTAGTCAAAAGGCATTTGAGAATTGGTACTATTTTTCCATAAATAAATCGTTCAAATTTGTGGATGTTAATGGATTTGGAGATTATCAGTTAGAATCCCCTCATTTTTTGAGTGTCCCCTGATAAAAGTTAGGCCAAAAATATATATATAATTCCTTCTAAATATAGAAACTTATGTACTCAAAAAAGGGGGAATAATTAAAATCAAAATATACGTGAATAAACGAAAATAATAAACTTAGATTATCGTAATTTCAACATTAATTAACTGACTTAATTTATCTTATTTGGGAATACTTTCCACATTAACGAAACCGTTTAACTGGTTATCTGGTGATCTTGCAATAGATCTGGGTACGGCCAACACCTTGATTTGGCTCAAAGGTAAGGGAGTAATAATTAATGAACCTTCCATAGTAGCACGCTCAGTTCATGATGAAGAAATTTTTGCTGTTGGTAATGATGCAAAAGCAATGGTAGGTAAAACTCACCGTAATATTGAAACTGTTAGACCATTGAGGGATGGTGTTATAGCTGACTTTAATATGACTGACGGTATGATACAGGGATTCATTCGTAAGGTTAATTTAAATAGGATTGCAAGAGTGAGAATGGTTATTTGCGTTCCTAGTGGTGTAACATCCGTAGAGAGAAGAGCTGTAAAAGATTCAGGTGAGAGAGCCAATGCAAGAGAAGTTTTTCTTATTGAAGAGCCTGTTGCAGCTGCGATTGGGATTGGGTTAGATATTAGTAAGCCGATAGGTAATATCATTGTAGATGTGGGAGGAGGAACTACAGAGATAGCTGTTATTTCTCTTAATGGTGTAGCTACAAAGGAATCCATTCGAATAGCAGGAGATGAAATGGATGAAGCAATTGTACATTGGTTTCGTAACGAACATAAATTAGAAATTGGATTACCCACCAGTGAATCAATTAAAAAGACAGTAGGATCTGCCATGCGAATGAAACCAGAGACAATCTCAGTTAAAGGAAGAGATTTAGTAAATGGGATTCCTAAAACGATTGAAGTATCTTCGGATGAAATTCGTCATGCACTTAAAGACCCGGTTAATAATATTGTGGAGTCTGTTAAACATGCCCTGGAAAAAACACCTCCTGAATTAGCATCTGATATTTTAGACCGGGGAATTATTCTAACTGGAGGTGGCAGTTTGCTCAATGGTTTAGACCAAATAATACGAGAAAGAACAAATATTCCAGTAAATGTTTCTGAAGATCCTCTTTTATCAGTAGTAAAAGGAACGGGCATGGTTTTAGAAAACGTGAGGAAATATAAAGATGTTCTAATGTAACTCTATGAGAAAACTACTTTTATTATTTGTAGAGAAAAAACACCACTTTTTATTTGTCTTTTGTACGTTAATTTCTTTTTTACTTTTATTTTCAGATACTTCCTCAAAAAATATCAAATTATTTCGATCAAGAGTAATTGATATATTCTCTACTCTTTACAAGCCTGTAACATGGATTAAATATTCTTATACATTAGATGCAGAAAACGCATTATTAAGAGAGCAGGTAATTAGATTGTCTCTTCAGGTTTCTTCAATGCAGTTTCTAGAAGATGAGAATCAGAGATTAGAGAGTTTGCTCTCCTTCCAAAGAGAAAATCAATTAACTCTTTTACCATCCAAGGTAATAAATAAAGGAATATTATCAAACGTAAACTCCCTTACAATTGATGTAGGAAAAAAAACTGGTGTACAAAGTAATGACCCCGTTTTAACGCCTAAGGGAGTGATTGGAAAAGTGTTAATTTCGGGAGAATCATCTTCTATAGTACAACTCGTTAACGATATAAATTTTAGAATAAGTGTGAGATTTTTGCCATCTGGAAGTACAGGAATCTTAAGATGGTATGGAAATAATAAGTGTAAAGTAATGGAAGTTCAAAAAAATGCGATAATAAATGTGGGCGATAGTGTAGTTACCTCAGGATTTAGCAACATTTATCCCAAGAATTTACCAATTGGATCAGTAATAGGAATAGTTGACCAAATGGGTAGTTTTGATAAAATAGTTATGGTCCAAATACAAGAAGATATAGAGTCTCTTTTAGATGTTTTTGTGGTAATTGAGGATATGCATGAAACAAAATAAACTCATTGCTGTAGGTTGTATTGTATTGCTCTTACAAACCATTCTATCTGATTTTTTATCCTTGGATGGAGTTCGCCCCGATTTTATTCTGATATTTATCATATATGTAAGTATTAGGTTAGGACCTTTTGAGGGAATATTATATGGATTTAGCTTAGGTCTTATTGCAGATTTACTTGGAGTGAGTAGCTTTTTTGGTTTGTCGCCACTTACATATTCAATAACAGCTTATATACTTGGTACTCTATATCAGTACAGGCATTTCAGTTCTCAAATCCAATTTCATGCTACATGGTTATCTATAATATTTTTTCATTTTCTGTGTAATACATTCATACGTTATCAAGAAACTGTTTTTGAATATCCATTTCATTATATATCCTTATGGTTGTTAACCACATTTTACACTTTAGGTTTTGTATTGATTCTGCAAATCCTAAACCCGCTTTACCAAAATAATTAGATGTTAAAAGCCGAAAATATTATTCACCTTGGTCAAGTGAGAGTAATAAGAGGGGTTTTACTGTTTTTATTTTTTATTTTAATTGCTAGGTATTTTCAAATCCAAATTCTTAAACATGATATTTATTATAAAAAGGCGGAGGGGAATCGAATACGTGCTATATCTTTACCAGCTCCTCGGGGACTTATATTAGATCGACATGATAATATATTGGTTGATAATTATCCTACATTTGTGCTCTCAGCGATTCCTGTAGAGTTTAATGATAAAGAAAAAAAGATTGGTTTAATATCTGATATAATGGGAATTCCAACTGAGATTATGGAGAAAAATTACTCCAATTATTATAGAAATAAATTTCTACCAGTTAGATTGGCCAAAAACCTCAGCTTTTTACAGTTGAGTTTATTGGAAGAAAATAAAACAAGTTTAGGTGGAACATATTATGGAAAACTACCAAAAAGATTTTATACTGATTACTTAAATGGAATACATTTTTTAGGTTATGTTGGGGAAATAAACCAAAAAAAAATAAAACAATTTAAAAATTCGCAATCTTACAATTTAGGTGACATTATAGGTTGGAGTGGTGTTGAAAAATACTATGAAGATTTATTAATTGGAGAAAAAGGTATAGACTTTTTTGAAGTAAATGCCATAGGCGAAATTGTCGAACATTTATCAGATAAAACTGTACAGCCAGTCCCGGGCAACAATCTAAAGTTATCTATTTATTCAAAATTGCAAAAATCTATGGAACAATTAATGATAGCTTATAGGGGCTCTATCTTAATCTCTAATGCGAATACTGGAGAAATCTTATCCTATGTAAGTTCACCTGATTTATCAACTAAACAATTATCTGGTGGAACTACGCAAAAAGATTGGGAGAATATTATTGCTGATTCAGATACTCCATTATTAGATAGAAATACTTCTGGGTTATATCCCCCTGGATCGATATTTAAGCTGGTAACCCTTTTTCCACTTTTAGAGGAAAATAAAATTTATTCATCGTGGGAAACAAATTGTAGTGGTGCATATAGTTTTGGAGACAGAATATTTAACTGCTGGAAGGAAGGAGGGCATGGAACGGTAAATATGGAAAATGCTGTAGCTCAATCCTGTAATATATATTTTTATCAAGCGGTACAGTCACTAACTCTAGAAAAATGGAGTGAAACATGTAGAAACTTTGGTTTTGGTTATAAAACTAAAATAGATTTACCTGAAGAAAAAACTGGATTAATTCCTGACCGACAATATTTAAATAATAAATATGGAAAATGGGGTTGGTCAAAGGGAGCTATGTTAAATTTAGCCCTGGGTCAAGGTGAAATATTGGTAACTCCAATTCAACTTCTTCAGTTTGCAAACATCGTTGCGACAAATGGAAAAACAAATAAATTACATTTTCGTCTAGGTAACACTTCTGAGTTATTATTTTCTGAAAATTATTCAGATAAAACCTGGAGATTAATTCAAAAGTTTATTCGGTCAACCATTTCTCATTCAAAGGGAACGGGCAAATTGGCTGATCCTCATCTAAGAGGACTATATGTATCAGGAAAAACAGGGACGGCTCAAAATCCTCATGGTGAACCGCATGCCTGGTTTTTTGGTTTTGGAAAGTATAAGGAGGAAATTCTTTCAGTTGTTGTTCTTATTGAAAACGGGGGACATGGTGGTGAAGTCTCAGCACCAATAGCGAGACAAGCTTTTGAGATTTATTTCTCAGAAAAAACTCAAACGCAATTTAGTCATGCGATTAATTAAAAAATTTCAAGAAACAAATTTAATATTAATTGGAATATCTCTATTAT
The DNA here is from genome assembly GCA_964230865.1 of Winogradskyella sp. Classification (GTDB taxonomy): domain Bacteria; phylum Fidelibacterota; class Marinisomatia; order Marinisomatales; family AB-629-J13; genus AB-629-J13. The sequence continues at coordinate 7,613 of CAXRJK010000069.1, forward strand.
TATTTATAATTGGATTAATTGGACTTTCTAGTATTGCTGTTCATCAGGGATATTTGCATAAAACTAGCCCATTTATTAAACAGAGTATTTTTTTTATACCTGGTATTATTTTATTTATTTTAATATTTTATTTGCCTAAATCATTTTATCACAAATCTGCATATTTGATTTATGGATTTAGTATTTTGAGTATCTCAATACCGTATATAGGTAAAACGATTGCAGGCACATATAGATGGTTGGATTTTGGATTTATAGGGATACAGCCATCAGAATATGCTAAGTGGGTTGTTGTTATAGTATTAGCTCGATATCTATCAGATAATAATTTGAATATAAAAAAGATGGTTACCCTTATAGTTCCCATTTTATTAGCGCTAATTCCAGCAACTATTGTACTTAAACAACCGGATCTAGGTTCTGCAATTATTATTTTATCTCCGCTAATACCAATGATATATTGGTCAGGTGTGAGACCTTATTTCATTTTCCTTTTGATAGCTCCTCTAATTAGCATATTGACTGCATTTCACCCTTTATCTTTCACTGTTTGGGGAATTCTTATGTTAGTTATTTTTTATCTCTCACAACCAAATTTACTTAGTGGTGTAATATCTTATTTTTCTTTTTTATTTCTTGGACTATTATCTCCTTGGTTATGGAGTTTGCTTAACACATATCAACAAAAGAGAATAATTACAATGCTTAACCCCGAACTAGACCCACTTGGTTCTGCTTACCAGGTGATACAAAGTCAAACAGCCATTGGAGCAGGCGGATTTTGGGGAAAAGGATGGGGACAGGGTACTCAGACTCACCTCAAGTTTTTACCTGTGCAGGAATCTGATTTTATAATTTCAGTTTTAGGGGAGGAATTAGGGTTTGGATTTTTAATGATTTTATTTACCTTATTTGCATTTTTAATATATGGGATTGTGCAGTTAGCATATGAATCTAATGACCGATTTTCAAGTTTAGTATTAATTGGAATTGGTACAATATTATTTTCTCATTTTTTTGTTAATTCAGCTATGGCAGTAGGCTTGACCCCGGTAAAGGGACTTCCTCTCCCATTTATTTCGGCAGGTGGTTCATTTTTACTTTCTTGTTTTATGATGCTTGGATTGATAGTGAATATGGGTAGGAATACATTTGATTAAATCTTTATTGGGAAGTAAATTCACAGCTAGTATTCATCTCTTTTACTATACTTTGTCAAATTCGTTTCTATTTATTCTAAACATTGTTGGTTTTTCCTTTTTTATAGGGCAAGCTTTGTCCCAAACTAATGTTGAAAAAGAACTTAAGCGATTAAATGCTAAACTTGATCAAATAGCGGTACAAATTGATTCGCTAGATAATCAAAACAGTTCATTGATTTCATCTTCAAAAAATGTGCTGAAGGGGAATACACTATCTCAGGTGCAATTAGATTCTTTATATGATAATATTGTAAATGTGGTTAATAATTTGAATGTGAGAATAAATCTTTTGGAAGATAAAACAAATTACATAGAGAACAATATACTTACATTATCAAACACGTATAAAGAATTGTCATCTTTAGGTACTCAAAAGGAAAAGAAAAAACCTTTGAAAAAATTAACTCCTGATATGTTTAAACAAAAGTATAACGAAAGTTTGCAGTATTATCAAAATGGTGATTTTGAATTAGCTGCTTTGGGGTTCTCATTGCTCGTAGTTGATGATCCACTAAATCCTTTAGCAGATAATAGCCAATATTGGCTTGGGGAATGTTATTATTCAAGAATGGACTTTGAAATGGCTATATCTGAATTTGAAAAAGTAAAGTCATATTTAGACACTGATAAAGATGATGATGCTCAGTTAAAGATTGGAATGTCTTATATTGCTATGGAGAATAAGGAAAAAGCAAAGCATCACTTTGAAAAATTTCTTTCTGTATATCCTGAGAGTGAATACACAATTATAGTACAAGAATTAGTACAAGAATCCTTAATGAAAATAACTCTGGAATAATTATGAAACTTTTCTTTTTAACAACTGAAATTACACCATTTACTTTACCTTCGTTTTTGGGAAACTATTCTGCAAAAGTATCCTTATTGCTTCAAGGTAAAGGACATGATTTGCGTACAATGATTCCTAAATATGGCTATATTAGTGAAAGGAAGTATATACTTAGAGAAGTAATTAGATTAAGAGAAATACCATTTGAATTCCAAGGTAACGATCAGTGGACATCGGCTAAAAGTGCTTTTATCCCAAAGACACGTGTTCAGGTATATTTTTTAGAACATACTAAATGGTTTAAACCTCTCTCTAATTTATTATACAAAGCTAAAAATGGTAGAATTCTTTCAGATAATGATGAAAGATATTCTTATTTCTCCTGTTCAGGACTCGCGATATTACCCCATCTGTTTTGGAAACCTGATATGTATATGTGTCATGGATGGCAATCAAGTATAGTACCAATGTTATATCATCAAAAGTATAAAGATATTGTATCCAAAAATATTAACTACAAAAAAATAAAAATGGTATATGTTATTGATTCAATGGATAAATTTTGTGAATTTAAAAGAAAAACCTATAATTCTATTGGACTTGAACTGCCAAAATATTTAGATAATGATATTGTTAATTCGCATGACCCTGCTATTCATTTTGCAGATAAAGTCATTGTTTTTAACTCTCCAAATTCCTCACTTGTTAAAAATATTATGAAACTTAAAAGTGCTAAAAAACATAAAAGTAAAATATCGGTTATTGATTTGGATGATATAGAATCACCAGACTATTTTACTATTTCTGACCAGCTTAATGAAGTAATAACTTCATAATACTATTGTATACTTTAGGTTTAATATATGATTTATACTTTTATAAAATGCACTGTTTTTGGGATAGTAATCTCAGCCATATTTATATCATGTTCAGATAAAAATCAACCTATAAATAGCTCAAATATTGATGGAAATTTTGAGTTTCAATCAATGTTAATAAATGGCAGTATCACTGGTTTTTCTTATAAAACTAGTCCAAAAATAGGGGACCATAGCTATTTATATTCTGGGATAAAAAATAATTATAACTGTGAGAATAATTTGTTGGATTTTACAGCATATTACGCTCAAAGTGCATATCCAGATATTATTGCAAATCCTGACACTGTAGATAGTATACGGTTGACTATGTTCTTAGTAGATACACTACTTAGTTTTACTCCTGATATTAATCTACACTATCTGAACAATAATAATATTGATTCAATTTTTAGTGAGAATGATACTTATTATGATAACTTCACCTTTTCAAATCTTAATATCTTAGAATTGGGTAATTTTAATTTAAATCCAATTGATACTATGAGTAACATCTTATCTATAGAATTAGTTATAAACAATCCACTTCTAATACATGAGTTATTATCATTTTCAGAGGATACTTCCAAGTGTTTTATGACCTCTCAAACTACAAGCGATAATTTAAAAATTTATAGCAGCGAGTCAAATTTTAAACCGCAATTGTTTGTGTTTTATACAATTACGGATAGTAGTGATTCAAGTTTTTCAGAATCTTTTTCACTGCCAATTGTACAGGATTTAACTTTAATTGAAACACCCGTTTTTGATAATCTTTCTCAAGATTCTCTTTATGTTGGAGGAAGTATATTTGAATCTGTTTTAAAATTTGAGTTGAGTTCCTTATCAGAATTACCTGCTCAGTTTGTTTTAAGAGAAGATTCCTATATCATTTTAAATTCAATGAATATTGGAGCATCTCCTGCTATAAATATTTTGGCATATCCATTGACAGACAGTCTAAATCAAATTGAGAATTTTACAGATTGGAATGAGAATATCTCTGTTGACAAAACAATTTATATGCCAATCTTCTATGAGGATGGAAAATTAAAAATTAGGATACAGTCGTTTTTACAATATGTCATTAACGGAGAAATTAATAATTTTGGTATCAGCCTTAAAAGTAGTGTGAATAATGATCCATTTAGTAAATTTTCCATTGAAGATCCTGATTCTGGTTTTTCCGAAATAACTATTGAATATGTTTCGGGTATTTAAAGTATTCATTTTATTCTTTTTTTTGTTTTCGTTAGCATACCCACAAAGTATGTTAAACAGCCTGGGAATGGGTAACCCAGGAACATACAAAGATGTAGCTTCTGCCGGATTGTCTTCATCTGGCTTGATGCCTGGATATAGAAATGATATATCAATAATGAATCCTTCTACCTGGGCATCTTCAAGATACACTCTTATCTCGAGTACGCTAAACGGTATATCACGGTATATACATAGTGAAAATATTGAAAATCAACATTCAAATTTAAACTGGATTGCCTTCATAGTTCCCTTCAAAGAGAAATATGCGTTTGGAATTGGATTTTTCCCCTATACTGATCTTAATATTAGCTATAATAGAGAAGAACACCTTTTTAGTGAAAATGAAAATCAATTTTTGGGCACTGAAGATTTGTATTATTCAGGAGGGCTGTCTTCACTAAGATTTGCACTTGGTTTTCCCCTGAAATATTTTGGAAAAGGAGGTTGGGCATTTGATATATTGTTTGGTTCAATAAGATCAAAAAAATCTATAAAAACTGATAATGAAACTTTTATTATCAATCAGAGAAAGAAAATAAACGGAATTGAATCAAAACTATTTTTGTCCTCCAATGAATTTATTTTTTCATCCTATAAATTAAATTTATTTTTAAATCTAGGATTCACCTTTAGAAATTTTACAGCGGAAGTATTAGCTTATCAGCCGTTTATTGATATAAATAACAATGGTATACATGATATCTCTCTCATAGATTTTCCTGGAATTGATAGGTCTCAACCCCCCACATCTACTCACTATAAAAACTTTTTTAAACCTATAGATATAAATCTAGGTTTTAGATTGAAGACAAAGGCAGATTTATACTATTTTAATGAGTTGGGCCTTTGGAAAAATAATCAGACTATTGATAGTGAGCTGTTTGATTTTGGAGATGCAATTAGTACCAAATTCTCTTTTGCTCAGGGGTTGATAAAATATTCAAAAGAATTTCCGCAAAATGTATTAGATAAATTTAATTGGAGAACCGGATACTCAATATCACAATTAGAATTTCAAAATAATTTCAGATTAGTTGATCAAATAGAAATCTCCTTTGGATTGGGATTACCTTTCGGAAAATATGGAAATCAAATTGATATTGCTTATGTATATACAAAATTAAATGGCGGTTATTTAATTAATGAATCTGTGAATTCTATACAAATAGGACTCACGATTGGAGATATTTGGTTTGTAAAAAGGAGAAATAGATAAATGAGAAATACGATGAATGGATGGTTAGTTTTTACAATGACTTTTTTCATTTTTTTTATTACAATGTGTGTTCCACCTTCACCTGACTCAGAAGATAGTTTAGCTCAGGAAAAGGCAAAGCTTGATTCCTTAAGAAGGGTTAAATGCCCCAGATTTATGAGTAGCGCAGCGGAATATTATAGAAATCGCAATTGGAATCAAACAGTGGAAATGTATTCACAAATTATTGAGCTTGGCTGTGATGAGTACGACCCAGTTCTTGCACCTCCCGAAGAGATTTATCAATATTATGCAATTGGTCATGAATATATGGGCCAATTTAGTGAAGCTGAAAAAATAATTTTAAAAGGGCTTCAAAAACTACCAGATAATATAAACCTAAGAAAGCGTTTAGCATATTCATATAAAAAGCAAAAAAAAATGGATTCTTATATCAATGAAATGGAACGCATAGTTGATATGACGGAAAATGATACAAAACTTATGATGGAGCTATCCAATGCTTATGGGGAAATTGAACAATTCACTGATCAGGTTTTCATCTTAAAACGATTATTGAAAATTGACCCTAACAATGAGATTGCCCAAGGAGAGCTAGCGTTAGCGTTAGAGAAAAGTGGTGAAGATCCACTAGAATTTATTAAAGAGCGTTTTGAAAACAATCCAGATAATACCTCCTATGGGCTTGATTATGCAGACAGGCTTGTTAAGGATAACCGTAGCTCAGAAGCAATTCAAATTTTGAAAAAAGTTATTCGTATTGATGGTCAAAATAAAATTGCATATCGAAAAATTGCTGAGCTGTATTATGAGGATGATGATTTAGAGAAAGCATCTGAGTCATATGAAGAGCTATATTTATTGGATCCAAGAGATATAAAGACCACTATCAAAATATCAGATATTAATATTGAGTTGGAAAATTTTGAACAGGCTATAAAATGGGCAAAAAAGGCAGAAAAAGTATCGCGTTCTTCAGGGGAGGCTATAAGTCAAATAGGAAAGGTATTTTATAAAGGATTTCAATCCTGTCGCAGTGAAATAATCAGTTTGGATGATAGAATTGTTGCTTCTTTAGCATTCAATGAATTTGAAAAAGCAGGAGGAAAAGGATATAGAAGGGATTTAGGGTCAATGAAATGGATGCAAGAAAATGAAGTGCTTTTTGGTAAAGCAAACTGGTTTATGTTGGACCCCGAATCAAAAAGACGGGGATTTGTAAAACCCGCTTCTTCCTGTTATAACTGGGTAAAAGATAAGCTAACAAAAGCTCCCGGATGGTAAGTTGACATTTTTGCAAAACTCAGATTTCACCATATTTGAAATACTTCATAAGGAGTATGTTAGAGAAAGGGATACGCTTGAATTAATTGCATCCGAAAATTTTACCAGCCCTGCTGTTATGGAAGCAGCTGGAGGAATTATGACCAATAAATATGCAGAGGGATACCCAGGGAAAAGGTATTACGGCGGGTGTGAACATGTGGATGAAGCTGAAAATTTAGCCCGAGAACGTGCTAAAACTCTTTTTGGAGCTGATTATGTTAACGTTCAGCCTCACTCAGGTTCTCAGGCAAATATGGCTGTCCTTATGACTTTTCTAAATCCAGGCGATACTGTCCTAGGCTTGGATTTATCTCATGGAGGCCATTTGACACATGGTAGCCCAGTAAACTTTTCCGGTCAGCTATATAATTTTGTTTCCTATCACGTTCTGGAAGAAACAGGAAGAGTAGATTTTAAAGAGGTAATGAAATTAGCACAAGAACATAAACCCAAATTGATTATCTGCGGTGGAAGTGCTTATCCACGCTTTATTGAATTTGATAAGTTTAGAGAAATAGCAGATAAAACGGGAGCCTTTCTTATGGCGGATATTGCCCACCCAGCAGGGCTTATTGCGTCTGGTGTGCACCCTTCTCCTATATCTTTTTGTGATGTCATAACAACGACAACTCATAAAACTCTTCGCGGACCTAGAGGTGGAATGATAATGATGGGAAAGGATAGAATAAATCCATGGAACAAAATTGCACCAAAATCAGGGCGTGTTAAAAATATATCTGAGCTGATTGATTCAATGGTCATGCCAGGGATTCAGGGCGGACCGCTAATGCATATTATCTCAGCTAAAGCAGTTGCGTTTGCTGAAGCTTTACGTCCTTCATTCAAAGTATATGCAAAACAAATTGTTGCAAATTCAAAAACACTTGCCTTGATACTTAAAAGTAAAGGCTATAAGATTGTATCAGGTGGTACGGATACTCATGTGATATTGATTGACCTAACAAATAAGAATATAACAGGTAAAAGTGCTGAAAAGTGCTTGGAAAAAGCTGGAATCACTGTGAATAAAAATATGGTCCCATTTGATAAAAAAAGTCCCTTTATTACCAGTGGAATAAGAATAGGTACGTCTGCAGTTACAACACGAGGTATGAAGGAGACTCAAATGGAAATTATTGCAGAAATGATTGACTCTATTATTTTAAATTATGAAAATGAAAAAAAAATAAAATATATTAAAAATCAAGTTAAAGAGTTGTGTAGTGATTACCCTCTCTATGAGGATTTATTTACCACCTAATCATAAACTAAATATTTTCATTTGAAAAAGATAAATATTCTTGTTTTTGGGATACTAGTTTTATTTTTTTTAAATGGATGTTCATCAACTTATATTTTTTCTAATCATCCCCAGCTTAGTAAAAAATATTATTTAATAAAAGTAAAAAAAGCGCTAAAGAAAGCAGAGAACAACCCTACCAATCCAGAACATTTATTTCAGGCGCAAAAACTTTTAACACAATATGGATATGCTTTTCAGTTGGAAGAAGCAGAGAGATGTTTATATAAAAACGTTTCTCTATCTAAAATGTTGTATAATAATGCTAACAAATCATTTATAAAAGCAGTTGAATATGGTAAAAATAATCTGAAGATTTTTTATCCAGGAATAGATAAATGGTTGTTAAATCCAAAGAATAATAATTTTATTTTTAATCCCGAACATATTGCCAATTTATACTGGACAGCTGCTTCCATCGGGGGATTAATAAAATCAAGCAAGGGTGCTCCAGAGACAATTGTCCTATTTCCTCAGATTGGCCTTTTACTAAATCAAGCATTAGAGATAGATCCCTCATGGGATAATGGAACTATTTACACCGCGCTAATTTCCTACACAATGTCAGAATATCCATTAACAGATAAAAAAAAGAAAGATGTTAAAAATTATTTTGATGAAGCGATAAAATATTCAGATGGAACCTCTGCAGCTCCTTATGTGACCTATGCAGAATCTGTATCGGTAAAATCTCAGGATAGAGAGGAATTTGTTTATTTACTGAATCAAGCACTTGTAATTTCTGATACAGGAAATGATGAATTAAATCTCGAGAACCACATATCTCAAATTCGCGCAAAATGGTTATTATCAAGAATAGATGAATTATTTTATTAATAAAACATATACGTTATGAGTATGAAAAAAATAATTTTATTGCTTTTAATTTATTGTTTGATTCATCCATTATATGCAAAAAAAACTGTAATTAAGTTAGCTACTTTGGCTCCCGATGGTTCGGAATGGTATTATAAGTTAGTTGAATTAGGAGATAAATGGGCAGAGGCTAGTGATGTTAGAGTTAACTTAAGAATTTATAATGGAG
>CAXRJK010000070.1:0-2088 GCA_964230865.1 Winogradskyella sp.
ACTCTGGAGAAAATTTTTCAAAAGACCTTCCTATTGAAAACGGAATATCCATATCACATAACCTGACTTTAGGAAAAGAAAAAATATCATTGAATCAATTCTCATGGAATAAAATAGTCAATAACGGAGATTTTGTTGATGTCTCTCAAGCAGAGTTTGAAAGTTTCACATCTGAGAACGGTGATGCAGGCTCACCTAGAAATATAAATATGCTTATGGATGTCGAATTGGAGGTCCTGGTGGAGTTGGGCCGAAAGTCTATGAGGATCCAAGATGTGCTTAAACTGGGCAAAGGATCTCTGATTGAGTTAGATAAAGGCGCAGGAGAACCACTGACAATTTATGTAAATAACCGAAAGCTAGCTGAAGGGGAAGTGGTTGTTGTAGATGATAAATTCGGTATTCGTATAACAAAACTTGCTTCTCCAAAAGAAAGAATAAAAAGTTTGGGATGATTACCCTCCAACGATTCTTTGAACGTCATCAGGGGAAATCATACGTTAGGTATCTAGCTGCGATTGCAGTTGGACTATTTCTAATTTTCACATTGTTTCTTATATTCCCGGATGATGGCAGCTCCAGTGATTTAGCACAAATTAATCCAGGAAATAATGAGGGTCAACTTCCGTTTAAGTCTAACTATTCTAATTATTTTTTGAGGACCTTAGGTATAACCGGTTTAATTATATTTTTTATTTTAATGGGATTCAAATGGTATAAATCAAAATTAGTTCAAAGTGTAAATCATTTTTCTATGGAAGTGTTAGGTAAACAACATATTAGCCCTAAACAATATTTGATTATGGTACGAATTGAAGGACAAAAATTACTCATGGGAGTAACGGATCAATCCATCAATTTGGTAAAAGAATTTTCAGATGGAAAACAAAGCAAGGGTCAATCTGATTCAAATATTATCTCAGATTCTTAATATCTATAAAAAAAATTGATATATCGCATACCATGAAATATTCATTTTTAAAAAAAATAACTCTCTATATACTGTTATTCACGGCTCCAGTACTTTCATGGGGGCAGTCATTGCTTCCCAAAATTACTATGGGAGTCGAAGAAGCATCAGGTCCAGCGGACTTTGTATTGACCATGCAAATTGTTTTTCTGATTACCATTTTATCTCTTGCTCCCTCCATTTTGATTATGATGACTTCTTTTACAAGATTAGTGGTGGTATTTCATTTTTTAAGATCTGCACTAGCTACACAAACTGTTCCTTCTAACCAAATTCTTATTGGTTTGGCTCTATTTATTTCGGTCTTCATTATGAAACCAGTTATAACTGAAATTAATGATACAGCACTACAGCCTTATCTAAAGGAAGAAATAACTCAGGAAGAGGCATTGGAAAAAGCTACAAACCCTATAAAAACATTCATGCTAGATCAGACAAGGGAAAGGGATATAGCGCTTTTTATTCAGCTGAGACAGCTTGATAAGCCTGCTTCTTTAGAAGAATTATCAATATTTACTCTTATCCCTGCATTTATTATAAGTGAATTAAAAACAGCCTTTCAAATTGGATTTTTGCTATATCTACCCATGTTAGCTATTGATATGGTTGTTTCTAGTGTATTGTTGTCCATGGGAATGATGATGCTCCCACCCATAATGATTTCTCTCCCGTTCAAGCTCTTATTATTTGTTTTAGTTGATGGTTGGTACTTGGTAGTGGAATCACTGGTGAAAGGATTTGCTTAATGACCCCAGATTTTGTGACTTATATCAGTAGAGAAACTCTCATTACAGTTTTATATATTGCTTCACCTATTTTGGGAACGACTCTTTTGGTAGGATTAGCAGTAGGTATTTTTCAAGCAGTAACGTCTATTCATGAGATGACCTTAACCTTTATACCTAAGATGGCTGTAGTTGGAATTGTTTTACTTATTTTAACTCCATGGTTTTTAGAAGTACTGATACAGTTCACCCAAGAAGTAATGTATCAAATTCCATTTAGGTCTCCCTAATAAAGAGGAGATAAACTGTGATTCCTTTCTTAGAGCTTGCAGACCAACTCCATATAGTAGTTCCAGGATACATGCTGGTGTTTACTAGGTTGTCTGCTATGTT
>CAXRJK010000071.1:0-9340 GCA_964230865.1 Winogradskyella sp.
ACAGTTTTGGATCAATCAATTATACCTGGGACTGTTTTGGAACGTCCTTCTCCAGTGGATATCACAGTCAGTGTAGATAATTTGCAGGATATTTTTAAACAAATGATGGATAGATAGTTGACTCTGAAAAGGGAGGAGATAAAACGAAAGATTATTCATTTGGGTAATTCTGTAATTCCATTGAGTTATTATTTTTTTATAGAAGATAGAATGACGATGTTTTGGATTTTATTGTTTATTTCAATCGTTTTTATTTCTATTGACTTCTTCCGTTTTAGAATTAATTGGATTAAAAAATATTTTCATATGTTTTTCAATTCTATGTTAAGAAAACATGAGTTGGATGGAAAATTAACTGGAGCTACCTGGGTGTTAGCTGGCAGTACGATAACTGTTTTTCTTTTCAATAGAGATATTGCTGTGTTATCCCTTCTCTTTATGAGTATTGGCGATACGGTAGCTGCTTTAGTAGGACAAAAATATGGAAAAATAAAGATCGGAAGTAAATCACTGGAAGGGTTTGTTGGAGGATTAATTGCCTGTATCTTAGTTTCACCATTTTTCCCCTCGATAACTTGGTTAAATAAAATTATTGGATCGTTTTCAGCAAGTTTGGTTGAATTATGTCCCTTACCTTTTGATGATAATTTAGTTATTCCCGTCATTTCTGGCTCAGTTATGACATATATTAGGAGCTTAGGACTATGATGTTCCTTGCACCTACTATGTTATGGGGATTATTCGCAGCTGTAATTCCTATTATCATTCATTTATATAGTTTACGTCAAACCAAAGAAATGGATTTCAGTTCTTTGAGATTTATTCGTGAATTAGAATATGAAACCATTAGACGTTTGAAAATTCGCCAGTGGTTGCTTGTCATACTGAGGATGCTGATTATTATTTGTTTAATTATGATGCTGTCTCGTCCAGTAATTAAAGGATTTATTCCATCTTGGATTACTAGTGAAAAAGAATCAAGAGTAGTTATTTTTTTGGATAATTCTGCTAGTATGACAATGAAAGTAGATGGCACCTCATTGTTAAAAACCGCAAAATCCCTAGTTTTGGATATAGCAGACATTTATGATGAGTCAACATCATTTTATTGTTACCAAACTAACCCATTAAAACAAATTTATAAGGGTAACCCTAGGGATCAATCATTGGAAACTTCATTGGAAAAGGTTAATTATCACTCAAGTGAGGATCATCTATTTTTAAAAGTAGATTCAGTTTTGTACAGTCAAGATGCTTTTGAACCAAATAAGGAATGTTTTATTATCAGTGATTTCTCTAAACAGATATATAGAGATATGAAAGATTACTCACCCATATCAAATTTTCTTTCAGATACTGAAGAAACCGGATGGAGATTTTATTTAATTGGACAAAAAGAATTATCTAACAATTTATCTCTAAGAGGAATAAATATACTCAGTCAGATTCGACTCCCTAATTCTTTGTTAAAGATTGAAACGGAAGTTAAAAATGATGGAACCAAGGATAAACGAAATATTCCTGTAGAACTATACATAAATAATGACCGTTTAGGGCAGGTTGTAGCTTCTTTTAATAAATTTCAGAGTAAAGAATTTGTTTATCAAGCATACCCTGGGCTTAGCGGAAATATTCAAGGTCATTTAGAAATTCCTGAAGATGATTTTGTGCTTGATAATTATCTTTCCTTTGACTTCACGGTCCCCGAACAAATTAATTGTACTGTTATCGGAAGTTCATCAGAAGAAATTTTTTTGTTGGAGACCGCATTATCAGCTATTGACAATCAATCTGGATTCCTAAATATTGATGTCAAAATAGATACTGAGCCAAATCGTCTTCTTTTAGATTACACAGATGTGCTTATTTTATACAACCCTGGGGCATTACAACCTAGTGTTATAGAAGATATTCAAATGTTTTTAAATGATGGAGGTGGAGTGATTTGGTTTACAGGGAATAGAGCTATTTCACATAAAGATAATTTTGCAATAGACGCGCTAAGATTACCTCGTGTTAAGGAGATCAAAGCGTTATCTGGGGAAGCATTTTATTCTGTTTCAGTTGCACAGGATGATCATCCTATTCTCTATGATTTGAAATTAAGACATATCGATAATGAACTACCTCAGATTTATAAGTATATTGATATTATTCCTCCAAAGAAATACATTCCCGTTTTAAAAATGAATAACGGTGATCCATTTTTATTAGAATTTCATTCAATGGGTGGGACATTTTTTTATTTTACATCTCTAATGAATTTAAATTGGAATGATTTTCCAGTTAAGGGCTTAGCTGTGTCTCTTCTCCACCGTGTTCTTCTATATTTAGCAACTGATGAAAATAATTTAAAACCGGTCTTAGCTGGAGAGGTTAAAACTATTGATATACAGGATAATGAATTAAACTCGGAGTGGGTTGTCCGGACACCTTCTGGAATGGATTTTCAATTAGTCCCTGATTATCATACAAAACAATTAAAGATTTCTCATACTGAGGAGTTAGGCTCATATAGCATTTTAAAAAATTTGACACCCTACACTTCCTTTTCAACACGCTTATCGGAATTTGAATATCCATCTCAACGGTTGGAAAAAGATGAGGTATTAAATACTTTTTCTCATAACAGAGTTAGATGGATCCCTCCACAAAATGATTTAAAAAACCACTTGAAAAGTGTGAGATATGGCTCCTCTCTTTGGAGAGGATTTCTAATTTGCGCGATCCTGTTTTTTCTTATAGAAACAATACTTGGGATAAGTAAATCCAAACACTAATCTAACATGACAATTAAGCGTAAATCTGATAAAAAAGAGAGGGCATTATTGGTAGGGGTAATTTATCGGAATAATACAGAAGATGTAGTTTTTGAACATTTGGCAGAGCTCTCCCTTTTAGCAGATACCGCAGGAGCTGAAATTATCGAAACTGTTACACAAAAAATCCAAAAAATCAATCCTGCTTTTTACATTGGAAAAGGAAAAGCCGAACAGATTATACGACAATCAAAGGAATTAAATATAGATGTCATTATTTTTGATGATGATTTAAGTCCTACACAGATCAAAAATTATCAGAAGATTTCCGAAAAGATTAAAGTTTTGGATAGAAGTGCTCTGATTTTAGATATTTTTAGAAACCACGCAGTAACAAAAGAATCGCAAACCCAGGTTGAGCTTGCACATTTGCAATATCTATTGCCGAGGTTAACAAGGTTATGGACTCATTTAGAACGCCAAATGGGTGGAATCGGAACCCGGGCAGGTGCAGGAGAAACTCAGATTGAGGTCGACAGAAGGCTGATTCGTACAAGGATTTCAAAGTTAAAAAAAGAGCTTATAAAGATTGAAAAGGAGAGAGAAGTACAAGGTAAGAGAAGAAAATCAGAATTCAAGGTTGCTCTTGTTGGATATACAAATGCAGGGAAATCAACATTATTAAAAGCGCTTAGCGGTTCAGATATATATATTGCCGACCAGCTTTTTGCTACTTTGGATACAACAATTAGGTCAGTTGTAATTGATTCTTCACATTCTTTTTTAATGAGTGATACTATTGGTTTTATCCGAAAATTACCACACCACCTCGTTGCCAGTTTCCAATCTACGTTAAGAGAAACCATTGAAGCGGACCTTCTTGTTTTAGTATTGGATGGCTCATCTCCTTCAGTATTTGAACATTATCAAGTTATAAATAAGGTTTTGAAGGATATTGATGCTGATAGAATTCCGTTTTTGATAGCTTTCAATAAAGTTGATAAAATACAGAATAGGCATCAGATTGAATTGCTTAGAAATAAGTTCCAACAAAGTTTATTTATTTCTGCACAAAACTGTTTAGGGTTTGAGGGGCTGCTTAACAAAATTAAAGAGTTTATGGAAGAACGTTTTACCATAGCCAATTTATTTATACCTTATAGCGAGGGGAAAAAGATATCTACAGTTCAAAATGGAGTTGAAGTACTAAATAAAACTCCAGATGAAAAAGGGGTCTACTTTACTATTAAAGGTAGCCGAAATAGAATTGAACATTTACAAAAAATAGTAAATACTTCTATAAATTAAAAGCCTTCTGGATATACAGAAGGCTTTTAATTCTGCTACAGGTGTTTTTCAGGACCGCTAGTATCACGGTGGATGCCTCCCGCTTACAGCAAACTTCCTTCATCCAAAACTAAAACGGAAAGGCCTGTTTTTTATAAACGAAGTACAGCTTCCTAATATTAAAATTGTAGATCCTGAAACAACAGTATCTGTAACAGAAATTTCAATGAGCTTACTGAAAATTACAAGAATATTAAAAAAAAACCAACCAATGATTGAATAATATTTATTACTTTAACCTTTACTCAAATCTTCCACTGCTTTCAATACATCTCTGCGGCTTATTTGTCCCACTAGTCTGCCGTTTTTATCCACAACGGGGAATCGTCTGAAACTAGTGGTCAGAAATTTTTCTGCTACTTCCATAATACTTAAATTTTCAAAAACAGTAAATACTTCAGTACTCATTAAATCTGAAACCAATGCCCCTATTTCATTATGATATGAAGAATCAAGTATGGTATTCATCCCATCTTTTTCAGAAAAAATTCCTATAATATTACCTTCTTTATTAAGTACAGGAGCTCCAGAAATTTTGTATTTTAATAGATTTTGAATAGCAGCTATTGCATTCATTTCCGGAGTAAATGTAACCAGTTTGGTTACCATATAGTTTTTAATATTGTTAGATTTCTCCATATAGACAGTAACTTACTCAATAATTACGCAATTATCATAAAATAATGCTATGTGTTGAAACAGCGTAACCATTATTTGTACTTTACATTAATTTAAGTATTTATCACTCAAATAATGAATATTCTTTTTTTAGAAGAATTTTAGCTCTCTCTAGCTCCATTAGATTTTCTGCCATTATATCAGGAGCCTCCGTCGGGTCAGCCTTCAGAATATCCATTAGTTCATCATTGAACTCTTCACGAAATCCTAGCTTTATATATAAATATTCTGCTTTTGCTGTTCTATGACTTAGACAATGTGGAAATAGGGAAATTGCATGATTAAAATATTTTTTTGCTTGCTCTACATCCATGCCTGGTAACCTTGTATATAATTTCCCTAGAAGTTGGATAGGGCCTCCAAAATCATAAGTTTTATCAAAATTATAAATACAATAAAATAAAGATTCCAATAAATCCTTTTGATTCATTCGTTCTCTAACAGGCTTTGAAAAGATGTACTCTCCAAAATTTAATCCCCAAAGGTATAAAAAAGGGAAAACTGATTTACCTGCATTTTCGATTTTATTTTTTAGAAGGTGCTGTCCACCTCCGGGATTCAATAGAAATTCGAAAGATAATTCACTTTGGTTAACATTTAAGATATAGGACAATGCTACTAATGCCCCGTTTAAGAAAAGGCTATCTTTTTTTTCAATGTTATTTTCTATGTATTTCCCTTCGAAATAACAGGCGCGACTAAATAACATTCCTACGTTTTTGTCTTCCGGTCTCAATCTGTGTGCTTTTGATAGAAAGTTTCGCGCAAAAATAATTTTGTTAGGGTCTGCTCTTTTTTCCCAATTTTCTTTCCCCTTGCTAATCAAAAAATTAATATTTTGGGAAATATGGTCTTCTCGATTGGTTTGAGATGTTGTACATGAAGACAACAAAAACAAAAAAGAAAGAATAAAAAATAAAAGTATATTATGAAATTTCATTTGCTCTGAACTAGAATATAGAAAGAATCACAGTGTAAATTTAGATGGTCAAATTACAGATGAATTATAAACTATGAAAAAGAGTATAAGTTTAAAAGGAATTGATATCCAAGCATTGATTGGGGTTGGTGATGTAAACCTTAGGGTTTTAGAAGATCATTTTGCATCTCAAATTATTGTTAGAGGAAATGAGTTTCATATTGATGGAGAAAATAAAGAAGTTGAAGCAATTGGGCATCTCGTTCATGAAATGAGCCAAACTCTAAATCGAAAAGGATCATTGACTCAAAAAAATGTTCAGGATTTAATTCGAATTACATATAATGAAAACATAAAACAGATTGATAATTCTGTGAATAATGTTATCTATTATGGTCGTAAAGGGGGTATTACAGCGAGAACAGAAGGCCAGAAGAAATATGTTGAAAAGGTTAACAAAAATGACATAGTATTTTCAATTGGTCCTGCAGGTACGGGAAAGACATACATTGCAGTTGCTTTTGCAATTGCTGCATTAGAAAACCACAATGTCGAACGAATTATTCTCTGTCGGCCTGCGGTTGAAGCTGGAGAAAGTTTAGGATTTCTCCCTGGTGATTTAAAAGAAAAGGTAGACCCATATTTAGCACCACTTTATGATGCTCTTGGAGATATGCTACATAAAGCAAGATTAAATCCTTTATTAGCAAAAAACGTAATCGAGATTGTTCCATTAGCATATATGCGAGGGAGAACTTTGAATAATGCATTTCTCATTTTAGATGAAGCTCAAAATGCGACTCCGATGCAGATGAAAATGTTTCTTACCAGACTGGGTGTTAACTCAAAAACCATAATAACGGGAGACATCACTCAAATTGATTTACCTAAAAAATCCGATTCTGGTTTAATTCAAGTCATAGATATATTAAGTAATATCGATGGAATTGGATTTTGCCAATTGAATAAATCTGATGTGGTGAGACATCCCTTGGTAAAAAATATTATTGATGCCTATCAATCTATAGATGATCAAAACAGCAAAAGTGCAGTGTAAATATATGGACAAAATATTCTTATCAAGTTCAAAAATGAATATAAAAACCTTCGGATCAATTAGATTGCTTCAACTAAGAAGTGATTACTTATGTAAGACTTAACTATTTTTTTCATGAAAAATACAAATACGTATATCGGTTCAACAAAGCTAAGGATGTCCCCATTTTTTGAGCGTACTTCTAAACTGAATGAATCTCAAGAGTGGAAGCGCTGGGGCGGATATTTATCTGCTACCAATTATGAACTGACCCATGATAATGAATACTTTGCCATTCGTACCAAAGCTGCACTTATTGATATTACTCCCCTAAAAAAATATATTATTGAAGGATTAGACGCACAGCGATTTTTAGACAGGTTAGTGACGCGGAATATTTCTATTTGTAAGATAGGTCAGGTCATGTATACTCCCTGGTGTGATGAAGATGGAAAGGTGATAGATGATGGTACTATTCAGAGATTATCGAAAAATAAATTTCGTATTACCAGCGCTGAACCCAATTTAGAATGGCTCAAACTTAATGCCATAGATATGAATTTATCTATTACTGATGATTCCTATACTACGGCTGCCCTTGCTCTTCAGGGTCCTAGTTCAAGGTTTATTCTAAATAAAATAGCTTCCGATTCACTTGATGATCTCAATTTTTTTTGGATGATTGACACCACTTTTGGTGATATATCTGTTTCCATTTCAAGAACAGGATATACTGGTGATTTGGGCTACGAAATTTGGATAGATTCACAGGATGCTCTTACCGTTTGGGATCTATTATTGAAAGAAGGCAAATTGTATGGTATAACGCCTACGGGACTCCATGCGCTAGACATTGCCAGAATTGAAGCGGGGCTTATCCTTCTGGATGTGGATTATATTTCATCCCGTCACGCTATTATTGAATCCCAAAAATCTTCCCCCTATGAGTTGGGGCTAGACTGGACTGTAAAAATGAAGAAAAAAGATTTTATCGGAAAACAGGCCTTAGAAGTAGAAGCAGATAGGGGTCCTCAGTGGAGCTTTGTCGGAATCGAAATCCAGTGGGATGAATTGGAACAGCATTATCGTAGTGCTGGATTAGCACCTGGACTTCCTTGTACAGCCTGGCGAACTAGTACACCCTTATACAAGGGAAATGAGCAGGTAGGTTATGCCACCAGCGGTGCATGGTCTCCAATCCTAAAAAGGTATATAGCACTAGCCCATATAAAGTCTGAATTTGCCAGTGAAGGTTTCACACTCCAGTTTGAATTAAAAGTAGAACATTTTAGAAAGTTGACGACTGCCCAGGTGGTAAAAACACCTTTCTTTGACCCGGAAAGGAAACGGTCATGTCCAGGGTAAAAAAGTATGATGCTATAGTTATTGGTGGTGGCCATAACGGTCTCACTGCTGCGGCATATCTTTCCAGAGCAGGGAAGAAAGTATTGGTGCTGGAGCGGCGCTACGTTTTGGGAGGTGCAGCTGTCACTGAGGAGATCTTTCCCGGGTTCAAATTCTCCGTTTGCTCCTATGTTGTCAGTCTCATGAAACCCAATGTGATGCGGGAACTGATGCTCCCCAAATTTGGGTTGGAACTACTCCCCCTGGAAAGCACATTTACACCTCTGGATAATGATTATCTCATCCGCACGGCTGATGCAGATGAAACATATAGGGAAATTGCTCGTCACTCACTCAAAGATGCGGAAACCTACGCGCGGTTTGGCCCTCTTATGGGGCAAATTGGTATGGCGGTACGGCCTATTTTGGAGACGATCGCACCCAATGCCATCCGGCCATCTTTAACAGATATATCGAAATCCAAAAAACTATTAGATCATTTTAAGACACTTTCGGCGGAACAATTTGAATATTTAACTAAGCTCATGACCATGAGTTCAGCGGACTTTCTAGATGAATGGTTTGAGTTCGAACCGTTAAAAGCATCTATGTCCGCCAGCGGAATTATAGGTACATTTATGGGGCCCCGCTCGCCAGGCTCTGCCTATGTAATGCTTCATCACTATATGGGAGATATCGATGGCGCTTTTCGGGCCTGGGGGTTCCAACGCGGAGGAACCGGTGCCGTGAGTATGGCTATTGCCAAGTCAGCGGAATATTTTGGCGCAGAGATCAAAACTGAATCACCAGTGGAAAATGTGATTGTCAAAAATGGAAAAGCTGTAGGTGTGGCATTGGAGAATGGAGATGAATATCAATCTAATATAGTCATTTCAGGTCTCGACCCAAAACTCACTTTTTTAAAAATGGTAGATGAGAGTGAACTCCCTCCAGAGTTTGTTAACGACATCAAAAAATTTCGCATCCGTGGCTCATCAGGGAAAGTGAACCTTGCTTTGGATGGACTCCCAGAGTTTACCTGTTTACCAGGAGAGGGACCCCATTTAAGGGGAGCTATTTCAATAAGCCCTAGTTATGATCATTTAGAACAGGCCTATGATGACGCAAAATATGGAAATTTTTCCCAAGAGCCCTATATGGATATTATTTTACCCTCTGTCATCGATCCAGAAATGGCACCACCAGGGAAACACGTCATGTCCTGTTTCGTTCAATATGCTCCCTATGATATTAAGG
>CAXRJK010000072.1:0-7328 GCA_964230865.1 Winogradskyella sp.
AAAAAATGATGGCATTTTCACTCCTGTTTCTTCCGAGATAGACTTAACCATAAAATTAGGAGCGTTACCAATATAGGTATTTGCCCCCATAAAAACCGCTCCAGCTGAAATAGCAAGTAGAGTTTGATACAATTCCCCCATAAGGGTGTGAGGGTCTCCACCTGCTGTATTAAAAAATACAAGATAAGTTGGAGCATTATCCAAAAAACTGGATAAAATACCTGTCATCCAAAAATACATGTAATTTATGGGGCCTTGCGGACCCGAAACGGAGTGAATAACAGCGGAGAGAGCACCGGAGACTCCTGCTTTTAAAATGGCAATTGCAGGAATAATTGTAATAAATATACCCGCAAATAACTTTGCAACTTCTTCAATAGGGAACCAGGTAAATTCATTTTCCTGTCTAATTTTTTTAGATGTCATTTTCCAACTGACACCAGTCAAAATTATCAAAATTAAATCTCTAAAAAGATTTTGAAGTTCAATCTGTATGTGATAAACGGTTATAGATATATTTGGTTTCCAAAATCCACTCAGCAATACATCACCAATAACCCCTAAAAGAAGTAGAAGGTTAAATGCTCCCTCAATTCCTAAGGATGTTGAATCTTCTTTGGGAGGAGAATTCACTTCTTTGCGGTAATAATAGTTGTCAATAATTAAAAACATCACAATCAAAACAGTTACCATAAATACCATAGGGAAAAACATGGCTTTGACGGTCCAAAAAAAATCAACCCCCTGAAGAAAACCTAAAAATAATGGTGGATCTCCCAGGGGGGTCAAAGAACCACCAATGTTTGCTACAAGAAAAATAAAAAATACGATGACGTGCACTTTATGGGTCCGCCATGAATTTGCCCTTAGCAAAGGTCGAATAAGAAGCATAGCTGCTCCTGTAGTTCCCATCCAGCTAGCCAAAACTGTACCAATTAGAAGTATTAGAACATTAACTCTTGGAGATCCAATAAGGCTCCCTTTTAATTGGATCCCTCCAGAGATTGTATAAAGGGATAACAAAAGAAGAATAAAAGGAATATATTCTAAAAAAGTCACATGAAGAACTTCATAGAGGGCAAGCTTGAATCCAATCTTTTCTGATGCAATCATAGGAATTAGCAATGATAATGCCCAAAAAAGTGAAATTTTACCAAAATGCCGATGCCAAAAGTGGCTACTGATTAAGGGGAAAATAGCAATAGATAATAAAATTCCTACAAATGGAAAAACCCACCAAATCGATAGCT
The DNA here is from genome assembly GCA_964230865.1 of Winogradskyella sp. Classification (GTDB taxonomy): domain Bacteria; phylum Fidelibacterota; class Marinisomatia; order Marinisomatales; family AB-629-J13; genus AB-629-J13. Next base: position 1,251 of record CAXRJK010000072.1, read on the forward strand.
GAGTTCCATCCAAATGGAATGTTCCCTCACTAGCGGCTAATAAACCTGAAGGAATCCCAGCTAATATAATCAATAATTTTCGATACAATTAATTAAGGGGAATAGAATTATTTAAATTAATGCTAAAATCAATATGTGAATATTATTCATAGATTAATCTATTTCCATTGAAAATTTTTTGTTTTTATCTTAATTTGAATTATGAATACAGTTCTAGTGATTAGCATTTTAGGTCTTTCTATTTTAGGTCTTTCTATTGGGGTTATTTTCAGAGGTCAACCCCTAGCAGGGTCCTGTGGAGGGAACCCGGATGGTTGTGACCTTTGCAAAGGAGATAAAAAAAAATGTGCAGAATCGTCATAAACCTAACTTACGGGTTATGCATAATACTATTAATGCCTGAGGTCATTATTTTTTGAAATTTATTTTCTTTCCGAATATATAAGATTGCTTCGTAACCCTCTAAATTCTCTATTTTTTCAATACCATCCTCGCCCATCACAAGCAGTGCTGTTGCCCATGCATCAGCTTCGGTGCAAAATGGAGCTATAACCGTTGCAGATGCCACCCTATTTTTAACAGGATAACCTGTGTATGGATTGATAATATGAGAGTAAATTGTACCGTTGTCCTCAAAAAAATTTCGATAGTCACCTGATGTAGCAACTGCCGAGTTTGAAATCTTTAAAATTGATTCGATTTTTCGTTGAGAATTGGCTTCACTTATCGGCTTATCAATTCCTACAGTCCAAAAGTTTCCCTCAGAATTGGCCCCCAAACACCTTATTTCACCTCCAATTTCAACAAGATAATTTCTAATTTTCCATTTTTCTAATAATTCACTGACCCAGTCCACCGCAAATCCTTTAGCGACTGCATTTAAGTCTATTTTTAATGATGGGATTTTCTTGCTTATTGAATTATGCGATACAATAAGATTTTTGAACCCTGAATTTTTCAAAATCTCATCAATTTCATCTTTTTTAGGAACAGAAATATTTTTTTTGAACCCCGGACCAAATCCCCAAAGGTTAACCAATGGCATGATAGTAATATCAAATGCACCTCGTGTTTGATTAGATATATTCTGAGACCTTGAAACAACCTCAAAAAATTCTGAACTGGGTGTAAACGTTCGTTTTTCATTTAAACTGTTAAACTGAGATATTTCACTGTTTTCAATATAGGTTGACATCTGTAGGTTCAGTTTATTTAAGAGTGAATCAACTTGTTGTTGAAGGACTTCTTTTTCAACAATATACTGATTCTGTAAATAGACAACTGAATAAGTTGTTCCCATGGTATATCCGTTTAGTTCAAATGTCTGGGTTTTATTTTCGCAACCCAATATTCCAATAATACTAAAGCCCAACAACAGTCGGGCTTTTAAAATTAATAGTTTCAGAATTAGGTTACCCAAAGCTATCATAGGCAATCATTTCCGGTTCTACCCCAAGACCATCCAGCATTCCTTCACAAGCGCTAATCATTAGTGGTGGACCACACATATAATATTCTACTTCAGTAGGATCTTCATGATCTTTCAAATAGTCATCGTGTAATACCTGATGTATAAAACCTGTCGGACCGCTCCAGTTATCTTCTGGCATGGGTTCAGACATGGCAACCTGATATCGAAAATTTGGGAATGCCTGCTGGATTTGTTTAAAATCATCATCGTAAAACAACTCTCTCAATGAACGAGCTCCGTACCAAAAAGATACTTTTCTATTGGTTTTGAGAGTGTGAAATAAATGAAATAAATGAGACCGCATTGGAGCCATTCCCGCACCCCCTCCAATGTAAACCATCTCCCGGTCTGTTTCCTTTATAAAAAACTCGCCGAAAGGCCCTGATATGGTTACCTTATCTCCTGCTTTTAAATTAAATATATAGGAGGATGCAATTCCTGGAGGGACATCATTCCACAGCGCTGGAGGAGGAGTTGCAATTCTTACATTTAACATCATTCTGTTACCTTCAGCAGGGTGATTCGCCATTGAAAATGCTCTGAAAATATCATCGTCATTGTTTGCGACCATTTCCCAGATTTTGTATTTATCCCAGTCTGGATGATATTCATCTGCAATATCAAAATTACTGAAACTTAGATTATCATATTTAGGAATATCAATTTGTATGTAGCCTCCTGCTTTAAACTCCAAATTTTCCCCTTCAGGAAGTTTCAGAACTAACTCTTTAATAAATGTAGCAACATTTTTATTGGAGATTACTGTACACTCCCACTTACGGATACTGAAAATTTCCTCAGGTACATGAATTTTCATATCTTCCTTTATCTTTACTTGGCAAGCTAATCTCCAATTGTCCCTTGCCATAGAACGATTTATAAATCCTGTTTCAGTAGGAAGTATTTCTCCGCCCCCTTCTATAACCTGACATTTACACATAGCACAAGTTCCACCGCCTCCACAAGCGGAAGGTAGATACAACTTATCAGTAGCTAACGCACTAAGAAGTGTGGAGCCGGGTCTGGTTTTAATTTGTTTTGTCTCATCTTCATTTACTGTGATAGTTACATCACCCTGAGGAATCAGTTGACTCTCTGCTAAATTTAAAATCATCACCAGAACAAGTATGACACCTGTAAAAACAAAAATTGATAATAAAGTAAAAACCATTATAGGTCAATTCCAGAAAATGCCATGAACGCCATTGAGATGAGTCCTGTTAGAAGCATAGTTATGCCCAATCCCCGTAATTTTGGCGGGATGTTGGAATAGCGAATTCTATGCCGAATAGACGCCATAGATACAATAGCCAAGAAAAATCCAAATCCTGAACCGAACCCAAATACAGTTGATTCCATAAGTGTATAATCACGTTCCACTAAAAGAAGAGAACCACCGAAAATAGAACAGTTGACAGCAATGAGAGGCAAAAATATACCCAAGTTATAATAGAGCGTTGGAGAAAATCGGTCCAGTATCATTTCCACTAACTGAACCATAGCAGCGATAACTGCTATGAACACAATAAAATTCAGAAAACTCAAATCCACATCAGGAAAACCTGCCCAACTGAGAGCTCCTTTTTGAAGAAAGAAATGATGTATAAGCCAATTAGTAGGTGCGGTAATGGTCAAAACAAATATAACAGCTTTACCCAGTCCTATGGAAGTATCTATTCGTTTAGATACAGCTAAAAATGAACACATCCCAAGAAAATACGCTAACAGTATATTTTCTATGAAAATAGCTTTGGTCATCAAACTGAGATAGTGTTCCAACATCAGCTTTCTTCCTCAATATTGGCAAAAATCCTGTGAACCCAAACAATGAGTCCTAAAATTATAAAAGCTCCTGGAGATAATACCATCAAACCATTGTTTTCATATCCCGATGCATAAAATGATTGAGGAATGATTTCATATCCATATATGGTTCCACTTCCAAGTAATTCTCTAAAAAAGGAAACCATGATAAGAATCGACCCATATCCAAGTGCATTTCCCAAGCCATCTAAAAAGGCTTTACCGGGAGAATTCTGCATAGCAAAAGCTTCAGCTCTACCCATAACGATACAATTGGTAATGATTAATCCGATAAATACGGTAAGTTGTTTACTGATATCATAAAAATAAGCTTTGAGAATTAAATCTGCAAGTATAACCAAGGAAGCGATAACAGACAGTTGAACAATTATACGAACTTTCCCGGGGATGAGATTGCGCAGGACAGCTATTGCAGTATTAGAAATTGATAGAACTCCTATAACAGCCAAGGTCATAACTACAGCTGTATCCATTTTAACAGTCACAGCAAGCGCAGAGCAAATTCCGAGTACCTGAAGTGTAATCGGGTTATTACCCATAAGCGGGTCAGAGAGAACCTGCTTTGATTTTTTAGATAACAATCCCATCTGAATTATACTCCGGCTCTAATTTGTTTAAAAAAAGGCTCATATTTTTCTAGGTCTTTTTTAAGAAACTTATTTAAGCCCTTACATGTCATGGTGGCACCTGATATCCCGTCAACTTTGTGATTTTTTTTAGGATCATCAACTGCGACCTTGCCTTTAACGACTTGAATACCTGTAAGATTCCCTTCTTCATCTACAAATTGTTTTCCAATAAAATTATTTTTAAACCATGGCTTTTCTACCTCACCGCCAAGGCCAGGGGTCTCTTTGTGGGCATAAAATGTAATTCCCTTCACAGACCGGCCATCTGGCTCAATAGCCAAATATCCATAAAGAGTAGACCACAGTCCTTTTCCAGAAATAGGAATTGCATAGCCTTCCACCTTGCCATTAATTATTTTCTCATAAAGTGTAAATCCTTTCTGCTCACTTTTTGACTTAGATTTTTCAGAAGATTTTTTAACTAAATTCCCGTTTTTGTCAATTTTATTATCTCTCACTGATTTTTGAAATAGGTTTTCAACCTCTATTGAAGTCCAAGGGCGGTTTGGGTTTTGTTCAAAAGCTAAAGCAGTTAAAATATTTTTTTTCATATCCAACTGCACATTAATTTCCTGTTTTTCTCTTAGGGATTCAGCTGCTAAGGAAAGAAAAAATCCCAATACAACGGTAACAGCAGAAATAAACGTGAGGGTGTAAGAATTACTGCGCATAGCGCTTCATTCTCCTTTTAATATTACTACGAATGACAAAATAATCTATAAGCGAAGCAAATGAATTCATCAGTAGTATTGCTAACATTACTCCTTCCGGATAAGCAGGATTAATAGCACGGATAATAACAGTTAGTGAACCGATAAAAAAACCGTAAATCCATCTACCTGTATCAGTGTGTGCCCCCGTGACAGGCTCGGTTGCCATAAATGTTACTCCGAACAAAAAGCTACCCATAACTAAATGATAGTGAGGTGGAATAGTCAACATGGAATTCGTTGAATATGGAGAAAGAAGATTGGAAAGCAGTGCGGTTGTCATTAATCCCAAGATAGCACCTAACATAACCCTCCAAGATGCAATCCCTGTGAGAATAAGAAAAATTGCACCAAAAATAATCATGATTTTACTGGTCTCTCCAATAGAACCTGGAATCCAGCCTACTATCATATTCCACCACGAATAATCAAACTGACTGACAGCATTTAACAGTGAAACTGCATTTTCATTTTCAACTGCAGCAGGTACTCCCAGAGCAGTAGCACCAGTATACCCGTCAGGCCCAATGAGCCACACTTTATCTCCAGATATTTTGCCGGGATATGCAAAAAATATAAACGCTCTAGCTACCAAAGCTGGATTAAAAATATTCATCCCCACTCCTCCAAATATCTCCTTTCCGATTACAATCCCAAAAGATGTAGCAAGGGCTACCTGCCAAAGAGGAATTGTGGGAGGCATTAAAAGAGGAATCAACGCACAGGTAACCAAAAATCCCTCTGAAATATCATGTTTCCTGATTACAGCAAACAATATCTCCCAGAATCCACCTGCTATAAATGTAACAGCGATAATTGGTAAAATTGTTTTTATTCCTACGATTGCATTCTCCCACCATAATCTTGATTCTCCCATAGCAACAGCAGATTGGTAACCAATATTTAATACTCCGAAGAAATAACATGGAATCAATGAAATCACAACCAAGATCATTACTCTCTTTATATCCAGATTGTCTCGAATATGTGGGCCGGATTTTGTTCGTTCGTCTGAACTGAAGAGAATGGTTTCTGTAGCTTCATATAACGGAAAGAGACGGTAAAACTTCCCGTCCTCTTCAAACATTGGTTTTATTTTTAACAGAGTATTTAACAGCCAGTTCATTATCCTTCGGCCTCAATTAAATCCAGTCCCTGGCGAATCACAGAGCCCACGTCAATTTTACTGGGACACGAAAAGGAGCACAAAGCAAAATCTTCATCGTCACACTCCCAAATCCCTAATTGCTCCATTTCTTCGACATCTCTGGCAAGTATAGCTCTGAACAGTTCGTTAGGATAAATATCCATAGGGAGGACTTTTTCCCAAGCGTTTAGCGGAACCATTGCTCTCTTGCTTCCATTTTGAGATGTATTAAATCTAAATGGTGCATTACCCAATTTCATAAATGCTGATGAAAGACTGTATCTATTTTTTTTATTT
>CAXRJK010000073.1:0-6798 GCA_964230865.1 Winogradskyella sp.
GTAGCATCTTTGTGAGCAATCTGCTTTTAGAAATATTTATTGATGAAATGATATTCTTATTTAGAAATGGTGTGATATCTTTTTTGGGATATAGCATAAAACTATTCATATCCCTACGGTACAGGTCGCTCTCAAAAAGCGATTCCAGTAATTTGATACAATCATCAATATCTAATGATTTAGAGCTTAATGCTGCCACCTGCCCCTCAAGCATAAGCTCCAAATGATTGATGTCCACTGATTTCTCATTTTCATTCAGGGTAATTGTATTATACGCATGGAAAAAACCACTACTATATCTGTTAAGCTCAATAGTGTCATCTAATTCATTTATAAAATGATTTACAAATTCATTGATTTTATCTAAAGTTATTTCTTTCTTGCCGCTAAATCCTCTGTCATAAACAGTAGACCTGTATTTGGAGAACGCATTCCCCAGCTTTGAGATGAATTCCATTCTGCCACGATTATTTCTTTGAGTATGGAATTTTGAGATAATATTATTGACACCATTAAACCAGTTGGCTACCTCTATCGAAATATCAATTTTTTTGATATTTGAATCTTTCAGAATAGAATCAAAAAATGACAAAAATCTTTTCATATAATACACCGTGACCATAGATGTCCCATAGCCAACCAACGCATTATTTGCATCATTCCACTCAGGCCTTTGAGTGTTCAGCCAAATGCCGCCACCGGGGACCAGGTTGCAAATTTTTGCCAGGAGAAGAACCAGAATTTTTTCAACAAGATTAGAATGGTACACTGTGTTATCTTTATTCAAGACAAGTTTGCCATCACTGCCTATGTCGGCAGCTATTTTATCTATGGCTTCATTTTGTTTAAAATTAAAATCAATCGTTTCTTTAGGATTTTCTATGATTTTATTGAATTCTCTGATTCGATAGGGTATATTGGCATAACTAAATATAGAGTCTCTGAGTAAACTTTGTATGATTGAGGGATCATGGTTCTGGAGATGCTCCAGCAATTTCAACAAATAGATGATTTGATGATCATTCCAGTAGCCGATGTAGCTCCACGGGTCCTCGGGGTTGCTTATTTCCCAATCAATTCCTTCGCTGGTAATTCGATAGGGGTTAAATCCATCTACGGTAATTGCGTTTAAGAATTTTGCTACCATAGACTCCCAAGCCTGTGGATAGCTATATCCTAGGGCTTCCCAGTTTTGGAAAATATCCCGCCAATTTCCTTCATAATAAAAAAGCTGGTTACCCTTTTCATCCCGAGTGCGTATCTCAAAACGGTTCCACGGGCGGCTGGGGTCTCCGTGTCTTCTACCCAATGTAAGTGGCAAGTATTCCCTGCAGAGCCTTCTCAGAGAAGTATCTTTTATTTGATCTCCCCAGTTAATAAGTTTTTGTAAGCAAATATTGTTCGGGAGCGTATTTATTACACTTTGATATTGTTCAAATATTTGTTTATTTCTGGTTTTTATAAATTTGAGAAAATCTTCTATCTCTACATCATAATTTTTTGCAAAAACACCACCCCGAAAAAGGTTAAACATGGAGTTTGCTGTGTGGTGGAGATCATTGATTATCTCATTGGTACACTGATACCCATCGGAGGCTCCTACCACACTTTCTAGATGTAAATGATTTTTTTGGATACTTTTTTCAAGCTTTTTTTCGATATTTGATGTGTCCTTTATATCTGAGATCAAATGAGTTATTTCAGATTGGGTTTTATAAACATCAGCAACAGTATACCAATATATTTTATTTCCAGGTCCAAGTTCTTTTTCAATATTTGTCAAAAAGTATCCGGGCTTTCCTTTTATCAGATGGTCCTTATTTAATTTTCCACTGTCTGCAAAACTATTGATACTCTTTTCATTTAAAGAAATTTCCTTATTCCCATTATAATATGACCAAATTAGATTACTGTATAGTGATTCTCCCGGCTCAGGCCGGTCCATTAGCAGAGCGTTCAGAAAAAACAGGGCACAGTCGGTACTCGGACTATATTCAGATACTTTATAGGCATTCGCCAGATTACTCATCTCCTGCTGGGTACGTAACTCAACGCCAGCAGGCATTACATTTCTTAGCCCATCTATCAATTCTAAATTGATTACTTTTTGAGTATTATTGATTAATTTTGTTTTTCTAACAAAACCATACTTTACAGAGGACTGCCAGTTGTATTGAAAGGTTAACCCAAGCGAATGGTTTATTTCTTCAAAAATGATAATATTCCCTAGACTATTTTTATAGAGATTTGTCTGAGTTTTGTAGGTTTTTCCAGTTGGGGCAAATGGAGACCACACCAAATAATTTTCTTCTTCCTTAATCCGTATTACAGTAACAGGACCGGTAAAGTGAGCGTTGCGATGGAGGAGGTCATCGGTTACATAGGGAAATAATGCCTGTTCTGCTTTTTTTCTGCCTGCAGTCAGACATCCTGTACTTGAAAGATACATCCAATGATCAGACCCGCTAGAAATACTCATTAGGAATGGGTCCATATGATCTACGTTGGCAATTTTATATAATGATTGATCCATAATTTATTCGCTTACCAATGTTACTATGGATCTAGCAGGGATGGATAGATTTAGGTTTTTATCTCCTTCAATATAATTAATATCCTCCTTAGAATTATTTTTATTCATAAGTACAACTGTTGTACTTCCAGAGCTATTGATTGAGGCAAGTGCCAATAGGTTTTTCGTTTCATTTTTGGATTCAATGATTCTGTCACCTCGTTTTATAAAACGAGAAAAATGGCCAAGATAATAGTAAGAGCTCTGATAAAGGATGTCCTGAGTTTGGGTATCTACAATTATTGGAGCGCTGCAGTAATTGCCAACATGATTAGGGCCTCCACTTTCATCTAAAATAAGATTCCAATCAATCCATGCCACTGTCCATCGGTTTAGGTCGTTTATTATTGAAGTGGCGTACCGCTCCCCTAAATCCCAGGATCCTAAATGTGGGCCATTTTCTTGACATCCTTCAGTAAATATCAGTTTTTTATTTGGGAACTCATCATGAACCTGTTGCACTGCGTCAAAATGGTCACCGTTGTACCAGTGGAAGCCTGTTCCCCATACATATTTTTCTGCCTCAGGATCACTGAGAACAGCTCGGGCTCTCTCTACCATAATATCTCGATTATGATCCCATATTATAATTTTTTTATGCAGTAGATTATTTCTTTCCATTGCAGGGCCTAAATAGTTACGAATAAAATCTCGCTCTTCATCTCCAGTGTAGAGACAGGAATCCCAGGTTTGTTTTGCATCTGGCTCATTCTGTATAGAAATGCCCCATATTGTGATACCCTCTTTTTCATATGCACTAATATATTTACAGTAGTATTGAGCCCAGGCGTGTCGATATTCTTTTTTCAATTTTCCCCCGTGGTTCATTTCTCCATTCGTTTTCATCCATGGAGGAGGGCTCCAGGGAGATGCCAATAGTTTTATTGGTATTTGTGTTGCCTCTAAAGCATCTGCTATAAAAGGGATCAACAGCTTTTTATCTCGTGATATTGAAAATTTTTTCAACTCTATATCTCCAGGGGTATCACAATACGAGTAGTTACCTAATGAAAAATCACAACTATTGATATGAGTTCTTCCCATATTATATCTGTTCCCATTTATTCCAAAATAAGATTGAATAATTTCTGCTCTTTTTTCAGCTCCTAATTTTTCATAAACACTCGCAGATGCTTCGGTGAACGCTCCACCAAAACCCAGAATTTTTTGCCTTGTCTTATATCTATTTACTTTAATAGTAGGGAACTCTTTATTCTTATCTGTAATCAAGTAAGATAAATCAACCTGCTCTATTTTTTGCCCTGTGTCCTTTGCAGTGATGAAAAAAGACATAGCTTCTTTTGTAGTTCCGACCATTTATTTTACTTCTATCCCATTTGATGAAATAAACTTTTGATACCAGTAATAACTATCTTTTGGGATGCGTTCCTGTGTCTCAAAATCAACCCAAACCAGACCAAAACGTTGGCTAAAACCCTCGGCCCATTCAAAATTATCCATAAGTGACCAGGCAAAATAGCCATTGCATTGGACACCATCTTGAATAGACCTTTTGAGCTCTTTAAGGTGTGAATCAAAATATTTAATTCTTTTAGTGTCCCTTATTTTCCCTTCTGAATTAGGTCCATCGCCGTAAGAGCATCCATTCTCTGTAATGTAAATGTTATTTACACTGTATTCATTTTTCAGTCTAATAAGCAAATCATAAATCCCTGGAGGATAAATTTCCCACCCAAAATCTGTTTTTTCCCCTATCTCCACATTTCTTGTATGATTATTTTTTTCATCAATTTCTTCATTACGTATAACCCCTCTACTATAGTAGTTTACTCCTAAAAAATCTGTTTTGGTTGAAATAATATTCAGATCGTCATCCTTGATAAAATTAAGATCTGATTGAGAGATCCAATCTCTGGAGCGAAGAAATTCAAATACATCATCAGGGTATTCGCTCTTATAAAGCGGGTTAAGATATAAACGGTTAAATTGACCATCATAAAACCTGCAAGCATCTTCATCGTATTTACTATCTGATGCAGGAACTGCAGTATTTAAATTGAGAGTAATGCCCACCTCTGAACTATCAGAGTTACTTCTTATCTCAGGGATAGCCATCCCATGGAAAGCATTAAGTGGTGTGCAGCGGCCAAGCTTTTTGGCCAATTTTGACTTAGGCCGGGTGGCTTACGCCCTATCACATATCCCAAATAGCTGACGCACCACGGTTCATTATGTGTGATCCAATATTTTACTCTATCGCCTAAATGATTACTCGTGTGGTAACTGTATTTTACAAATTCATTTACACTCTCTCTATTAGGCCAGCCGCCGATTTCTTCCAATCCCTGAGGAATGTCCCAATGGTTTAAAGTAACAAAGGGAGTGATATTATTTTCAAGAAGTACATCAACCAGTTTGCTATAAAAATCCAATCCAGATTGATTTGGTTTACTTTCAATGCCAGTTGGGAATATTCTTGGCCAACTGATGGAAAAGCGATACGCATTTATACCCAATTCCTTCATTATCGTTATATCTTGAGGCCATAGTTCGTAGTGGTTGCAGGCAATATCACCATTATCATTATTTTTTATCTTACCGGGGCTGTGACTAAAAATATCCCATACGGATGGGCCCTTACCGCCAGCGGTAGGTGCCCCCTCAATTTGATAGCTTGAGGTGGCCACTCCCCATATAAAATTTTTTGGAAATGTATTTTGTTTATGCATCTCTTATATCTCCATTATCTAATGATAAGCTCTCTAGCCAACCTGGAGAGGCTGCTTTAATCAACTGTTTTGTGTATTCTTCCTTTGGTGACTGTATAAGCTGCTCCGCGGAGTTTTCTTCAACAATTGAGCCATTATGAAGAACAAATATTCTATCGGCAATGTATCTAGCTGATGCTAGGTCATGGGTGATAAATATGATTGTAAGGTTTTTTTCAATACGCATACGAGCAAATATCTCTAAAATTTCCATGCGTATAGATACATCTAACATAGAAGTAGGTTCATCTGCAATAATCAAATCAGGGTTAAGGCTGAGCGCACGAGCTATTGCTACGCGCTGACGCTCTCCACCAGACATCTCGTGAGGAAATTTTCTTGCAAATTCTTCTCCAGGTTTTAAACCGACAGTTTCAAGATTTTCTATAATTGTTTGAAAAAGATTTTGTTTGGTTACTAAGCGATGTCTAACCAATGGCCTGGCGAGGTGATGAAATACTGTATGAACCGAGTTCAAAGAGCCAAAGGGGTCTTGAAATACCAGCTGAACCTGTTTTCTATATTCCAGGGGAACTTTTTGCGCTTCAGAAACTTTTTTGTTATTACCCGTTAAAAGGATATTTCCTGATGTTGGTCTAACTAATCGTGCAATAAGCTTTGCGATTGTACTTTTACCGCTTCCAGATTCACCAACCAAGCCAATGATTTCACCAGGATAAATTTGGAATGATACATTTTTTACAACATCAATTGATGTTGACTTAAAGATTCCAGATTCAATAAAGCTTTTACTAAGGTTCTGTATCTCTAAAATGGGTTGACTCCCCAGGGACAGATTTTCTGGTTTTGAAAGCATTCCTCTCTCCCGGGGGCCTGATGCAGATGGCAGCGAACCAATTAATTTTTGAGTGTAGTCATGTTTACCACCCCCGCGGATATTTTGTGCACTGTCTATTTCTACTAGTTTTCCACTTTTCATAACCGCGACCCTATCGGCAAATTCCAATAAAAGATTGAGGTCGTGGGTTATAAATAGGATTGTAAAACCAAGATTTTTCCGCAGTTCTATGATTTTAGCAATGATTTCACGTTCTACTATCACATCAAGTGCAGTTGTAGGTTCATCCATAATAATGAGTGGGGGCATCAGAGCTAGAGCAATAGCAATGACAACTCTCTGTCTCATCCCCCCTGATAATTGATGTGGATAGCTATCTAGCCGGCTGATGTCAATATCAATTAAAGACAATAGTTCTTTGGTGCGGTCCTGTATAGCTTGCCCTTTCAAACTGCTGTGCTCTCTCAGAACGTCTTCGATTTGTTCGCTTATAGTTAAAACTGGATTTAAGGCATTAAGAGCACTCTGCATAACCATAGAAATTTCTTTCCAACGATATTTTAACACCTCAGTGTTTGAGATAGAAAGAATATCTTTATCATTGATTATTACCTTACCATCTGTAATTACTGCAGGGGGAGGAAGGGTACGAAGAATTGCCTGAATTACTGTACTCTTTCCGCTTCCAGATTCACCAA
>CAXRJK010000074.1:0-7031 GCA_964230865.1 Winogradskyella sp.
CTTCACACAATTCATAAAATATTCTATATTCTATATCTGAAATTTTTTCTTCCGCAGTGAGTATTTTTTCTTCGTAATCCTTTAATTCTGGAATGATAAATCGTTCAGCATTAACTAAGGTTTGCTTTCGCATATATTCTAAGGGGACTTTATCCAAGTGAGTTTTTGTTATTTCAATGTGATACCCAAATACTTTGTTGAATTTGATTTTCAATGATGGTATTCCAGTCTTTTCTCTCTCTGTCTTTTGCAATTCATTTATCCACTCAGATCCACTCTTGACTAGTAATCGCAATTCATCTAGTTCAGAGTTTACCCCATCAGTTATGACTCCTCCGATCTTCAAGTTCGCTGGAGAATTCGAATTTATCAAGGATTGTATTTTTTCAGATAATTGTGATGTATTGCTAAACCATATATCCAATTTTAATGATTTCAATTGAGGAAATTTTTGGACCTTGTTAACTATATCAGAGATTATTTTATAGGTATCCTTTAGCCCTAACAAATCCCTTGGTGATGCTTTTGATCTATTTATTTTACCAATTATTCTCTCCAAATCGGAGGTGTTTATCATTAAATCCCTTAAGGAATTTAAAAGTGACTTTTCATTTGTGAATTTTTCTACAATATTAACCCGATTATTTAAGCGGTCAATATCAGTCAATGGATTATAAAGCCAATTTTTAAGTAATCGACTTCCTCCATGTGTAACCGTTTGATCTATAATACTTGTTAGAGTTCCATGTGTACCTTGGGTGGAAAGTGAATTAAATATTTCCAAATTTCGTATTGTAAAGCTATCCAAACCCATAACTGATTCATCTAAAATAGGTTTGATTTTAGATATATGTTTTAACGGCGAATTTAGGTTTTGCTTTAACTGATACATTAAGGCTCCGGTAGCACAAATACCTAATTTCAAATCCTCACAGCCAAACCCCTTTAATGATGGTGTATTAAAATGATCAATTAAAAGCCTGTACCCATGATCGTAATCAAATACCCAATTTTCGACCCGGGAAATGAAGGGTTTATATTCTTGATACCATTTTGATGTAGTACACATAAAAGACTCATCTAGAAGCACTTCCTTCGGCTTAAATTGAATAAGCGCTTGGTCCAGTGTCCCTTCTGATGTCTCTCCCATATATAATTCACCCGTGGATTGATCTAGAACAGCATATCCCACACTATCATTTTTTGAAATTTTGAGACATACAATAAAATTATTTTCCTTTAAAATTGATTCATTTTCATCAATTAGTGTCCCCGGTGACACGACTTCGATTACTTCTCTTTTTACAATTCCTTTTGCAAACTTTGGGTTTTCCACCTGTTCACAAATTGCAACTTTATGACCAGCATTCACTATTTTGGGAAGGTAATTATCTAATGCGTGATGAGGAAAACCTGCTAGCGGAACATCAGCTGCAGCACCATTTGCTCTTTTTGTTAAAACAATTCCTAATACTTTTGCAGTAATTATAGCATCTTCATTAAATGTTTCAAAAAAGTCTCCCATCCTAAATAAAACGATGCTATCAGGATATTTGGATTTTATTTCTCCATATTGACGCATAAGTGGAGTCCCCGAGTTTCCATTTTCATTGATTATAGTTCTGTTTTCTTTTGCCATAGGAAGGATAATCACATCTGTTTATAATTTTATGGAAACTTTGATCCCTTGAAACGATCGTTTCCCTTGCGAATAGTTATACCAATTTTATCTAAATGTTCAAGAACTGGAATGGCAGTCTTTCGTGTAAGATTTGTCATTGATTTAAATTCTCCAATACTGAGAATATCATTTGATCGATAATATTCATAAAGCAGTTTAAGTATAAAATCCCAGTCTAATTTGCTCATCCAAATTTGATTTGATAAATCTAGCATATCACCTCTTTGTTTCATAATATGAAGTAGCTCAAGGATTTGTCCATATTCGCCATTAATGTTTTCACATAGTTCTTTTACTGTAAAAGGATGTAAGCTGTTTCTTTTTACATATGTTTTAATCTTCTCTATAATCTTTTTATCTTTATCTTGCAACTCAATCTTGTGAGATTTTAGTGCTATCCCTCCTTTTTGAACATTCAATTCTTTACCATCTAATTCTGAGATAAGAAAATCAAACCATTTTCTGCTGTAGTTTAATTCATTACGTATAGATTCCGAATTGACAACCGAACGATAAGGATTTTTGTCATGAAAGGTTTTTAAAGATAACATTACTTCTTTTTTACAGTCAAAAATGCCTTCATTGGAAATAATCATATCTTGTTTTTCAAAAATAAGGTCAGATTTATTAACTATAGTTTGAATATATTTCTTTGATTTTGAAAACTTGTTTGACCAGAATTGGATTGACTTAGGTCTTTCTATCTCAAATTGAATAAATTGAATAAATCGCTTTTCAATGTCACTTGATAGTTTTTTACAATTCTGCTTAATAATTTTCCATACCCCTTTTGGATCTTTATCTAAAATTATTCCACCTCCAATAGTATCCATGGGAGAATACGTCCGAATTATAAATCTATCATCTAGAGAAGTAATTACAGGATTATCAAATTTAATTACTGTATTAATAGTATCTCCCGAAGAAATAGTTTTTGGTATATATTCAACTTTTGCTAAAGTTTCTGATGTTCCTAAATGAATCCGAAGTCTTTGTTGAGATTTAATTTTCCATTTAGTATTTTCTATGAGCGTAACTTCAGCTATTACTCTTTGAGTAGAGTAGTTGGATTTAGGCGTTATTAATTCAGATCCTCTCCAAATTTGATTAAGTTCCAATCCAGATAAATTTATAGCAGCCCTATCACCTTTTATCACAGAATCAACTGTTTTCCCATGACTTTGGAGCCCTCGTACTTTTCCCGTATAATTTGACGGCTCCACCGCAATAGCTTCCCCCACCAAAGTCTCACCTGAGAGGACAGTTCCTGTTACAATCAATCCATATCCTGTCTTATGAAAAGCTCTATCAACCTGTAATCTAAAATTATCATTTGACTGTTCATTCTTTGCTATCTTTTCCAAAGATGATAAAATATCATATATGTCACGAATACCGTCATTTGATTGTATAGAAGTTTTAATCATAGGCTTCCCTTCTAGTACAGTACCTTTTACCTTTTCTTTGATTTCTTCTTTTACTAGTTCAACCCATTGCTCATCTGCAACCAAATCAACCTTTGTTAACACAACAATTCCATCTGGAATCCCCAGTAAACTTATGATATTTAAATGTTCCATTGTCTGAGGCATAATACCATCATCCAAAGCTATTACAAGCAACACAAAATCAATAGTTGAAACTCCTGCCACCATATTTCGGATAAATCGCTCATGCCCAGGAACATCAATAATTGTAACTCTATCATTTAAATGTGCAAAACCTAGATCGATGGTCATTCCTCTTTGTTGTTCTTCTGATAATTTATCAGTATTTACACCGGTCAATGCTTTAACTAGCGCAGTTTTACCATGATCTATGTGGCCGGCTGTCCCGACAACAACTTGATTCATTAAATGAAACCCTGAATAATTGATGTGAGGGTTTTGTCTTGCCGTGGTAGTACAGATTTAAAATCTAAGAAAAATTTATTTCCATGAATATAACCAATAACCGAAGGGACACACATCCTAAATTTTTTAGCTAGCTCTGAGGGTTTATGCTTTTTTGAACAAAAAACCATACCCGCACTGGGAATATTTTTTACAGGTAATGATCCACTTCCAGCTTCTACCTCTGTTTTAACTGAAGAGATTCCATATAACTTTACAACTTTTTCAGGGAGGGATTCAATAATCTGATTTACCCTTTTTAGTAAGTTTTTCCTTGGTGTTGCCAGTAAAGATAGGGTCAAATTTTGATTAGCCTGTTTTGTACCTCTATTATACTTTAATGTTTCTTCCAAGAGGGAAAGAGTAAACTTATCACATCGAACCGTCCTATAAATTGGGTTTTGGATACATCTTTGCATCAAATTTATTGAGCCCAAAATTATACCTGACTGAGGACCACCCAACAGCTTATCTCCAGAAAAAGTAATAATCTGAGGATTTAGCTTGACAACTTCTCGAACAGGATATTCCTGAGGAAGACCTATATCAGATACCTGGTCAAGTGCTCCACTACCTAAATCTGCTATTACAGGTAATCGTTTTTTCCGGCCAATATCTACTAGCGTTTCCAAAGAGATATCTTTTGTAAAGCCCTGTATTTTATAATTTGATGTATGAACCCAGAGTAACATACCTGTATTTGAATTTATTGCATTTTCAAAGTCTTTTCTGTGGGTACGATTTGTTGAACCAACTTCTTTTAAAATTCCACCACTTTTTTCAATAATATCGGGAATTCGAAATGATCCTCCAATTTCGACTTCCTGTCCTCTAGAAACAATCACTTCTTTACGGTTTGCAAGTGTATTAATTCCTAATAAAAGAGCAGCTGCATTGTTATTTACAACTAAAGAAGATTGTGCACCAGTCAAACCTTTGAAATAATCATTGAGGTGACTTTGGCGGTTTCCTCTTTTTCCAGTATCCAGATTAAACTCCAAATTGGAATATCCTTCAAGAGTTCTTATTGCATTTCTAATAACTCTTCGATGGATAGGTGCTCGTCCCAAACCTGTATGTAGTACAATTCCGGTTCCGTTTATAACTGGCTTTAAGCTCCCTTCGGACTTTTTTAAAACAATCAAAACAATCTGTTGAATAATTTTTTTTCTGTCAAATTCCAATTCGCTATTTTTTGCCTTTTTACGGAATTTAGATAGCTCCTTCTTTATCCATACTGTTAATACCTTGCTATTTATATCTGTTAAATGGTTTATTTCAAGTAGTACCTCAGAAACAGATGGGAGGATTTTTAATTGATCATACATTATTATTTAATTTACAAAACATAATATTAATATACCGATAAACTATACAGTTTAATCATGATGAATAAGTTTTTATTTTTATTAAAATGGGCAAAATTAAAAGTATATACCTACTCAAATATGGTTAATATCCATCTACTTTTCCAATTAAAATCCAACAAAACATTAAAGCAGGGATTAATACAACACCCATTACCGGAAAAACATAAATAACTGAATATTTTTCAGCAATAAATCCTCCAACTGCTGCTGCAATCGATCCAATACCAATATTTAAGAAGAAATTTATACCATATCCCAATCCACGTTGGGCAGAATGAGTATGTTTAGCGATAAATGAGTTTCCAATAGGCTGCCAATTAAAATGAATTATCCCAAGCAGTAAGGCAGACCCAATAAGCCAATATCTTGAAACAAATCCCAATAATACAAATAAAGGAATGTTGAAAAGAACTATCAAAAATAAATATTTGGAAAGCGAATATTTTTCACCAGCCCAACCACCCATACTTTGTCCAAAAATACCACAAAGGAGAACAAGTGTAGTGAAAATACCGCCACGCATTGTATCAGAAAAACTGGAAATTATTGTACGAGTTTCCACAGCAAAATGGGTTGGTAAATATGTCGTAAATCCAGTAAAGGCAAATCCCATTAGTACGGAAATAGCAAAATAATATTTCAAGGCAGATTTATTTGTCCCATTAATTGGTATTTCAGTTTCTATATCCTGGTTGTTTTGTATTTTCCATCTTTTTGAATAAATAAAAGTGATGATTAATAAAAATAAATTCAAAATAGAAATTGTAATATAGGCAAATCTCCAGGAAAAGGTATCAGTACATACAGCTGCAATTAACGGTCCAAGAGCAAGACCAAATGAACCACCTATGCCATGGATAGCCATTCCTCTAGATATTTTTTCAATGTGTCGAGAAATTATTGTTAAACCCACTGGATGATAAATACTTGAAAATAAACCAGTAAGTATTAAACCTAATGTTAATACAAATAAATTGTGAGAACTAGCTATGATTAAAGATGAAATAACTGTTCCAAATTGATATAACATCAATAAAGAAGAACACCCCATTTTTTTTTCTAATAATCCAGTAGGCAATGCACCTAGACCAAACATAAATGTACTAAGAGAAGCAATAACACCCAACATTGCAAGCCCTGTAGAAAATTCATGACTTAATACCAACATTATTGTGGGAAATATGAGCATCAAACTGTGCACACTCATATGTGAAATGGTCATTATCCCAAGTATTAAATTCCTGTCATTCTTCATAAATCGAAGGCAGGTTTAATTTGATTATAAATACTCTCACAGTTGCCACAATTGCGAGAATAACGTTTTTAAGATACTTTCTACTTAAGCTCTGTGATTCGTGCAGCTTTACCTTTTAATTTTCTGAGATAATTTAATTTAGCTCTGCGTACCTTTCCTTTTCGAAGAACTTCAATATTTGCAATCATAGGTGAATGAATCGGAAAAATTCGCTCAACACCAATACCTCCCGATATTTTCCTTACGGTAAATGTTGCTTCTATTCCACTACCTCCTCTTCGGCTGATTACATCCCCCTTAAATTTTTGAATCCGTTCTTTTCCTCCTTCAACAACTCTATAATCAATTACCACCGTATCTCCCGCTCTAAATTGAGGTAATTTATCGTTTAAATATTCCTTAGTCAATTCTCGTAATCTATTCATTTGTTACTCCATTTCTTTTCATGGTATTAAATTTATTCCATAAATCTATTCGTTTTTCAGCAGTTCTCTCTTCCCTTTTTATTTGTCTCCAATTATCAATCTCTTTGTGATTTCCATTTAACAATATATCCGGGACGAATCTTCCTTCAATCTCTCTTGGCCTAGTATAATAAGGTGCATCTAGAAGTCCGTTCATAAATGAATCTGACATTGCAGAATCAAATGAATTGATCACTCCAGGAATCATTCGAATAATACTATCCAACATAACCATTGTAGATAATTCTCCTCCGGAAATCACATAATCACCTAAAGAAAACTCATGAGTAACATATTTTTCAATTACTCTCTCATCAATCCCTTTATAGTGTCCACATAGAAAAATAATATTTTTTTCTTGAGCAAAAT
>CAXRJK010000075.1:0-20224 GCA_964230865.1 Winogradskyella sp.
TTTGTCGCCTGCCTCGCCAGAAAGGATGAGGGGAATGGGTTCTACTTCTTTTCCAATGGAAGCAGAAACTGATAAAATAAGAATAATAAGGGTGGTTTTCAAAAAAATCACTTTAAATTTGCCAAGGAAGTTCAGAGAATCCTGATTTTATGGCAAGAGAAAAAACAACAGAAGAAAGAATAAACATGATCAATGCTCAGTTAGTCAAGAGAGGGATATTGGATAAAAAGGTGCTTCATGCAATGAGATCAGTTCCCCGACATGAGTTTGTGGGTCTTCAATATAAAAGTATGGCCTATCTTGATGGCCCTCTTCCCATTGGGAAAAAACAGACCATCAGCCAGCCCTACATCACTGCCTACATGACAGAGGTTTTACAGATTCAGCCAAACCATACTGTACTTGAAATAGGCACCGGATGCGGCTATCAGACCGCAGTCCTTTCTTTTCTGGCTAATAGGGTCATCTCTCTTGAAATTCACAAAACTTTAGTTGCCACTGCGGAAAAACGTCTAAGCAGGCTAGGATATGATAATGTAGAAATTCATCATGCTGATGGAAAAATGGGTTGGCAGAAAAATGCTCCATACCATAGAATTTTGGTAACAGCCTGTCCTTTAAAAGTCCCAGCTGAACTGGTCAATCAATTAGCAGACGGAGGAACTATGGTTATACCTGTAGGGGAGAAAAAAGAAAACCAGAATTTAATGGTAATTACAAAAGATATATTGGGAACAGTTAAAGCAAGACCTACACTTCCTGTGAGGTTTGTTCCCATGCTCTGATTTTACTTCGATCAACATTTAGTGTTACTTGATAATGATCTCATAGGGAAGAATCATTTGCATACGATCATTCTCAAAGTTTGGTAGAGTGTCCAGGGATCTTTTTACTTCGGCTAATGGTCCATCTAGGATAAAGAATTCACTGTTCACGTTAGATTTGAACAGTACTTTAAACGAAAAAGGTTCTGAGCGAGGATATTCCTGAATTATAACATCTTCATTAGAACTGATTCCTGCTGCTTCTTTAGCAATTTCAATGGATCGATTTAAATCACCTAATTCATCTACTAGACCTAATTCTTTTGCCTTCAATCCAGACCATACCTTTCCTATTCCCACCTCGTGAACACCAAGAGAATCTAGATTTTCTCGACCATCAGCGACCCTGCCCAAAAATGTGCCATAGATATCAATTATCTCTTGCCTCAACCACAGTCTTTCTTCGTCTGTCCACAATCGGCTCCCGCCCCAAAAATCAGATCGCTCTCCGAATTTTAATCGGTCTGTGTTGGTATATAACTTCTCCCAGAGTCCTGATAGATTAATTCGTCCACTAATAACCCCAATAGATCCTGTAATTGTCGTTGAATCAGCCACAATTGTGTCTGCCTGACATGCGATGTAATACCCCCCCGATGCTGCAACATCCGACATAGATGCAATAAAGGGTTTTACATTTTCTGAATCGGAAACTGTGGTGTTCCAAACCTCTTTCCACATAAGATCTGAGGCTAACGCAGACCCACCACCGGAGTTTATGCGCAAGACAATTGCCTTTACATTATCATCCTCCCTTGCAGATTTGATTGCCTTGGCAATAGTTTCGTTCCCCATGACCTGGGATACTCCTCCCTGTTTTTGGCTTTTGCCAACATTTATCCCACCTACTGCATAAATAACTGCAATTTTTTCTTTTTCTTCTACCCAGTCGTATACATAGTGCTCTTCTGAATCAATCTGTTTGAAGCTAACATAATTAATTTTTTTACCATCCCGTTTCTTTTTGAATTCTTTAAATTTATCAGGATACATATAGCTAGTGACCAACCCTGTTTTTATAGCATTTTTTGTTGAATAAGGACCGCCATTTATCACCTCTTTTGTTTTGTCGGTTGTCCAGCCCCTACCATCAGCGATTCCGTTTACAAAATGTTCATAAATATCATCGAATAGCATAGTGTAATTTTCCCTCATTTCATCCGACATTGAATTTCTAATAAATGGATCCATCGCAGTTTTATATGGACTGATTTGTTCTACCTCAGCAACAATGTTCAATGAATCCAATAGATCTTTGAAGAATCGTACTTCAATCATGAGTCCTCTCAATTCTACACCGCTTAGATCTGGGATATAAATCTCATCTGCCATTGATATAAAATAGTATCCAGTATTTGAAATTCCTGTGGCATATACTATCAGTGTTTTTCCTGCATTCTTGAACCGATTAAGGGCCTCTCTGGCCTGTGTTAACTTTGCAAACCCTCCTCCAACATTTTCAAGATGGATTACCATTCCATGAATAGATTCATCTTCGGTAAGCTGATCCACAGCATCGATCCATTTTCTGAGTTGGATTTTTTTAATGGAGCCTCCTCCGCCCAACAAAGGAGGTAGGATATTGGGGAGCTCAAAGCTGAAAGGTGTTTTTGTTACAGGCTCCTCAATAAACGTTCCATTCAGTTTCATTTCAACATATTTTAGTTTTTTCTCTTTTTTGATTTCAAACATAGTTGGGCGGGTCTGTGTATATTTTTTTGCTCCAAAACCACTTGATGACCCTTGAGATGAGAAAAAGCCATTAACAACACCTAGGTCAAGTCCCATACTGATACGAAATTCTTCTTCATTCTTTTTTCCTTCTGGGCTGTATCCTAAACTTATTTTTAAGCCCTCCATAGGCAGTACTTCTGCAAAGTAAGTGGGATTATATGTATCAAAATCAGTCCCATAAGTAATCAAATCTGCACCTATAGTCACTTTGTGACCCATTGGCCGTACAGCGGTTCCCAAACGTAGTGTTGTCCACTCATCAAATTTATAGTTGTAATCTGCTGTAAATCCAATGGATAGGGAATTCATTGGTCTGATCATTGCCCCAAATCGAAAATTTTGCTTGGAGAACCATTGCATTCCTCCTAGAATTCCGGGCTCTCCCAGATTGAATCCCAATCCCAATGAATAATAATACCCAGACCAATTTTCACTATTCTCAATTTGAAAGGTGGAACCAAACCCCCCATCTCTGTTTGCCATGTTTAAGAAGTAAAGTGTTTCATCCTTTTTTGTATCACTAAAAAAAGACATACCCCCCTGAGAGCCTCTTTCAATACCCAATCCTGCAGGATTAAGAGTAAGGGCATCCAAATTATCAGATGTAGCCACAGAGACTCCGCCCCATGGATGTTGCTGAGCAGTGAGAAAGGTTATAAAAATATTAGATACTAAAATTAGTTTTTTCATAATAAAAAAATCCTTCTGAAAATAATTGGAAAAGTTAAAGATAAAAATCCTCTCTTGAAAAACCTAAAATGGACATACCCGAGAGATATGTAAATAGCTTAATGAAATCCCATCGTTTTATAATTGAAATAATTTCACATATTTTCTAAAAGGTATTTATAAAGACATATTTTACAAAGCATAGGATATGAAGATTTGGTTGACTGGAAGTTAAGTTGAACATATTAAAATATTTACAAAGAAGTGCAGTTGAATAATTAATTGAACAATACTAAATTTGATTAGAAATGTGCGGACGAAAAACACTTACTAAAGATAAGGAATCCATAATCGAAGCGTTGGCAGTTGATGAGTGGGAAGATTCCAAAAATTATTCCCCAAGCTTCAATATTACCCCAGGGCAAAATTCCCCAATTGTGATACGGAAGAAGGTGAGACTAGTTAAGCAGATGAAATGGGGCTTGATACCTTCCTGGTCTAAAAATCAATCAGTTGGATATAAAATGATCAACGCCCGCTCTGAAACATTGACAAAAAAACCTTCCTATCAGGGATTACTCAATAAACATCGATGTGTAGTTATTGCTGATGGCTATTATGAATGGAAGCGCGAAGGAAATCGAAGAATACCTTATTATATTCATACATCTGAAAAACCACTCCTCCCCATGGCAGGGCTATGGAGTACCTGGACACATTCGAGCGGAGAGAAAACTTTTTCATATACAATTATTACCACAGAGGCCCGTACCACTATCCGCACTATACATCATAGAATGCCTGTTATACTAACAGAAGAAAATTTTTCTAGCTGGCTTGATACAGAAAAAGTTTCAGTTTCTGATGCCCTTCCTCTTCTAGTTCCATATCAGGGAGACCTTGATATTCATCCAGTATCTCCAGTTGTAAATTCCCCTAAAAACAATTCTCCAGAATGCATCCTGCCCGTAAACAACAGAGAAACTTTAGAAATGTTTTGATAATATTTTTTTGTTCTTGATTTAAAAATAAAATAAACCGAATTTTGGCTAGATATTTTGGAAGAAAACTTCTGAATTCACATACCCCAAAACAAAAGTGTACAATTTCGGCGCCCGTCGAAAGGATTATATATTTCATATCATAAATACCAAGGAGAATAAAATGAAACGAATGCTATCTGTGTTTTTGTTCACACTACCCTTTGCCATATGTTTACAAGCATTAACGGTATCCGGTATGGTGAAAGATGCTGATACCGGTGAAGCCTTAGCAGGAGCTAATGTTGTTGTAGAGGGTACTAGCATGGGCTCTGCTACAAATTCAAGCGGTAGATTTGTAATAAGTAATGTGTCTTCTGGATCTCAGATTACTGCATCTATGATAGGCTATGAAAGTCAGACTATGACAGCAAGATCAAATCTTGAGTTTAATTTGGTAAGAGGAACCGTAGAGATGTCTGGGCTTGAGGTGCTTGCTTCGAGAGCAGGAGAGAAAACACCGGTTGCCTTTACCAATGTAAGCAAAGCAGATATGGATGTAAGGCTGGGTTCCCAAGATATCCCCATGGCATTGAATACTACACCAAGTGTTTATGCTACCCAACAAGGTGGAGGAGCAGGTGATGCTCGTATCAATGTACGTGGATTTAATCAACGAAATATTGCTGTTATGATAAATGGTGTTCCACAGAATGATATGGAAAACGGCTGGGTGTACTGGTCAAATTGGGATGGTGTTGGTGATGCGACATCATCGATTCAGATGCAGAGAGGTCTTAGTGCTGTTAACTTGGCAGCACCCTCAATTGGTGGAACTATGAATATTATCACTGACCCTGCTGCCCACTCTAAAGGTGGAAAGTTTAAGCAGGAGTTAGGAGCAGGCTCCTTATTTAAAACTACCCTGAACTATAATACAGGGTTGATAAATGACAATATGGCTTTTAGTGTCACGCTTGTGAAAAAAACAGGAAAAGGTGTTATTGATAAAACCTGGACAGATGCCTGGGCATATTACCTGGGAGCGAGCTATGCAATGGATGACAAAAACCGTTTTGAGCTTTATGCAATTGGTGCACCACAGCGCCACGGTCAGAATTTGTATAGACAGAATATAGCCACCTATGATCAGGCTTTTGCAAAAGAAATAGATGGATTTGATCAAGAAGCATTTGCGGATGGAGCAAAGTTTGAACACGAAGCTGGAAGAAATTTTAACCAAAATTGGGGACCTGTGAGTTCATCATATAAAGGAAAACAATATTGGTATATGTATGGTGAAGGTGGCTTGTTTGGTGGTGGTTTGCAGGATCGTCATGATTCAAGTTTTTTAAACGAAAGAGAAAACTTCTTTCACAAGCCTCTTGTTAATCTAAACCATTTCTATACCATAAATGATCAGATGAGATTATCATCTATTTTGTATTGGTCGGGAGGTTCTGGTGGCGGAACAGGAACTTATGGGAGCGTTTCAAGGCTTCCAGCAATTGAAGGAAATGCATGGTGGGCCAGCTCTCCCTGGACTTGGGATTGGGATGCTGAAATTGCTCAGAACTCTTCAAACATTGATTCCGCATGGTCTACAACAGAAAATCTTTCAACTGGAATTCTTCGTAACAGTATAAATCGTCAAAATACAATTGGTTTAATTTCAAAGCTAAATTATGATTTGAGTGATGAGTTAAAGGTGGAAGTTGGACTGGATTGGCGGACAGCAGGAATCGAACATGCAAGAGAGGTACGTGACCTGCTCGGAGGCGATTTTTATGTTGATTATGCTGATGATAATCATCCCGATGGGAAGAGAGTTGAACTGGGAGATATCATTGCCTATCACAATGAGACCACCGTGGACTGGCTTGGATTTTTTGGTCAGGGTAATTATTCATCAGGGCCAATAAACGCATATGGTATGGTTGGATTCTCATCCATAGCATACACCTATCAAGATCATTTTACGGTTGCAAATGCGGTTATAGACCATGGAGATCCTATTACAACTATGCAGTTTAAAGGCGGTGCTATGTATGATATCAATGATGAATTGAGTGCATTTGCAAACTTTGGTATTGTTGAAAAACCTCCCATCATGGATAATGTGATTTACTATGATGGTACAGTTGCTTCAGACCCTTCGAATGAAAAATTCCAGAGCTTGGAGTTTGGAGCAAATTACAGAGCTGGAAATATGGCTGTAAAAGCTAACTATTACATAACTGATTGGAAAGATAGAAACCTTACAAAAGCAGTTACTTCTGGTCAGGGTTCCAGCGGTGATACCGATGTTATATTTCTTTCAGGAGTGAACCAAAATCACTCTGGATTAGAAGTTGAAGGGTCTATGCAGGTACATGAAATGGTACGTTTAGATGCTGCTCTAAGCATGGGAACCTGGAAATTCGTTGATGATGCAACAGGGAACTATCAGGAGGATGAGTTCAATGAAGAGGGACAGGTAATCGGGCAAACAACCACCCCCTATAATTATGCATTAAAAGACCTATTTGTAGGTGATATGCCACAAACATCCTATGCGTTAGGTGTAACAGTCACACCTATGCCAGGATTAAGCATACAATCATTGTTCAACATGTATGATAAAAACTATGCGGATTGGAGTCCTGATGATAGAGAAGTTGATGAAGATGGAGAGGCAGATAGAGAGCAGGTTTGGATGGCGCCTGGATACAGTAAAATTGACCTTCATGTTAATTATGATCTTCCGGTAAGCATAGGGGATACAAGAATGTCTGCATTTTTACATGTATTTAATGCACTGGATGCAGTATATGTTCAGGATGCTACAGATAACAGCCAATACAATAGTTGGGGAGGAACATCACACGATGCAGATAACGCAGAGGTGTTTCTTGGTACACCTAGATACTTCAACTTAGGGCTGAATGTCCATTTCTAAAAGGTAAATAGAAAAAATGAAAAACCCCACTTTTGTGGGGTTTTTTGTTTTATAAAACAATATTGGTAGATAGTAAGTTTTACTCTCCCAATGCCTACTCTTTTTCGTAGGACGGACTGACAGGCCTTTCTCAGAAAGCAGGAAGTGGAATATATTATGTCAGTTTCGAGTCCGGAGAGGATGTCCTTTCAGAAAAGATCTTACTGATTCGCTGAACATTTGATTGACTCCTCACTGGAGTTTAATCTTTCTTTTTTCCTCTGGAAATATCTCTACTGGCTGCATACAGCCTAGACTTTTCTGAATCTGATAGACCGTCATAACCCACCTGATTGATTCTATCAAGGATTTGATCTACATCGTCTTGGAGTTTCCTTTTCTTTTTTTGCAGGTTTTCCTCACGCTTTATTTTTGATTCCAATATTTGTTTTCTCATAGAAAAGACAATTTTTTTCCATTGCCGATTAAACCTAAGATAAGTAAAACCAATGATCATCCCAGAGAGATGGGTCAAATGACTGATATTTGAATGACTTCCAAGTGAAGAGAAAAAAGCAACAACTCCAAGAATGATTACAAACCATTTCACTTTAACAGGAAATAAAAAATAAATATATACAATCCGATTGGGAAACATAAGGCCGTAAGCAGTAAGGATTCCATACACAGCACCGCTTGCACCTATTAGGTATGCGGTGGAAGATGAAAATGATTGAAACAAAATCCATATTAAACCTGACCCTACACCGGTAATTATATAATATTTAATGAATCCCTGTCTGCCCCAGATCGTTTCCAACTCGGATCCAAAAAGAAATAAAACAAGCATGTTGATAGCCACGTGCCAGAAATCACCGTGAATAAACATATATGTAAATGGCTGCCAAACCAGAGGCCAGATAGTTTCAGGAGATAGTCCTAATAATTCTACAAGATCAATCTCTCCCCTAGAAATAGTTTTAAAAACAAACAATAATAGGTTTAATCCAATGAGGACCTTTATTGCATCAGTAAAATATCGAGGTCTCCAGGAGAACTGTCCCCTGTCTGATTGAAATTGGTATTTCATTTATTTTTATATACTAACTTACGAAATCGAAAATAGTTGCATGGGTTCATTATTGGAGAGCTGACGCTAGGAGGAGCTTCCTTAACCAAAAGCTGAGGCAAGGTAAAAAAACTGGTTTTAAGTTCTTTTATTTTTGAGCATATCCAGGCTGTATGAACAAAAAAATCTCTGGGAAATATTCCTCTAACTTTTTTAAGTCCATACTTCCTGAGCCCATCGCGGATTATTGTTGTACAGCTGCGATTGAAAAAACTGAAGTCTTTATATAATTTAGAGTTTCTGGGATGGGGCTCAGAATTTTTTATTTCTTCTAGTTCTTCACGGTATATTTTTGATAATAGTTTGTCATCTATCCCCTCAACACGCAAGACATGTATTGTTCGCATAAAATTTCTACCAAATTTATCATAATAATTTCTTCCATTTTCATTTAATGCAAATTTTCCTGTGGTAGGTGAAGGAGCAAATTCTCCCAGTGCGGGACGATAAAAATATTCCTCAGGTGTCATGATTTCATTCTCAATCATATAATGGGAAAAATTAAATATATCTCCACTAATATTAATAGCATTGTGGCCAAAGGTGGATGCCCAATATTTTACCAGTCTTTCGTTGTAATACAGTTCAAAAAATGGGGTATCTTTTTTTTCTACAGTTGGCCAAATAATATAAATGGGTTTCCCGGTACTCCAGTCAGTTTGAGAGAGAGGGCGTGCGTGAACGGTACAATTTTTCCAGTGTTCTATGTATCCATCCCATATTTGGTCGCTATGTAAAATAACTTCCCCAGATGCATTTTTAAGAAATATAGTATTGTCTTCAATTGTGATGATTCCTGTAAAAGCTTTATCCATATTCAGAGTTTTAGCTTTCTCATAAAATTAAATGAATGAAGGGGTCCGTTAAAATCAAAATGATATCTTAGGTTTCCAGATAGATACCCTCCTACCGTCTTCCGATCTTCCGCTGAAATAGTAAGGATAGGCATGGATTCCAAAGAATGTGTTTGAAGAGATTTTAGTATGTTTAGACTATTTGAAGAACCACGAGGATTATTGTATCCATTGTGGAGAAAATCATTTCCATTCAAATCTGGCTTAAAACCTAATAGAGTAAGCATTTTCATCTCATAATACCAAAAAATGATATTCAATCTGTGCTCTTGTGAATCCATCTTATGTAGAACGGATACTAGTTCACTAAAGAGTTCAGGGTGTGGGTCATAGCTAGAAATTGCTTTGTCTGTTATTTCCATTAGCGCCAGTCCATAGGAAATATGTTTCAAGCTATTTTGAAACTTAGACCAAAGCTTGTGGTAAGAAATCTTAGATGCTGTTTGAATATCCCTTTTGGATTTATAATGGTAGATTAGATCTAAATGATTAATTGGTTGCAAAAATGATGTATGGTTATTTTTTTTTCTTTTGGCACCACGAACCATAATGCTGACCTTCCCATGCTCCATTGTAAAGCAACGTGCAATCATACTGGTATCGCTATATGAAAAACGTTTCAGCACTATCGCTTCAGTCTTGATAATCATTTATATTTTCAATATGCTTTGGCGAAGATTACCTCATGCTTTGCAGGTTTCCCACTGTAAACACACCTTTTTTCAGAAATTTGACCATCAGAAAGTATGCACCTGATAGTTGCCCTTGTCTCTTCCTTAATTTTCAATTCTGTTTTGGGATCGCCATCCCATCCGCATTTGATGAATCCACCCTTTTCCTTAATTAAGGATTTAAACTCTTCATAGGAGTCTGTACTGTATGTGTGATTTTCTCTAAAGGATAGTGCCTGCTGAAATAAATTATTTTGAATTTCCTTCAATAAATCAGAGACTTTAGAAAATATTCCATTAATGGAATATGATTTTTTTTCGCTTGTATCTCTCCGCGCCAGAATAACATTGCTTTCATTAACATCTCGTGGACCTACCTCCAGCCGTATAGGGACACCTTTCATTTCCCACTCATTAAATTTATAACCAGGAGAATTAGGAGCCCAGTCCTCATAATATCGTATTCCATTATTTTTGAATTCATCAAGAGCTGGCTTAAGGAAATGGCGAATAATTTGACGATCTTCATCTGTTCGAAATATGGGAACAATTACAATCTGATAGGGTGCTATTTTGGGTGGAAGGCGAAGACCCTTATCATCTCCATGAGTCATAATAATAGCTCCCAACAGCCGTGTGCTGACACCCCAGCTGGTAGCATACACATATTTCTCCTTGTTATTTTCAGTCTGAAAAGTAACGCCAA
This sequence comes from Winogradskyella sp., assembly GCA_964230865.1. GTDB lineage: Bacteria > Fidelibacterota > Marinisomatia > Marinisomatales > AB-629-J13 > AB-629-J13. Next base: position 10,485 of record CAXRJK010000075.1, read on the forward strand.
AAGCTTTGGCAAAGTTTTGCCCCAAATTATGTGATGTTCCTGCTTGAAGGGCACGCTTATCACCCATCATTGCTTCTATACAGTACGTGCGTTCTGCTCCAGCAAACTTTTCTGCCTCTGACTTCAGCCCTGTTAACACCGGAACGGCGAGAAATTCTTCTGCAAGCTTTTTATAAATACTCAGAATTAACAGAGTTTCTTCTTCGGCCTCTTCTTCAGTTGCGTGAGCTGTGTGCCCTTCCTGCCAGAGAAATTCTGTTGTTCTTAAAAATAACCTTGTCCGCATTTCCCACCGGACAACATTTGCCCATTGATTAATAAGTAAAGGCAAATCTCTGTATGATTGAATCCACTTTTTATACATAGACCAGATGACTGTTTCTGAAGTTGGCCGTACAATAACTTCTTCCTCTAGCTTTGAATCTGGGTCAACAACAAGTCCTTCCTCTCCTGCTTTTAATCTTGAATGAGTAACTACAGCACATTCCTTTGCAAATCCTTCTACATGTTCTGCTTCTTGAGCTAAAAATGACTTTGGAATAAAAAGCGGGAAATATGCATTTACGTGCCCACTGTCTTTAATCATTTTATCTAAGGTGTCCCTCAGATTTTCCCAAAGAGAAAAACCGTAAGGTTTAATGACCATAGTTCCTTTTACGGGACCGTAATCTGCAAGTCCAGCTTTTGTGATGACATCCGTATACCATCCCGAAAAATTTTGACTTCTGGGGATAACTTTTTTAGACAAAACTATTTCTCTGAGTTAATATTAAAATAATAAATGTAGAAGAAATTACCGGCTCTATATTAGGTGGGCAAATAAAAAGGTAGTTCCAAGCAAATGAATCTCAAAGTTAGTTGGTAAAACTTAATCGTGTTTTTTTTCTTCAATAACTCTAAACATTTTTTCTCCCGGTAAAACCATTCCATACTTTTCCCTTGCTAACTGTAATAGATATTCATCGTTATGTTCTAGCAACTGTTTTTCATTTTCTAGATTTTGCAGTTCCACTCGAAGCTCAGCAATAAGCTTTTGAGTTTCTTTACGTTCCAAGTTGATCCTTATCAATTGATACACACCATGATCACCAAAGAAAAATATAATTATTAGTATGGTACTGATCAATAATGTGAGCCCCTTTAATATCCGTTTTTTAGATTCCTCTGTTTTTCGTTTGTAGCGAAGAGTTTTTGGAGTTTTTTTCCTTTTTTTAATTTTCCTCATAAATTCCCAAGTACAGATTTATCTGGATATTTTGCTTTATTTCCTAGCTGTTCTTCAATTCTTATCAACTGGTTGTATTTACATAACCGGTCAGTTCTGGAAGCTGACCCTGTTTTGATTTGTCCCATTCCCATTGCTACAGCAAAATCGGCGATGAATGTATCTTCTGTTTCACCTGAACGATGGGATATGATGGCACCAAAATTATTTTTCCTGGCCAATTCTACTGCTTGAATGGTTTCCATCACAGTTCCAATTTGATTTAGTTTTATCAAAATAGCATTCATTGCGCTTTCATTTATTGAACGTTCAAGCCTCTTCAAATTTGTTACAGTTAAATCATCACCAACAATTTGAATAGTATCTCCCAATATATTATTAAATAGTGTCCACCCTTCCCAATCATTTTCATCTAGCCCATCTTCTATAGAAACAATTGGATATTTGTCCACTAATTTTTGCCAATAGCTAACCATTTCTTCTGAAGACAAAACCATATTTTCTGATGATAAATGATAAGAACCCTCTGAATAAAATTCACTTGAAGCTGCATCAATTGCAAGAAATATTTCTTGTCCAACCATATATTTGCTTTTTTCAATAGCCTCTAGAATTATTTCAATAGCTTCTTCATTGGAATTTAAATTGGGAGCAAAACCACCTTCATCTCCCACTGATGTATTTAATCCTTTTGATTTAAGTACGATTTTGAGATTATGAAATATCTCTGTCCCCATTTGTAGACCGGCGCTAAATGAGTCTGCCCCAATTGGATAAACCATAAACTCCTGAATATCTACGTTATTATCTGCATGACTACCTCCATTCAAAATATTCATCATAGGTGCAGGCAGTAAAAAACCATCTGAGTTTAAATGTTGCCACAAGGGTTTTTTCTTGTGATTTGCTGCCGCCCTGCAGGTTGCCATGGAAACGCCTAAAATAGCATTAGCTCCCAAATTAATTTTATTTGCTGTACCATCTATATCAATGAGTTTATTATCAATAGATATTTGATCAAGCGCATCTTCACCACATATAGCCTTATTCAAAATATAATTTACATTATGAATGGCTTTTTTTACACCCTTACCAAGATAACGACTGTTATCATTATCCCGCAATTCTACTGCCTCATGTTCGCCAGTAGATGCACCAGAGGGAACTGCTGCCCACCCTGATGATCCATCAGCAAGTGAAACCTCTACCTCAAGGGTAGGGTTTCCCCTTGAGTCAAGTATTTCTCTTCCTACTACATTAATTATAGTCGAATTAGACACTTTTGTTTTCCATTATTTTATTCAAATTAAAACAGGGAACAACGCTACACAATAGACATTGTAATCTTAATTGTACAACAAACCTACAGCCCTTAATTTTCTAGTAGCATGAAAAGCAAAATAAATGTTTATCAGTTTCATGAAACTAATGCTGCTGAGTGGGATACCTTTGTATGTTGCTCATCAAATGGGACTATGTTCCACAAGAGGTCTTTTTTGGGATATCATATTGATCGAAAAATTGAAGACCATTCACTGATGTTAAAATTAAATAAGAAAATAATTTCAGTATTTCCAGCAGCAGTGATTTATAATGGAAGTAAAAAAATTCTTTTTTCACATCCAGGAGCTACAATCGGAGGTTTCGTCACAAAAGATAACCCGTCGTTAAAAAAATCATTTGACCTAGTTGAATCATTAGTTCTTTATGCTAAAAATGAAAACTTTTTTGGGATAGAGGTTACCCTTCCCCCTGACTGTTATAGTGATATTCTTTCAAACTATTTGGAATTTGCAATGTTAAATGTTGGATTTACCTATTTAAAGCGTGAAGTCTCTAGCATCATATTTTTTTCAGATACGATTGGAGAAACAGTTAAAGGATTTAAGCCATCCCACCGTCAAGCTATACGAAAAGCAGAAAGAGAGGGTGTAAAGATTAGACAGTCAACAGATTTTGAAACATTTTATGGAATTTTAAAAAATAATTTATCAAAGCGACATGGGGTTACTCCTACTCACAGTTTAAAAGAGTTGGAACGACTAAATACAATTTTCCCACAAAAGATTATTTTATATGCTGCTTACTTTAATGATAAAATGATAGCAGGAGTATTAAGTTTTATTTTAAACAAACGTATAGAGTTGGCATTTTATATTTCTCATGATGAGAAGTATCAGAAGAAAAGAGCATTAAATTTATTGTTTTATAGAATATTTGAAAAAGCCATTCAAAAGAAAACAAAGGTGTTTGATTTCGGTATATTTACAGAAAACGAAGAACCTAACTTTGGCTTAGCCCGGTTTAAAGAAAACTTCGGAGCAAGAGGTGTTTTCAGAAATACGATACAAATTAAATTATAAAAGAAATGTCTATTAAAAAATTGGGACAACAATCCCTTATTTACGGTGCAGGCAATTTAGCAGCCAAGGGGGTGACATTCATGCTTCTTCCCCTTTATACCAATGTTTTTTCACTTGAAGACTATGGTATTATCTCACTGGTCTTTACTTTTCTTGGATTTATGAATGTAATTCTTCATTATGGATTGGACGCATCTCTTTTAAAACATTACGTCCCCGCTAACAGTAAAGACAGGATATCTATTGTTACCAATACCTATATTTCATTTATTATATCAACTTTATTAATTGTTACTATTTTAATACTGTTTAGTAGTCAAGTTGCTAAATTATTGTTTAGTAGCGATTTATGGCAAATATCAGTTTTAGCCGGAGGGATATTGTTTTTTGATGTACTCTGGTCGATTCACACCCTAATTTTAAGGGCTGAAGGGAAACCTGTCTCTTACACATTAATAAGTTTTTTAAATGTATTTTTATCACTTGGCTTGAACCTTTTATTAGTTCTCAACCTCCAAATGGGTGTACTGGGAGCAGTGCTGAGTAACTTTTTAACTTCAGGTATTATTTTTATTACTACACTCCCAATTGTGTTTAAACGGGTTTCAATTTCTACCCTTTCTTTTGAATATTGGAAAAAATTAATGAATTTTGGTCTACCCTTTTTGCCAGCTGGGATTTTTTCTATGGCCTTGGAATTATCAGACCGTTATATTTTAAGGTACCTTACCAATTTAGACACTGTAGGATTATATAATGCTGGCTACAAATTAGGAATGATGATGATGCTAGTGGTTATGGGTTTTAACATGGCCTGGCAACCTTATTTTCTTAAAAAAGAGAAATCTGAGACAGAATATATTGCGAAAATAACAACTCTTATCTTTGCTATATTAGGGATATTATGGATTATAATTGTTGTTTGGGTTGAAGATTTTGTTAGACTTCAAATCGGAAGCTTCTCCTTTATTGGAAGTCAGTACTGGTCATCCACACAAATTGTACCAATTATTGCATTAGCATATATTTTCCATGCAGCCTATTTACTTCAGCTCCCAGGGGTATTTTTGCTGGAAAAGTCAAGTTGGATAGTATGGGTTCGTGGAGGAGGTGCAATCACAAATATCTTGCTGAACTTTTTACTAATTCCTTCATTGGGAATCATTGGAGCGGCATCAGCCACCTGTCTTTCATTTATATTTATGACTATATTTATTTTTATAGTAAATCGAAAAATTTTCCCTATTGAATATGAATGGAAAAAAATATTTATTATTTCTACCGTAGCCGTTTCTATTTGGCTTGGTGTTTCCCAGTTTACTCTAAGTTATTTTAGTAAAATTGGTTATACAATTCTATATCCATTAATTTTATTCTCAACAGGAATATTGCGGATTAATCATTTGAAGAGAATATTAACTTAGCTGAATTTTTTATTGACTCCACATACTTTTGTTTTCCAAACCGTTTGATCATAGAGTTGCGAATGCAGGATGGATTAAAATTATCAAAGGATCTTATGAGTATTTTCATGGCTTTGGTTAACTCAAAGACAGAGCCGGGCTTAACCAAAATGCCTGATTCGGGCGTGATTATATCTCTGGGGCCTCCACAGTCAGTAGCAACTACAGGTAATCCACAGGCTTGTGCCTCAATTAGGACTGTACCGAAGGTCTCAATATCAGAAGCCAAAACTAAAAAATCACTTGCGTGAAGTTCCTTTACAATCTGACTCTGTGAAAGATACCCCTGCAGTTCTACTCGATCTGAAATTTTTAACCTATTAATTTGTTTTTTTATTTCATGCTTTAAGGGACCATCTCCAATTAGTTTTAGGTTAGCTTTAATGCCTGAATGAATCAAACTGTTAAAGGAATCTAAAATAAGATCGATCCGTTTTTCTGGCCTGAATAGAGAAATGCATATTATAGTGAATTGTGTTTTACTTTCAGGAACTTTTCGTAACGTAAACAGGTGTTCATCAACTGGGTTAGGAAGAAGATTTAATTTAGGTTTAAATGTGTTGAAATTCTTTGAAATTGCATTTTTTAAAGAAGAACTAGATAGAAAAATTTGAGAAGCCATAGAATATGTATTGTGGATTGTTTTTTTTTGAAAAACTGAAAACCCATTTGGTATTAAGAATTCTTTTAGATGCTCCGTTAATATAAAAGGGATATTTTTTTTATTTAACATTTCTCCTAACGCACCGCCAGCCCATAATGATGAATGAATTAATACCAAGTCTGGCAACCCATGAGATTCCAATAATTTATTAAAAATATTAATAGCAAACTTTTTATACCGTTTAAAAAAAAGTTTTTCCATTTTGGGGAATATATTTATTGATTCATGGAGATATATTGGTAATCCGTCGTTAACATCTTTCTGAATTGAATTAGTTGGAAAATATTTGAAGAGATCTTTTAGGGAGTGTATAACGGGTGCTCCTATAATTACTTCTATTTCATTTTTGTAAAGAATAGATGCCCTATCTCTAAAAAAAGATCCACTTTCCGGATGAATCTCTGTTGGATACCAGGAAGGAATAATAAACAGTTTCATTGAGTAATTTCTATTAAATTTTCTTAGTACAATTTCGTGCAATCTAAAGTTTTTTGAAATAGTAAAAAAACATATCCAAATTGAACATTCTTTATATTTCTCCTGAAAACACTGTTGGTACCTTGAGTTTGTGGAAAAAAGCTCATGAGATGAATGGGAATAGATGTGACTTTATTACTTTTTATAATAACCCCAACCAACCTGATTCAGGTATATGTCTAGACCTCCCGCTAATATCTACAAATCCGTTGTATTTAAAATATAGACATCAGTATTACAAATATTACAGAGGGAAGCTAGGGGATTATAATGAAAAGGTAGGATTTCCACCAACATGGGAGCCTAATTCGATATTTGAAGAATTATATTTTAAAATAAGGGACTGGATTTGGCATTATTATATCAATCCAGCTATAGATAGGTACAATTTATTTGGCTATGATATATATCATTTTGAATGGGGCTTAGATTTTTATAGAGATTGTAGATTTGCAAAGCGACTATCAGAAAATGGAAAGCCAATTATTTGTACGTATCATGGGCAGGATATGCGAACTAGAGGGGTTATAAAAGATATAGATAACATTAGTAATCTAAATTTAACAAGTGAGCTAGACCTGCTATATAAACATCCAAATATTAACTATTTGTTTCTACCCTTTGATACGAAAAAATATAAAATTAAAAAAAACATTTCATCTCCCTTAAGAATCTGTCATAGCCCAACGAATAGATACTATAAAGGAAGTGATGATATTATTGAAATTTGTAGTGAACTACAAAACAGTGGCCTGATAGAGTTTGTTTTAATCGAAGGAAAAACTCAGGAGGAAGTGATTGAAATAAAAAAAACATGTGATATTTATATTGACCAAATATATAATCGTGGTGGTTGGGGATATGGTATGAGTTCTGTTGAGTCACTATCTATGGGGTTAGTTTGTTTAACAGAATTAGTTAAGGAATATCAAGAGTTTATTCCCGATCATCCCTTTATTATGATAACAAAAGAAAACCTTAAGGATACATTATTAGAATTGATAAAAAACGAGGATTTATTAATAAACAAAAAAAATAAAAGTAGAGAATGGGTAGTGAAATATCATGATTTCCACAATGCTGCGGAGATGCTTTATAGATATTATAGAGAAAACAAATGGCTCTGATATGAATCTCAATATTGTTTCATTTGATGTCCCTTATCCGCCTGATTATGGTGGTGTTATTGATATTTACTATAAGATAAAAGCTTTAAATAGTGCAGGAATTAAAATCAACTTACATTGTTTTTACTATGGACGAAAAAAGTCATTTAAATTAGAATCAATTTGTTCAAAAATAAATTATTACCGCCGATATAGAAACCCATTTCATTATTTCTCAAAACTACCATTTGTTGTTAGAACACGTGCTTCGAAACAACTAATAAGAAATCTTCTAAAAAATGATAATCCAATTCTATTCGAGGGGCTCCACTCATGTTTTTATCTATCGGACTATCGTTTGAAAAATAGAAAAAAGATAGTTCGCACTCATAACGTGGAACATGATTATTACAATGAATTAGCGAAAAAAGAACAAAATTGGTTAAGGAAAAAATATTTTATATCTGAGAATATAAAGTTGAGAAAATTTGAGAAAAGACTGAAACATGCTGATATCATTGCATCAATCTCAGAAAATGATACAGTATATTTTTCATCCGCATATTCGGGAGTTTTTCATATCCCCGTTTTCCATGGGAATGAATCTGTGAGAATAAAAAAGGGTAAAGGTGGTTATGTACTATATCATGGAAATTTAGCTGTGACTGAAAATGACAATGCTGCCATTTACCTTGTTGAAAAAATATTTAATGATATTGATGTTAAACTTATTATTTCCGGCAGAAAACCATCTAAAAGGTTAATTGCTGCTGTAAATAAATCTTCACATATTTCAATTGTACCTAACATCTCATCCTCAGATTTAATTGGCCTAATTAATAATGCACAAATAAATATTTTACCGACTTCTCAATCCACAGGAATAAAATTAAAACTGATAAACTCGCTGTTCAATGGAAGACATTGTATTGTTAACTCTAAAATGATAACTGATAGCGGTATAGTTAAATATTGTATATTGGCAAACTCTGCCGCAGATATGAAGAAAGCTGTATTAAAATATTCAAACCAAGAATTGAGCATAAAAAACACCATAAATCGTAAAAAGTTTTTAAAAAATAATTATTATGATAAAAAAAATGCTGAGAACCTTATTTCTAAAATATTTTAAAAAGATTTAACTGGAGGTTTTGGGATACCATTAATTACAATTGCTGGGGAAAAACCTAGATTTAACACGTCCTAAATATATTCACTTAACATTTATATTTTTAGATGACTCCCGCTCCCCTAGGGCTATCCATTAGAGCTTATACTAAATATTATTCCTCATCTATAAAACCAGAAGTAGTCATAAATTAATACCATGAAAAATATTATTTGTAGGTTTTATTACATTCTCCAATGAAAGTTTTTTCATTAAAAAATATTCTAATTGACATATAAAATATTATTTGTAAATTTGGCAAATACTCTAAGAGAAACTCTGAGCACCAACCACATATATAATTGTAAATTTCAAAATGAGCGGGGATATCTATCCCCGCTTTTCATTTACTATACCTAAACCAAGGAGGTACACTTATGGCAGATATAAGTTCAACCGTAGAGAGTGTTGTTGGCGGGATTGTAAGCCTAATCAAGGGTCTTATTGTGTTATTCGTCTTTGCGAACATCCTATATGATACAGGGTTTGACCCAGTTTATGGAATCATAAACTTAGTTGACTCTTTTCTGAGTGGTGGCTTTGCCGGACTTTTGGCACTTCTGGTCCTCGTATCATTTTTATAGGCAGATTGCCTGTATAATGGACGAAACCACGAACTTGAATCATCCCTAACGGAGGAAACATGAAAAACGCAGTTGACTTTATTAATAAATGGCTGGGTGAACTTACGGAAGTTCTGAAATCATTGATAGTGGTAGGCGTAATCGTTGGTATTCTGTTCGATGACTATTTTGGAGTTATTGAAGGAATAGGGCGAGTTGTCGGACAGTTCGGAGATGGAGGACTCGCTGGCCTCCTTGCTCTGATGATCATATATATGTGGTACCAGAAGAAATAACCCAAACCCCATAATGATGAACTGAGAAACGCCCCGGAAACGGGGCGTTCTTGTTTTATTAATGATATAGCCCTCTTATAGGGTTTTTATTTTTCATTCACTGAATTCGGCCGTTATTTTTAATATTCAGATTAATTTAAAAACCACTTTCAATTTGGTTAAAAACTATACTCAGCTTTTGATGCGGGCAATATTTTTAATCATACTGTTTTTCCCCATATTGGATAATTTCAATTTTAAGTGGATTTAATATGTTGTTTAATATTTACACCCAAAAACTGTTTTATCGAACCGAATCAACTTTTTTATGGTTTTCTTGGATAAAAAAGAAGTAATAGAATAATTTATCCAGTATGAAACTATCAATATATAAAATAATCCTGTGGTTTTTATTTTCAAGCTATGTCTATGGTAG
>CAXRJK010000076.1:0-7796 GCA_964230865.1 Winogradskyella sp.
TTCACAAATTCAATCGGATGCTTTTTTGTTTTTATACAATCAAATGTTTAACGGTGATATATCAATTGAATATCAGACAGATTGGAACCTTGTTGGTTTGCCCTTGGAAGTTGAAGAATCTTTATCTAATATTCTATTTCCAGAATCAATAGACGGAACTTTATATTCTTTTGATGGTGGATATAACCCTGAAACAAGTCTCACTCAAGGGAAAGGATACTGGCTGAGATTTAATGACGCGGGCAGTACTACTATTTCAGGGATTTCTATGAATGAAAATTCTATCCAATTAAATGATGGCTGGAACCTTATTTCCGGTTTATCAGAAGATATATCCGTATTTTCCATTTTGGATTTGGATAGTATTATAATTCCTGGAACGTTTTATGGTTTTAATGGCGGATATATAGAAACTGCCATTCTCGAGCCAGGCGAGGGATACTGGGTCAGGGCAAGTAGCTCTGGTTCCATTACTTTAATAAGTGATTAAACGACTTTCCTCAATTCAAAAAAGAGGGGATGGAGATGATAAATTTTTACTCTATAATTCACCTAATACAATATTTTTTACTTGGAAGATATTGGCTTAATAGTTGGATAATCTTCTTTTTAATTTCTTTGGGTTGGGAGCTATTAGAATTAATACTTCCATTTCAATTTGCAATAGAAACCATAGCAAATAAATTTGCTGACATTGTATTTAACTGTATTGGTTTTTATTTAGGAAATTTATCGAAGGAATAAATAAAGATAAACAATGGAATATAGAAAATTAGGAGAATCGGGATTAAAAATAAGTGAACTTTCTTTTGGGTCTTGGGTCACTTTTGTAAATCAATTAAATGAAAAAGATGCTATGAGCTGCATGGCATATGCCTATGATAAAGGTGTTAATTTTTTTGATAATGCTGAAGCATACGCACATGGAGAATCGGAAATATTAATGGGTGATATTTTAAAAAAACTTAAATGGGATAGAGACACCTATATAGTTTCAAGTAAAGTATTCTGGGGAGGGGACCTTCCCACACAAAAAGGGTTGTCAAAAAAACATATTCACGACGCCTGTAATGCTGCACTTATGAGGCTTAAGGTTGATTATTTAGATTTATTTTTTTGTCACAGGCCAGACCCTGAGACTCCAATTTTAGAATCTGTTTACGCCATGAATGATCTGTTGCAACAAGGAAAAATAATGTATTGGGGAACATCGGAGTGGAGTGCTCAAGAAATAAATGAGGCATTTTTGTGTGCAAAAAAATTTAATCTTAGGGGCCCTACAATGGAACAGCCTCAATATAATATTTTATGCAGAGAAAGATTTGAAAATGAATATAGAGAAATTTTCAAAAAATATAGAATAGGATCTACAATATGGTCTCCTCTAGCATCAGGACTTTTGACTGGAAAATATTGTAATGGAGTCCCTAAGAATTCTCGATTTAAAGTAAAAGGATATGAATGGTTGGCTCAGTCAATGGATAGTGTTGATTTTAATAAGATAAATAGAATAAATGATTTATCTAAAAAAATAAATATAAAACCGTCTCAGTTAGCAATATTGTGGTGCTTGAAAAATAAAAATGTCAGCTCAGTTATTTTAGGAGCTTCGAAACTATCACAGCTAAAGGAAAACTTAGATTCCTTAAATTATCTAAACTTAATTACAGATGATATAATCGAAGAGATTAATGGCTATTGACATTATTCAATATCTCTAAAAAAGTAGAGAAGGGAACGAAAAGTTGCCACCGGATAGTTATAGATATACTTTTATTTAATACAATTTTGTTAATTGAAAATCAACATAGAAATATATAAGAAAGAATGGGTATGGCAGTTTGAGAAAATTAAAACTGACCTATGTTCAATCCTTGTAAAGTTAAATCCCAAAATAGAACATATAGGAAGCACCTCCGTTCCAAATCTAGCTGCAAAGCCAATTATTGATATTCAAGTTGGGGTAAAAAATTCGTATGATTTGGATAAAACAATAGAGCCAATGATCAATAATAATTACATATATTATGAAATTTATAATTCTGTAATGCCAAACAGGAGATTATTTGTAGGTTTAAAAGATAAAAGGTATAATAAAATTTTTCAAAATATTTATTCAGAGGGAGATTTAATTCCACATGAAAAAATCAATAAACTTAGATTAACCCATATACACATTTGGGAGTATGGGATTGATGACTGGAACAGACATATTATATTTAGAGATTATTTAAGAGAACATCCAGAGATTGTAAGTCAATATGAATCTTTAAAAAAACAGTTAAGTTTAAAGGATTGGAAGGACGGTAATGAATATAATGATGCTAAAGATAGCTTTATTAAAAAAGAGCAAGCCAAAGCGATTTTATGGTATGGGAAAAATAATTAAGCACTTTTCTCATGAACCCATTACTAAACTTACCGCTTAGCAATAAACTGAGTATGTAGAGATAAAATGAATATTGTTTTCATAGTTTATCCATAAATTTATTTGATATGATGGCTAAAAATAAAAAAGAAAACCCTTTTTTAAGTCTACTATTTAATATTTTTATTCCTGTAATAATATTGAAGAATGGTAATAAATGGATTGATAATTTATTAACAAAATATCATGGTGAGGAGTGGGCTAATCAGAGCTCAACAATAATTGATATATCATCAATTGTATTTTTTGTTGCACTAATTTTTCCAGTCATCTATTTCATCTATGACCTGTTAAATCGAAAGAATATAAATTTTATATCAATTTTAGGTTTTATCAATATCCTTCTAACAGGTGGAATTGGAATTTTTGGAGCGAGGTTGGGACTATCAAAAATATGGTTTATATTGAAAGAGGGTATGTTGCCAATGCTCATTGGGTTAATGCTTATAATAATGAGTAAGTATAGACAAAGTTCTTTCACGAATATTTTACTTAATAAAGTTATGTTTGATATCGAAAAAATTAAATCCTATATCAAAGACGATAGGCAACAAGAATTTGAAAATGTTGTTAGAAAAACAGGATTTTATCTCATCACAGGTTTTTTTGTTAGCTCCATTATTCAGTTTATCCTTGCTTTTTTAATTGTTAAATCAAACCCAGGCGATCCTTCATTTAGTAATGAAGTATCAACAATGACATGGGTTAGCTATATAGCGGTTTTATTACCTACCGCATTAATTTTAGGGAAAGGATTTTTGGGTTTTATCTCGGGTATAGAAACAATAACTGGTTTAAAAAAAGAGGAGTTTATCAATTCTTAATAATTATCAATGTAACCTCAATATGATTATTTTTGCAAAAAAGTATCTTCGAGGCAATTTAAACCAATGAAAATATTCATTGTTTTAATCTTAATGGCAAACTTGTGTAGCCAGGACCTTGAGGATCTGGATTTTGGGACTGACTCCACTTTTGAGATTTTGACTTGGAATATAGAGTGGTTTCCTAAAAATGGTCAAGCCACCGTTGGTTATGTAACTGAGATCATAGAAGCTCTCGATGTAGACGTATTAGCTATACAGGAAGTTGACAATACAAATATGTTTGATCAAATGATTGACGGACTTGATCAGTATGAGGGATATTATGAGTCATCCTGGTTTGCAGGGCTAGCATATATATATAAACCTGATGTAATAGAAATTAATGATCTTTATGAGATATATACCACATCACCATATTGGAGCCCCTTTCCTAGATCACCAATGGTTATGGATATGAACTTTATGGGGGAAAATATTATCATCATTAATAACCATTTTAAGTGCTGTGGTGATGGATATTTAGACTCCGATGATTCAGGTGATGAGGAAACACGTAGATATATCGCAAGTAACTTGTTGAAAGATTATGTAGATACAAACTTCCAAAATGAAAATGTAATTATTTTAGGAGACTTAAATGATATCTTAACTGATAACCCTGAAAATAATGTGTTTCAGATGATCTTAAATGATACAGAAAACTATCTATTCGCTGATATGGATATTGCTCAGGGGACAAGCTCTGGCTGGTCTTATCCCACCTGGCCGTCTCACATTGACCATATTCTCATAACGAATGAGTTGTTTGATGAATTTGAAAACAACAGCTCTGATATCCAGACCATAAAAATAGATGACTATTTTGAAGGAGGTTGGTCTGCATATGACCAAAATGTTTCTGATCACCGTCCAGTTGCCTTAAAACTATTATTTAATGAACAACTAATTGCTGAATATGCTGAGGGATGGGATCTAGTTGGTTTGCCGCTAACCGTAGGCGATAGCGGTTACCTTACCCAATTCCCTAATGCGGTTATTGGAACTTTATACAGTTATAATTTAGTCTATGAAGAAGAGACAAATCTTGAAAATGGGAGAGGTTATTGGCTATACTTTGAAAATAATACTGTCAATGAGTTTTCCGGTGAAATGATTTCAGAAGTTAGCATTAGTCTTAGCGAGGGATGGAATCTGATTACAGGAATTAGTACACCTGTTATGGTAGAAAATATATTTGATAACGGTGGTATAATATTTGAGGGTTCCATTTTTGGGTTTGATCAAGTTTATCAAGAAGCTGAGGTTTTATTAGTAGGAAAAGGCTATTGGCTTAAAGCCAGTTCAAGCGGTATAATAATAGTTTCAGATTAAATTATTTGGAGATATTAAATGAGTTTAACAAAATTTGTAATGTTTTCTATATTGCTTAATTCAATTTCATTTTCTGAGTCATTGAGTATAAGCAGTAAAATATATTTTGATTACACACACTTTCCTGAAAGCACGGAGGGTTTTAGTGTTAAAAGAGCGTACTTTACTTTCAAAAAGAAAGTATCTTCGGATTTATCTTTTACTCTTCAAACGGATGTGAATTATAAGTCTGAACCCAAGTATATATATCTAAAGAAAGCGAATGTATCATGGGAAAACCAACTAGGGAGGTGGTCCATCGGGGTTATAGGAATGAACATGTTTGATGTTCAAGAAAAGACATGGGGGAATCGATTTATTGAAAAATCTTCAATGGACCATAATAAGTATTCAAGTTCAGCCGACCTTGGGATTGGCTACAATCGGAACCTAAGCCAGAGTATTTCTTTGAGCACTTTGATAACTAATGGCGGAGGTTACAAATATTCAGAAAATGATAAATATAAAAAACTATCTATTCAAATGGTTTTAGGTGAAAAAAACTTGATAAAAAATAACGGATTTAACTATGGTGGAGCTTTTTCTTTTGAACCATTTCATAAGGATTCTTCTACATCTGTTATTGGATTGTTTGCAGGATATTCATCAGATGATTTTAGAGGTGGGTTGGAGTACAATCAAATAAAAGTAGATGAAAGCAGTTCAATCATATCTGGATATGTTACTTGGAAATATTCTAACAAGGCCTCTTTATTTGGTCGCATTGACAGCTATAATAATAGGGAAAATTCAGATCCATATTTATTACTGGGTCTAATCTATAATCCTGCTAAAGGGTTAAACATTGCACCAAACTATAGAATGAATCACAAGGATTTTGATGATTCCTTATTAATGATAAATATTTTATTTAACTTTTAGTTTAACATGTTTAAAAAACTGGATATCTTTTCAACAGAGATTAGATTATCCGTTCAAATTGATATAAGAACTCTATTCTCTTTATATTTATAACAGTCAGCTTAACCTCCTTATTCAATCATAGAGACTATTAACTTATAACTAGGACTCTGGAAGTAATCTCCAAGAATACTTTTGGAAGAATATTCTACATCGGGGCCGGGAGCAATAAGTTGGACTTACTTTCACCAGTTTAGATTCCTTAGGGAAATAGTTATTTACTTCAGCAGCACCATCTTTCTGGTCTGGGCAAACTCTCCTGCCTCTATCTTATAGAGATAGACACCTGCACTCACAGGTCTGCCCATAGGATCTGTGGCATTCCACTGGACTGACTTGAAGCCTGCCTGTTGGTTTGAGTTAACCAAAGTAGTTACTTCATTGCCCAACATATCAAATATGGTAAGTCTTACCTTGCTATCTTTTGGTAAACCATAGCTTAAAGTTGTAATAGGATTGAACGGGTTTGGAAAGTTTTGATGGAGAGTGAAAGTCTCAGGGACATTGCTCTTACGCTCCAAAGTAAATCTATCTACAGATGGGACTTCAATTACACCCGTATTCTCCAGAATAAATTCCTCACCTTCTGATGACCTTAGTGTCCAATACTTTTGAGTTCCCGCAGGAACTCGGATATCGTAGGAAATAGTAAGTGTCTCAGCGGTAGGCATTAGCTCTATAACACCAAAATCTTTAACATGTCTCCATCCATCTTTGAATCGGACGTCAAAAGAACCTACAGGAGGTTTAGGAGGAAGGCTGTAGCTAAGTCTCTCCCTTGATGATAGTTCTAATCCAAAAAATAATTCAAATCCATTTATGGTAAGAACATTCGCACTTTGAATAATGTTATCTCTATCCTTTGATGAATTATCACGACTATTCAAAGCTCCTTCATCAATCCACTGAGAGATCAGATTGATCTGTTCTGAAGGTAGAGGGCTTCCACCCTGAGGCATTTGTGCGCCACCTCCGGTGCCTTCTAATTTTTGAATTAAAAAACTATTTGCACCGTCTCCAACTATAACGACTGGTCCACTATTGCTATCACCTGCCATGAGGTTTTCATATGTTGATAGATCTAACCCTCCAAAGTAAGCCCCTCCATTAATATGACAACTTATACAGTTATCATCGAAGATTGGTTGTATATCACTACCGTAACTCACCCCTTCTGGTGGACCACCATCAACAATTAAGGAAACCTCGCCATCCTGATATGCTCTCAGCCAATAGCCATTTCCAGAGACAAGTACATCTGCCTCTACATATGAACCGCTGAACCCATATAAAGTGCCTGGAGTGATAATACCGTCTGGGTCTATAACTGAAGAGATCGATATATCTTCGTATAATCCAGAAATCAGATTCCATCCCTCATTAAGGTTAATCGTAAGTTCATAAATTGGAGTGCCATAAATTGTGGTGCTCCCTGATTCATTGAATCTTAACCAATAGCCTTCCCCATTAATGAGGTTTGTAGCAGGGTTGTAAGCGCCACTAAAAGAATATAATGTTCCTTCTGTAGACTCAGGATAAAGAATAGAATAACCTGAGTCCTCTACATCGAGGGGGAGGCCTACGAGATTCCATCCTGAATTATAATCTACAGTAACATTATCGTCATCACCACAGTTCTCTGGATCCGCTAAACATTCTTCACATTCAGCAACATATTCATTTAATTCCTCTAAAATCTCCTCATCACAATCCTCTGTGCATTCATCACTAGGGAGAGTCACTAGCCAATTACAAAATTCAATATCATCTTCACAGTCTTCTTCTATACATCCGCCACAATCCATTATACATTCTGGGGGTCCTTCATCATCAACACAGTCACCCTCTGTTCCTTGCCATTCTATAACATATTGATCTTCATGTTGATAACAGCCAGGCTCAACACAGTGCATGTCAGAATCTTCTGCACAATTATATACAAATCCATAATTATTTGCTTCTGTTTCACATTCTTCGGGGGAATCAATATCAACTAAATGATTCCATTCATCTGCATAGTCAGTACATTCTTCATCACTGCATCCTGGTCCATCTTGCCACCCTAACCACTCACAGCCTTCAGCATTCCAGCAATCTCCCTCGCTATAATAATTCCCGCACCCATCAGCTCCATCGCATGGCTCACAATTCTCACATCCAGGTCCATCTTGTCCATACCATTCACACCCATCACTACCTAAACACTCCCC
>CAXRJK010000077.1:0-6131 GCA_964230865.1 Winogradskyella sp.
TGGGAGTTCCATATTTATGGGGAGGAAAATCATCACTTGGAATAGATTGTTCCGGATTTATTCAAATCATTTTTCAATCTGTAGGAATTAAACTTCCTAGGGATGCATGGCAACAGGCAGAATATTTTAAATCACATAAAATATCAATGGATTCAATTCAACCGGGTGATATTTTATTTTTTGGGGATAATAAGAGTATAACTCACACTGCACTAAGTACGGGTGGTTTTGACTTTTTACATTCTCAGGGTTGGGTAAAAGAGGAAAGTTTGGATAAATTCCAGTCTAATTATAATGAAAAATGTTTTCAAATATATAGATTTGCAGTATCTGTAAATCATATCATACAATCATGATACCAAATTACCCATTACATAACGGATATACATTAAATAGAGCTGTTCTAGTTTTAAATGCAAATTACTCACCTCTACATATCTGCACCGCAAAAAGAGCAATATGTCTTCACTATTTAGAAAAAATTGAGATTATAGAAACCGATGGGGAAACAATACACTCCCCATCATTGGAGTTAAAAATTCCTAGCGTTATTAAGTTGAAGCAAATGGTGAAGTACAATAGCATAACGGTCATTTTAAATAGAAAAAATATTTTTCAAAGAGATAACTACACATGTCAATATTGCAGAAAATCGTCTGGGACTTTAACAGTAGATCATATAATTCCTAAAGAAAAAGGAGGAAAAGATTTATGGGAAAATTTGGTCACTGCATGTTTATCATGTAATTTAAAAAAGGGGAATGGTTCACCTGAGTCAGCGGGTTTGAGATTATCAAAAAAACCTCATAGACCCAATCGAATTCAATACTTTCAGCAATTTGCAAAAAATGGAAAGAGAACTTGGAAACCATATCTTTTTATGGAAGCATTGATATAAATCATCCGATGAAAACGATTCTAAGCGGTAGCGCCCCTAGTGGTCATCTGTGTGTAGGAAATTATTTGGGAGCCTTGAAAAACTGGGTCGAATTACAAAACAATTACCAATGTATTTTTCTGGTTGTTGATCTCCACGCTATTACGACTCATCAACAACCATCTGAGTTGAGAAAACAATCCCTTTCCTTTTTAGCACAATATATTGCGTGCGGGATTGACCCGCAAAAAAGTATCCTTACAATTCAATCCCAAGTTCCACAACATACAGAGCTTGCGTGGGTATTGGGAACCATGACATACACAGGTGAATTGAACCGAATGACTCAATTTAAGGAAAAATCCAGGAGGCACAATGAAAATATAAATGCAGGATTATTTACCTATCCTGTTTTGATGGCTGCAGATATTTTGCTTTATCAAGCCGACCTAGTCCCTGTGGGAGCAGACCAAAAACAACATTTAGAGTTAACTCGAAATTTAGCACAGAGGTTTAATTCTCGTTATTCTGATACATTTACGGTTCCTAATCCTTTTATCCCAAAAGTTGGTGCAAGAATAATGAGTCTTCAAAATCCAGATAACAAAATGTCTAAATCAGATTCAGACTTGAACAATATTATCACCCTTTTGGATAAACCGGATGTAATTCATAGAAAACTCAAGAGAGCCGTTACTGACTCTGGCAAGGAAATTATTTATGACCCAGAGAACCGAATGGGGATTGCCAATCTCATAAATCTGTATTCTGGGTTTTCAGGTCTTGAGATACCTGCTATTGAATCACATTTTCAAGGGAAAATGTATTCTAGCTTAAAAAAAGAAGTCGCAGAAATAATTACTGAAACACTTTCTCCAATACAAAGTGAGTATGAGCGAATAATAAAAGATAAATCTTATTTAGAATCTGTTCTTTCAGATGGGAGGATAAAAGCTCAGAAGATTGCATTTAAAACATTAAGAAAAGTTTATAAAAAAATTGGGTTTTTGAATATTAAATCATAAATGAAATTCTATGTATAAAGTTCGATTAAACCAATTTGAAGGTCCATTAGATTTGCTTCTTTATTTTATTCGCAGAGATGAGTTAGATATATATGATATACCTATTTCAAAGATTACAGAAGACTATATGAATTCACTTCAGACCATGAAAGAGATAAATATTGGTTTGGCCGGTGAGTTTATACATATGGCAGCTACATTAATGAGAATAAAATCAAAAATGCTTCTTCCATCACCCTCATTGGAAATAGATGAAGAACCTGAAGATCCTCGTTTGCCACTTGTTAGGCAGCTTTTAGATTACCAGAGGTTTAAGGAAGCAGCACATTCATTAAGTTCTCTCGCAAGGGTCCGGAGCAGTTATTTTTCAAGGGGTCAAACTCAGGATGTCACAAATACTGAAGAAAGCGGAGCTGTATTTATACGTAATGTTTCTTTATTTGATATAGCTACATATTTTAAATCAGCCTTGGACAATCAGCCTATCATCAGTCCCTATGAACTTCACAGAGAAATGGTCAGTATTGATGATCAAAAAGCTAAACTACTTTCTTACGTTGATGGTGATGGGTCATTGCTATTTTCATCACTCATGAAAAAATTAAATGATAAAATAGAAATAATTATTACATTTCTAGCGATTCTAAATTTGATTCAAGAACATAAAATTATTGTTATTCAAAATGAATTATTTGGTGAGTTAGAAATCCAAGTTATTTCTGTAAAAAACTGAAATTTTATGGATAAAAGAGAAGATATATTAATAATCGAGGCACTGTTATTTGCTACTCCTCATCCGCTGTCTCAAAAACAGGTAAACCAAATATTTGACACTGATCCTCCTAACCTAAATACTATTATTTCTGAATTAAATAAAAAATATCAATCTGAAAATCATGCGTTTGAAATTCAAACTATTGCAGGTGGATATCAGATTAATTCTAAACCGGAATACGAGTTATGGATAAGACGATTATTAAATAAAACAGGAAAACTTTATTTAAGTCCAGCTGCTCTTGAATCGCTCGCGGTTATTGCTTACAAACAGCCCGTTAACCGCTTTGAGATTGAATCAATTAGGGGGGTAGACTGTTCCGGTGTATTAAAAACTTTATTAAGTAAAAAACTAGTTTGTATAAAAGGCAGAGATGATGGCCCAGGTAGACCTTTACTATATGGTACAACGGATGACTTTTTAGAGGCATTTGGTTTGGGTAAAATTTCAGAGATTCCAAAATTAAAAGAGATTGATGATTTAACTAAGGATCAGGGTTTATCCAATGAATTACAAGTGGATATTTTTCATGAGGAGTCGATATCAGAAAATGATTCGTAGGTTTATATGCGGTTAAATAAATTTTTAGCACATGCCGGTGTAGCTTCAAGGAGACAGTCTGACCATCTCATCAAACGGGCAACCACTATGGTTAATGGAGAGTTGATTCTAGACCCTGCCCATTCTGTTACAGAAAATGATGAGATTATGTTTGAAGGTAGAAAACTATCAATCTCAAAAGAATCAAAGATAATCGTTTTCCACAAACCTCTTCAGGTAGTTACAACAATGAATGACCCACAAGGGAGAAAAACCATATCTGATTATATTCATTTTAGGGAAAGGATTTTTCCAATAGGACGGCTGGACCGTCTTACATCAGGATTACTGTTGTTAACTAATGATGGGGAGTTATCACATAAATTACTGCATCCGAAATTTAAGATACCACGTATTTATGAAGCAGAAATAGAAGGAGGGTTAGATGAGAAAACTGTGAATAAAATTTCTCGAGGACTCTTCATTGGGCTTGGTGAATTTGGTCGTGCGGAAGTATTAAAACAGCTAAAGAGAAAGAAAAGAAGTATCGTGACTCTAAAACTTTTAACAGGGAAAAAAAGGGAAATCAGGCGTATATTTTCATTTTTGAATATAAGATTATTTCAGCTGACTAGGATTCAATTTGGTCCTGTTTTTCTTAATAAGCTACCCTCTGGAATGTGGAGAGAGTTGCAAAAAAAAGAATTAAAACTTCTTAAAAACTGGTTAAAAGGTCCAAAAACCAGTGATTTTCTAATTATGTCATAATTATTGATTTTATAATTGAAAGAAAGTAACTTCGTCGGCTCATTGAGAATTGATATTAGATGATTATCGCAATTGATGGACTTGCAGCGACAGGTAAAAGCACTACAGCGATAGCTGTTGCTGAGAGGTTGGGCTTCGCTTATCTTGATACGGGGGCCATGTACAGGGCTGTGACGTTGTCAGTAATTGACAGAGGGATTTCTTTAGATGATAAAGATTCTTTGAAGACATTCCTTAATATGTTGGATTTTAATATAAAATTTGAGGATAAAGTCTTCAAAATTGAAATTAATAACCAGGATGTTACGGGAAAGATTAGAGATCCAAAAGTAACTTCAAGAGTAAGCGAAGTGAGTGCTGTACCAGAGATTAGAATAGCGATGGTAAATCTGCAGAGACAAATGGTATTTGGAAAGAACTCTGTAGTAGAAGGGCGAGATATTGGCACAGTTGTCTTTCCAGAAGCTGATTTTAAGTTTTTTATGGTAGCAGATGCTAGGGTTCGAGCTGAACGACGCCAAAAAGATTTACTAGTTATAGGAAGAAGTAAGAACATTAATGAGTTGGAAGTGGATATCAAAAAAAGAGATAATAAGGATTCATCTCGGACTCATTCACCGCTCTTAAAGTCAGATGATGCTATTATTATCGATACATCAAATTTAGTGTTTGATGAACAAGTGAATTTAATAATTGAAATAACTAAAAAACACAAAAAGGAAATAACCTAAATGTATGAACAGGAATTAGAAACAAGTACAACTGAAGCGGCTTCTGAAGAGGTCAGTGTTGAACCTACAGTTAATGTAGAGGAACAAACACCCGTTGTTGATTATTTATCCCCACAATTGTTTAAGGATATAAATATACACAAACTAGAAGATTTAGGGGAGACAGATACAGAGGATGAAATCCCTCATGAAATACAGTCCCTATATTTGAATACATTATCAGAAGTCGCTGAACAAGAATTAGTTACTGGAAGAGTTATTGGGATGACAGACACTGATATAATTTTGGATATTGGTTTTAAATCTGAGGGGATTATTGATCGTTCTGAATTTGCAGAAGATAAAGTACCACAAATAGGCGAACAGGTTGAAGTATTTCTGGAGACCTTGGAAAATAGAAAAGGAAATATGATTTTATCCAAGTCTAAAGCAGATTTTCTTAAATGTTGGAAAAAATTAAGGATGACATATGATTCTGGTGAAGTCATTACATGTAAAATCCTCCGTCGTATAAAAGGTGGAATGGTTGTGGACATTGGAGATATTGAAGCTTTTTTGCCTGGGTCACAAATTGATATTCGTCCTGTTCGTGATTTTGATTCTTACCTGGATAAGGAGTTGGAGGTTCGAATTGTTAAATTTAATGAAATGAGAAAAAATATTGTTGTATCCAGAAAAGTATTGTTAGAAGATGAATTAAAAGAGCAAAGGGATCAGCTATTTGATGACATAAATGTAGGAGATATTGTGGAAGGCCAAGTCAAAAATATTACAGACTTTGGTGTATTTATTGACTTGGGCGGAATTGACGGTCTCCTCCACATTACAGATATATCATGGGGTAGAGTTAATCATCCAACAGAAGTTGTTGCTTTAGATGAGAAACTGACAATTAAAATAATTGATTTTGATAAGGAAAAAAAACGGATTTCTTTGGGATTAAAGCAGTTGACTACACATCCTTGGGAAAATCTTAATGAGAAATATCCCATTGGCTCAATTGTAAATGGGAAAATTGTCAGTATGACTAACTATGGGGCTTTCATTGAAATTGAACCAGGAGTAGAAGGATTGATTCATGTTTCTGAAATTTCTTGGACAAAGCACATTAAAAACCCATCAGAGCAATATACAATGGGCGAAGAAGTAGAAGCTCAAGTTCTTACTATTGATTCAGATGAAAGAAAAATTAGTTTAGGAGTCAAACAGCTTCAGCCTGACCCATGGGACTCTATAGAAGAAAAATATATGATTGGTACAATTCAATCTGGGAAGGTAATGAATTTAACCCAGTTTGGTGCATTTGTTGAGCTTGAGGAAGGAGTTGATGGACTTATCCATGTATCAGATTTATCTTGGACTAAGGTGGTTCGACATCCCAAGGAAATGTTAGAAAAAAATCAAGAATTAGAAGT
>CAXRJK010000078.1:0-6030 GCA_964230865.1 Winogradskyella sp.
CTTATTTTTAAAATATTTTCAGTTGATGGATTTGGATATACATAGGTCCGATTTGAATCAAATAAATAATCGTTATCGGGTGCTAAAATTGAATAGTTTAATTTCAATGATCTGGAATGTCTCATATCTGCATTTGGAAAAGTCCATTGATTGCTACTCAGGTGCTGACTATTTTCATCAATATTCATTGGAAATGACCATAATGAAAAAGTTGTGCTAATAACCTTACAAAGGTTATCAGAGCTTATCTCTAAATTGTCTGAAATAAATATTAATTTTTCATTAGTTGACAGCGGGAAGGATAATTCAATATTTCCTAACCAATCAATAATAAAAAATTTGCGTTGATTTAAATCTTCGACAATTATTTCAGGATGTGAGTCATCTAAAATTTGAGTCGCAAATATATTTCCATTAAAACTCCCCTCTAATGGAAATCCCGGCAAGTGAAATCCATTTTGATCTATCGCGAAAAGAGTTCCAGTTTCATCCAATAAAACAGCATCCCCTCTTCCATCTAAATCTAAGTCTACCGCTATGATATTGATTAAATTGTTGTTAAAATATGTTATTTTTTTGCTGGCCAGTGTTGACTCTACTATGAAAATATTTTTACTAATTGAAAAGGTAACTGTATCATTATCTTGAATAACTATTGCTGTTTCTAAGTTAGAGAGATAGGAATTATAATTGATACTATCAACTAAATCTGTCTCCAGAGTAGGCATTATATATACAATTGAATCAACTATTGATTGTTTAATCAATAAAAAGGTTCTTTCATTTTCATCCCACCCGAAGTAATTAATTATTGAGGAGCTTTCTTCGTGCTCAATAATATACAATTGATCACCAGCAATTTTATAGTTATGACTAATAAAAATAGAGGCACCTGACACTTGTTTTATATAAATTACTTTCTTATCAATTGGATCAGATATTGGAGCCCACCAAATGGAATCCCTACCCCCAATTATATTTTGCTCTGTATCAATAGAAATAGCTCCATGAAAGAAAGCGGTGGTATCAGGAAATCCTCCTAATTGATGTAGATTGGATACTGAAAAGTGCATCGTATCACCTTGCTCACCTATATCAAAAAAACGCAAATAGGAGTCAGCACCATTATTAGCTTTTGTATTTGGAAACGTATACAAACCGAACTCAGGTGTATCATAACCACTGTTCATTCGTTTATACTCAAGGTTCCCTGTAAACCACATATCACCAAAATATCCGCTAGATGGATCTTGAAACATAAATATAGACGGATAACCAATATCTTGCGCTCCATCTGCTTCTTCTAAATCTACACCTTTAATTATCCTGTCTGAGTTAATTGAATAATCACTAATTCCTTCATTTATTGTTTCATTATCAATATGCCATATAAGCAAACCGGAAGCAGGTAGACCTAAATCATAATTGGGGATTTTGGTTATGACACCACTGTTATCTCTTTCAATATCTACTGAATCTATTAATATCTCAATAAATGGTGGATATCTATCAGTTTCCTCCCAAATAGCATATCTCAGTGAGTCAATACTCACACTTGGGTATATCCAATTATTCCTATTTTCAACCATAAAATGTTCGGTATTAGTCAAATTTACTTTTACTATGCTGTTTTCCGATCTTTTTGCTAATATGATCTCTGAGGACCGGTCTTCCAGCTCAATTGGTGATTCCCATCCAGCAAATACTCTTGTCCAAGCATCAGGAGGTGAAGGAATTAATCCCCGTCCATTATTTGACCCCTGATCCATCAAACCAAAAATACCAATTCTACTTTCTCCAGAATCCAAATCCCAAAGTGGCGGTAGACCAGAGGCGAACCCAATCATTAGAGATAATACCCCTGTAAGGCCATATTGATAGTCGCAGGGCTCAGATGCTTGATCAAACAATATATTTCCTTCATCAAACAATAAGTGATTTTCTGTCTCAGGAATGATGATACCATGTTCTACACCTATAAAAGGCTCACCTAACATATCTCTGTCAATATATGTACTAGGGATATCCTCCGGGGTGGGATCTAGATATGGTAAGCTGAAATCCTGTCCAATACCCGCATGAAAGACAATCACAAAATCGTAATCTAAAAAGGATATATCATTTAGAGAATCTGCTATAGAGACTGCATCTTTAAATAGCTTCACCAGTCTACCCTCCTTCAACTCCTCAGATTCGCCATAGGGATTGTAATATTCCATTGGAAATGGAAGAATATAAGCGGAATCGTTTGCTTCAGGAAAAATTTGAGAGTGCTCCAAGTCGATACCAAACTTTTGATATGAAACACCCTGAAAATAGTTATTTACTGCTCTTAACTGTGAACTAAAATAGGTCTTATTATGGGGTGGTGGGTCAATGATATAGCTCCCGCAGGTAGTATCAGGATTCATTAAAAACTTTCCATCTCCCGTAGTACCAGATGATTCACTTTCCTGAAACTCTACTCGCAGAGAGATTACTTTTTTAAATCCAATTACATCAGCTATAATATAATTGTTTAAACATAGCAGGATAATAATTATTGCCCTGCTGAATATATTAACCATTAAACTGAGATATATTAAAATTCCCAGTTAAGGGAAAATCGCATCGTATTTGTAAGAGGGTGGCCCGGCTCACCAGAAGTGTATCCAAAATCAAATCCATAGCCTGCAAACCTCAGCCCCACACCAAAAGTTGGATTTGATATCTTTCCAGATTGATCTAAATAATATCCTGCTCGAAGGGCAAAATACTCAGAATACCAATATTCCATACCAAAATTATGAACCAGCTTATCAAACTCATTTTTTATTGTTCTTGAATCACCAGTACCTACCTCCAACACTAAATTTTCTTCAGAGCAGATATCTCCAGACTCTTCTTCACATCCATACCTTCCATATCCGGGTTCCCCAAAAGATATTGAATCTAGCGGTGTGTGAAACCCCTCGGCATTATATCCTCCAATTACTCCGTCACCACTAAAGTCTGTATCTCCACCTAACAGCCAGTCATCTACCCATGAAGTAAATAGTGCGATATAAACTGGATCTGTGTGGGCAGTCTCTCTATCTCCATCAGAGTTATAATCACCTGAGTGAGGAATATTAGTACAATGGCCCTCTTCATCGCATCCACCAATAATTCCATCACCATCCCAGTCCATATCTGGATAGGAAGACACAAGTAGTTTATTTACATCATAGATAAGTGAAAATTTATTGAACTCACTATCAACAACTCTATAATTCAAACCAAGAGAGAGGTTTGTAGGCTGTGGATCTGCCTGTGCAGGATCAATAAATGAAACCTTTGGTCCAATATTAGTGATAGCTAAACCTACATCTAAATCTGGCGTGAGAAATCCTTTTCTTAGATACCCCAAATCAAACCCGAAATCAAGGGAAGTCCCCTTCCCTTTTTCAGCGCCAGCACCAAGGTCAACCAAGTGTTGGTAAGATATTTTTGCGTTAATTCCAAATGATGAATTAGCCGATAATAAGGAGCTGTAAGATACAGTAGTTGCCATCATAAAGCTGGTAAAAGTTCCGAGATAATCATCGGGACCTTCACCCATACGGATCTGCTCACCTAAACTTAAATAAATTAAATGCCCTCCAAATGTACCCAAAGTTGGAACATGTTTTCGAAATGCAAAAAAATCATAGTAGAGGTCATCAGCAAGATTAGGGAGCCAGTTTACATGCATCATTGCGAGCTCTGAGCCCTCTAGAAATCCAAGCCCAGCGGGATTCCAATAGCTTGCATATGCATCATCAGCTACGGCAACATTTGCTTCTCCCATTCCACCTGCTCTAGCGCCAGGGGATATAAGTAGAAATATTGCTCCCGCTTCACTGCCTATTGCAGGAGTGAGACAACTGAGAGATATCATTGATATAAGGGTAAAACGCTTCATTTTTTTCTCCATCTATGTTATGTATTAAACTAACGGGAGTGTCCCGTTTTCTTGATATAGTCAATAGCGTTTTATAATAGTTGTCTCCAGATTGTTAATGAATATATTTCCATCAAACATTTTCAGTCAAGTAATGTTTTACAGAACAGATTGTTCCCAATATATCAGTAAAATAATAGAGGAATATAAGTAAGTATTAAAACAAATGCTAAACGAATCATAAAAAATGGTAGTGTTGCACTATAGAGTACAGGCATTGATTTGTTAAAGCGATAGGCAGATAGAAATAAATTCATACCAATTGGCGGAGTAAAAAAACCTAACTCAAGGTTTGCAATAAAAATTATTGCTAAATGAACTGGATCCAATTGAAAAAAATCACCAAGCGGTGCGATTAGGGGAACGAAAACAATAATTGCAGAAAATATATCCATCATACAACCAACAATTAGAAGTAAAATATTGAGAAGTAATAAAAATACTATCTTAGATGAGATTGTAGATTGTATCCATTTTAACAATTGCATAGGAATTTGCGCATCTATCAAATATGCCGTCAAGCCCATTGCCACTCCCAATATTATCAACACCCCTCCAATTAATGTTGCACAGTCAATAATAATTTTGGGGAGCTCCTTAAATGGCAGATCTTTGTTGACTAACAACTCAATAATTAAAATATATACAATTGTAAATGCGGCAGTTTCTACCAGTGTCATATATCCGCTAAAAACACCTGTTAAAATAATAAATGGTAAGAAAATTTCCCATTTTGCATTCCAAAAGCTTTCTTTTAGTTTCTCCCATTTAAATGGATACTTTTCAAGTTTATGTCTTTTCCCTTGATAGTAAACCCATCCAACCATGCTTAACATTAAAACCACTCCCGGAAAAAATCCTTGAACAAATAAGTCTCTGATTGAAACTCCAGCTGTAACCCCATAGATTATTACTGGTAAACTTGGAGGAAATAAAAGCCCTAACGAACCCGAAACTGTGATCAAACCTAGTGAAAATTTTTCAGAATATCCTTCTTTTTTTAGCATAGGATACAATATACCACCTAGCGCAAGTATTGTTACACCTGACCCACCTGTCAAAGCAGTAAAAAATGCACACAGTAATACTACAACAACTGGTGTTCCACCTTTAATCCAACCAAATGCATTCGTGAAAAAATTATAGATTCGCTTCGGAGCACCTGATTCAGCTAAAATATACCCCGCTAGGGTAAAGAGAGGTATTGTTGGAAGAGTGGGAGAAACAACAATCCTATATGACTCAGCAGCTATAGAGGCTATAGGGGTGTAATCTACCCAAAAATATAATACAGATAAACCGCCAAGCGCTAAAAAAATGGGTAATCCATGATAAACTGAAAATAGAATCAATAAACTTCCAATCCAAGGAAGCCAATTAGAATCTTGGATATTTCCTGAAAAACATAAAAGATAACAGCTAATTGTCACCATTACAATAGATGCTCTATAAAGTGAGTGGCTTCCACTTCTGATAATGACTTCCAATGCTATAAAGAAAAATCCGATAGGAATTATAAGTTGGGCAACCCACCTCGGAATATAGGGAGCGATATCAATTGGAAATTGAAATTCAGTTTTAATTAATTGAATACTCCCCCAAAAAAGAGCGCATAATATTATAAATGAAATCGATTTAGAAAACCATCTACCAAAATCAAACTCCTTATCTGGAACAAAAAGTGGTTTTTGTGTGAGGGCCAATAACTTATTTTGCCGTGTTGCAAGGACGGCCCCTAAGAATCCAATCCAAAGAGTAAGGTGCTGAATTATTATCTGAGAAGCGGGTATTGTCTTTAACTTAAGTAGCCGAGCAAACACTTCATAAAAAGGTAATAGAGTAATTGCAAAAAAAACAGAAATAGCCAAAACATCTTCACCCCATTTAATTCTATCTGAGAAATGGTTTTCATGATTGATGCTGGGATTATTCTGTATCATCTAAATCAGTTATGATATCTTTATAGTTTGCTTTTAATTCTACTACTTTATCAAATATTTCTGGATTCGTAAATATATTTCTGATATTTGGATACCAACTCTTAACGGCGG
Organism: Winogradskyella sp.; assembly: GCA_964230865.1. Lineage (GTDB taxonomy): Bacteria > Fidelibacterota > Marinisomatia > Marinisomatales > AB-629-J13 > AB-629-J13. Next base: position 6,013 of record CAXRJK010000078.1, read on the forward strand.
TATTCCAAATTGCTATTT
>CAXRJK010000079.1:0-13657 GCA_964230865.1 Winogradskyella sp.
TGAGATTAGAAATCAACTCAAAAAATATTCCTATGAAGTGAAATCATTTTTTACAACAAAAAACTCTTTTTATACTGATTATGGTTTTTTCTTATATCGCTCCCACTTTTCTATATGGAAACATTTTATTGAAAAGATGCAAAAGACTATCAGTGATTATCTTTATACTGTTTGTAAGGGGAATAAATATGGACAATACTTTCTTAATTCATTTAGTCACGGATACAACTTTTTGTTCGATATTGCAGATATAACTGCACCTTGGGAAAAACGTAAGGGAATTTATCTGAAAGATATTGAAGCTGTTCGGCTATCATTAAAAAACGACTCTCAAACTGGATACCATACTCCTACAACAGATATTGATTTCCCTTTTCAGATCATGGCTGCAAAAACGCTACACATCCCGATAACGATTACATCATTTATTAAGAGAGTTCAAATCACTTCTATTTTCAAGACTATTCATTTGGAATACTTAGCAAATAAATCCATTAATGATATTGATGATATAAAAAAATTGGTAGAGTCTATTTAATATTAAGAGCTCACAGCTAATCAACTAATTAAACTGTAAATATTTAATATCTATGCGTGATAATTATAGAAAAAATATATTTATTTGGTCACTCTATGACTTTGCCAACTCCTCATTTACAACTCTTGTGGTTACTTTTATTTATGCTACATATTTTACCGAAGCAATAGCAGAAAATAAAATTATCGGTACTACACTATGGTCGAGGGCAGTCTCATTGACAGCAATAATTGTTGCGATAGCATCCCCTATCATGGGCGCAATTGCTGATAAATCAGATCTCCGCAAAACATTTCTTGCCATAATGACCTATTTGAGTATTTTTGGATCCATAATGCTTTATTACACTATGCCAGGTGAAGTGATAAAGGCACTTACCTGGTTTATTATTGCAAACATTGGGTTTGAATTAGGGAGCGTTTTTTATAATGCATATCTTCCAGAAATCGCTCCGAAAACCAAAATAGGTAGAGTCTCAGGATATGGATGGTCCTTCGGATATGTAGGTGGATTACTCTGCCTAGTTGTTGCCTTAGTTGGTTTTGTTCAACCTGATATTCCTTGGTTTGGATTTTCAAAGGAGACAGGGGAACATATCCGAGCTACAAACTTGCTTGTTGCTATCTGGTTTAGCGTTTTCAGCCTTCCAATGCTCTTGATAATAAATACTAAAACCAAAGAACACTATAAAAGATCCAAACTAAATATTTTATCCGGAATTAATGAACTTATTCACACATTCAAAAAATTAAAACAATATAAACAGGTTATAAAATTTCTTCTATCAAGAATGATCTATAATGATGGATTGGTAACTATTTTTGCTTTTGGAGGAATTTATGCTGCAGGTACATTTGGATTTACTTTTCAGGAGATCATGATCTTTGGAATCGTATTAAATGTTACAGCTGGAATAGGCGCATTTATATTTGGTTTTTTAGATGATAAATTAGGTGGAAAGTTAACTATTCAGATCACTCTCATTTGTCTGACTGCTGCAGGGTTGTTGGCGATTTTTGCAAATTCTAAATTGCTATTCTGGATCGCAGGAATTTCAGTAGGTATTTTTTCAGGACCGAACCAAGCGGCCAGCAGATCTCTTATGGGTCGTTTCACCCCTAAATCAAAAGAAAATGAATTTTACGGATTTTTTGCTTTTTCAGGGAAAATGACAGCATTTATCGGGCCCTTATGTTTGGGGATTCTTACTGAAATATTCAATTCACAACGCGCCGGGGTATCCATTGTTGTCTTTTTATTTATAATAGGACTTTTTCTGCTTAGATCGGTTGATGAAAAAGAGGGCATTCAAAGGGCTACCTCAGTAAATTAAAAACTGAAAATATAAGTTTTGAGGCAGTTTTAACTTGTCAACTCATCAACAACAGTATGTAAACTTTCAAAGAATAAATCGATGTGTGTTTTTTGCAGATCTAAGTTTGTTGTAATCAATCTAATACATGTAATTTTTCCAATGTTAGCGTAATTTACCATGATACCTTTTTCTTTGATCATTTGATTTCTTACCAAGATATTAAAGGAATTCAAATTTTTATCAGGTATATTTTTGGGTTTTATTTGAAAGCAGATATTTAAAAACTCTACAGGCGGAATTAAAACTAGAAGGGGAGAAACAGTCACCTTTTGCTTTGCATAACTTGCTAAATCAAATAGTCGATCAATTTTTTTTCCTAAACCTGAATCACCATAATACTTCCAAATCAGCCATAGTTTAAGTACATCTACTCTTCTACCACACTGTAACGATAAATGCCCTAAATCCATATGTCCATCATTATGAAATAGGTAGTCAGTTCCAGAAACCTGGTTTATCGTTTCTAAAATAGATCTGTCTTTTACTACTGTTAGAGAACATATAATCGGGACACCCAATATTTTGTGCGCACACCAAGTAAAAGAGTCTGACTTTTCCAATCCACTAATTAAGCTCTGATGTTTACTGGAAAACAATACAGCCCCTCCCCATGATCCATCAATATGAAACCAAATATTATGATGTTTACACAAGTCACCAATTTCATTTATTGAATCAAATGCACCTCTTACTGTTGTCCCTGCCGTTGCAGCAACAAAAAAAGGGATTTCACCTCTACCTTTGACTTTTTTAATATTTGATTCAAGATAGTCCAATCTCATTTTACCATTAGAATCAACGGGTATCTGGATGATATTATTCAATCCAATTCCAGATTGATTTGCTGCTTTCAACATAGAATAGTGAGAATCTTTTGAAACAAAACCCACCAATCGTCTCTGGTTAAACAACCCTTTTAACTTTGAATCTGGATTTTGCTTGTGTCGTGCAGCTAAAAGAGCAAGAAAATTCCCATTACTTCCTCCCGTGACAAACGTCCCACCACCATTACCATAGCCAATAAGTTGACACATTTTTTGAATTAATTCATTCTCCATTAGTGTTGCAGCCGGACTCATTTCATAGGTGTACATAGAAGCGTTCGTAGCGGCTACAATTGCATCACCAGTATATCCCAAGGTAGAAAAACCTGAGAACAGCTGATTAAAAAAATGGATGTTTCCTGTTTTGACGGAGTGATCCATATACTGATGAATAAATTCTTTCATTTGATTAAGTGAGTGTTTTTTACCTAATGTAAAATCTATTTCTTTTCTTAGTGTATCTGGATCTGGTACAGAGGAAATAGATTTTTTTTCTCCATAGTTCTCTTCAATAAAATTGGAAATGATAGAATGTACCAAATCAATGAAATCAGTATTTGTTTGCTTATTCATAAATTACCATAAAATTATATTTTTCAAATATCTGATACTTTACAATCAGGATTTATTTTTTCAAATGTTATCAATGATAGTAAAATCAATAATCCATATTGGATAAACATATGATTTTTTTTTCTTTTCCTAATGATGTGATTTAAATATTTCTTATTAATTATTTTGGAATTAAAATTGATAGTTCCATCAATATTTTCCAAATATTTTTCATTTTGTTTGCTCCATAAATATGAAATGGGATGCAGACTGTTTAGCCGGTAGTTTTTTGTAAAAGGGTTTAACATTTTTATAATCATATTTAATCTGTTCTTTTTTATCGGAGCATATTCGTTTATTTTATTCAATCTATATTTCCCTCTCCCCTGATATGGAATTTGAGATAAAGGTTTTAATTCATTTTTAAAAATATGTTTTGCAATCGTATTCAGATAGACTCGTTGATTCCTTCGTGTCGTGTGGGGAACTGTAAACATAAAATCATGGAAATGGTGGTCAAAAAAAGGATATAATACCTTTGTATATTCTGAGTAAAGGTCAAAGGATGAAAGAGCATATTTCCTTAAACGGTTCTCCTGATACCATTTATAATATTTTAATGAGTAATCTTTTGTATCTCCAATCGCTTCTTTAATACGTTTTTGGATGATTTTTGATATTAATTCTGGCGAAACAGAAAAATTTAATAATCTGGAAATTTCAACAGGTTTTAAATGTCCATTTTTTCTACAAATTAAATGAATCATTTCATCATTTGATTTTATTGAATGAATTTGATCTTTAATTAATAAACCAATCGTAAAACCTATATCTCCAGTCAGTAAATATTGAATATTTTCATATTGTTTTTCAAATAATTGAGTTATATATCCTTGAAAATAATAACAATGATGTCCAATTTTTAGGGTTAATGATTGAATAAATTTTTCATCAAATAATTTATCATATATGTTTAAATCAGATACCACATGCCCATTCAAATCAAATTGTTTTCTGATTTGTTCAGTATAGATAATATCATCACAACTTGGATGACCAAATGTAAAAAATTTTAATTGCTTTATATTATTCTGGAGCAGCAACCCTAAAATTGCTCTTGAGTCAAATCCTCCTGACAGATTCAGACCGATTGATTTTTCATTAAATATATGACTCTTAAATCTTTCGATAATCTCGTTTAAAATAGTGTAGCATTTATTTTCAGCTTCTTTAATAGAATAATCTTTTAGAGAATAATCATAATCCCAATATCTTTTCGATGAAAAATTAATATCTCTTCCATCAACAGAGATATCAAGAATTAAAGCTGGTGTTGTACAATATATATCTTTGAATAAAGTATATTTCCCTGAAACAAAACGAAAATGTAAAAACTCAATTGCGGATTCAATGCTTATCTGTGGTCTTCCCATTAATGACTTTATTTTATAAATATCATCACTTAGATAAAATGAATTCCCTTGTTTTGAATAAAATAGATTTGAAGGAGCTATTCGATCAGTTATAATCTTTAGAGTTTGTGTTTTCCGGTTTAATATAACAGCAGAAAAAATACCGTTAAACTCTGGTATATTTTTCTCTAGTTCGTAGCTACCATATCTAGAAATTATGTGGTTTGCAGCAGACTGACTTTCATAATATTTATTTTCAAAGAAATAATAGCCCTTGAACCAGCATGCAATATTACCCTTTTCATAGACTCTTTTATCTTTTTCAAATTCTGCTTCAAAACCTGAAAGGCTTATCAACATTTAATTTTTACCAATCTACAAACAGGATATAATCTTTCCCAGGATTGTGGCAAGAAATACAATTGTTTATTTTACCTGCATCATTAATTTCACCAGAACTTTTATATGAGGCCCAAAACCAGTCATTATTCTCTGAATCATATTCGGTGATTTTTTTCATTACGGTTACATTATTAACATTGTTCCCCGTTGAATCAGGATAACCTTCTTTTACAATTATAGAACTAGAAGGTAATGAATTTCCTCCAGAGTCAATCCCCACCATAGCAGTTTCATTTAACCAAATTTGAACAAAATCACCGTGGACACTTGAAGATTGTAAAATCCCAGTAAAGTCAGAATGTTGCTGCCAGTTTATATACCCATCCAATTCGCTCCATAACTCTAAAGCGAGTTCATTGTCCTCATCTGAAAGATCTGATTCGTTTTCATCTGCACAACCTGTAAAAAATATTCCAATTATGATAAACATTAAGATGGATTTTGATTTGATTATTATTGACATTTAATTATCCTTTTTTTACTTTTAAAATATTCTAAATATATTTATAATGTTAAACTCAATGTGATAAAACCTTCATTTTTATTTCTTCAAAAAATAATTTATCCTTTTTATGGGTAAGGAATTCAGATACATTTTCAGGTAAAACCCACTTAGCTTCGGGATTATGATCATCAATCGGATTTAAACTCATCTCATTGGTTTTAAATAAAAATATGTGAATATCTTTCAGCTCTGATTGATCATCATTTAAGTCTAACCCGATTCTATATCGAGAATAATTTCCTATTTTTTGTATGTAGATTAAATTTTCAATCCCAGACTCTTCATAAATCTCACGTTTTGCTGTTTCAAGTAATGTCTCTCCGTTTTCAACATGTCCCTTGGGTAAGGACCAACTGTTTCCACGTTGATTGACAATAAGTACATCTCCATTTTTATTTAGGACAACCCCACCAGCAATTTTAGTTTTTTTCAATATCTTAATCCTCTATCTCTATCGATAACTTAGACTGCTTACCCTCGATAATTTCAGCTGCTCAGAATATATTGTATATTTGATTTGTAAAGTGGTTCACACTAAACTATGATAGATTTGATATAAAAATATAATTCCAATATTAATTCTTCTGTTATTATAACTATTTAAGGTGAAAGATTAATATTTTGTTTACACTTAGTTCCATAATAAATTTTCCAATTATCATTAGTCTATATCTTAAAGAGATTAGTAATTATTTTATTAAAAATATAACAGGAGATATCTTATATCGTAATGAAAAATAAATTGAAATTTCAATATTTTTTAATTTTTTTATTGTCAATTATTGTTTTATCATGTGAAGATAAAAAAGAAAAGGAGCAAGTTCAAAAAGCTTACATCACACTTCAGGGGCAGGATAAAGTTGCCGTCATCGATATTGTTTCAGGGAAATTACTAAAACATATAAATGTTGATTTATCCAATGTAAGTGATTCTCCTCACTATGTGGTAATTGATAATACGAATGGGTACTGGTATTGCACTTTGATATCCACTGGAATGGTATTAAAATTTGATTTAAAATCAGATAATCTAGTTGGTAGTGTGACAGTTGGCAATATGCCGGCTTTGATGGCATTGGATATAGAAAATCAATTTCTTTATGTCTCTCGTTTTATGCCCATGATGGGAATGTCCACTGAATCTCAAGAAATTCATCAAATTAATGTTCAATCTATGGAAGTAACAGGCGTTGTAAATGTAGGCGCAGATTCTCCTCATGGAATCGCTCTAAACTCTGACGGGTCTATTTTATGGGTAGCAAGTAATCAAGCCTCTCATATCTTTAAAATTGAAACAAGTGAATTTGGGAATTCCAGTTACCAGCCTCAAAATTTTCCTCTTGGTTCTGAAGTTCCAGAACCCATTGAAATCAATGATGGTATTTACAATGCTCTAGAGCTTGAGCTGAGTCATGATGATTCAAAATTGTATGTATCCTGTTCAAATACCATGCAGGTGCGAGTGTTTGATACTGAAACAGGGGACAGCTTAACCACCATAATGACAGGAATGATGCCCTGGCATATGCAAATTTCTGAAGATGATTCAAAATTATATGTCACAAACCGAATGGGAAATACCATATCTAAAATAAATTTAGAAACAGATGAATCAATTTTAATGGAAGATGAAACCATGAATATGCTCCATGGATGTGCATTAGCTAATGGTAATGATTTACTGGTTGTAACTTCCCCTGGAAGTGGAATTGCCTACATTTATAATACAATTTCAAATGTCCTTTTGCATTCTTTAAGCCTAAGTGACGGAAGCAATGATAATCCCATGCCCACAGGTGTGGCAATTTCAAACTAAATATTTAGTTTTATTCTTTGGGCTAATTTCTTTTTCCTGCAGTGACTTGGGAAAAGAAAAAGGTGATATCCAATCAAGACCATTTCAGACTGAATTTAAAGTAGAGGATTTCAGTTCAGCAGAAGATTGTAAATCCTGCCATCCAACACATTTTGCAGAATGGGCTTCCTCAATGCATGCTTATTCTGCAAAAGATCCTGTGTGGCTAAAACTACAACAACATGAACAAGCAGTTCATCTAGAAAAAGGAATTGAATTGGGGGATTTCTGTGTTCAGTGCCATAGCCCTGTTGCTGCGCTCACAGATGCAATTACAAATCATGAGTCTTTTTCTTTATCAGATTTGGAGGCTCTACCCCCACAGATACAAGAGGGTGTGACCTGTGATATTTGTCATATGGTAACTCATATCCCTGAACCCACTAATGTTCTAACTGAAGAACAGTCATTCGAAACAACAGATTTTAAACTATTTACAGATGGGACGAGATATAGTATTCTCAATGACCCTGTCGAAAATGAATATCATGCATCAGAATATCATTCAGGATATGATAAATCAGAATTTTGCCAAAATTGTCACAATCTAAGTGTGAACGGGATTGATGCAGAAGTTACTCAGTTTGAATGGGAAGGGACTGCCTTTCAAGCAATGGGTAGCGAATGTCAAACCTGCCATATGCAGACATATGAAGGTCGTGCTGCAACCGATGGACCTTTGAGAAGTGATCTGCACAGACATTTTTTCCCTGGTGTAGATGTACAACTGAATACAGCTAATCCAGACCCAGAGCATTATTCTGCAGTTGAAGCTCTACTTCTTGAAGCTGCAGAAGTATATATCAATGATATATATCATGACTCTTTGATAAACACTTTAAATTTATCCCTAATTATCACCAATAATGTTGGACATAAATTTCCCACAGGAACTACATTTGCAAGACAGCTATGGATTGAATTAAGCTGTGAGGTAAATGAAAATATTATTTTTTCTTCAGGTTTTCTTGATGAAAATGGTGATGTGTCTGATTTTTATGTTGATCCAGGCAGGGAAATTGATCCACAACTTCAAATGTTCAATACGGTATTATATAATGCAGAAGGTGATTCCGGATTATTAAATGTTGGTGTATCTGATATGGTCAAATTAAATGATTATACTCTGCCCGTAAGTGGATCTAAATCTGTACACTATACAGTTCCTCTTCCTGATAATTTTGAAGGAAATACAACTATAAGTGTCCGTCTATTGTTCCGATCATTCCCCCCATTTTATCTAAGATTCCTTGGTTTAAACACGGAAGCTGAAAGAATTCCTATATTTGAGATCGACCAAAAAACTGCTCAATTTGTAATATCACAATAAAAATATAGGTATATATACAAAATAAAGATCTCTACTTTAAAAAGATTATTTTTTGTACCTCTCTATAATCTTCAAAAACTAATTTCACAAAATACACCCCACTTGAGAATCCACCGGCATCCCACAAAACACTGTAATTTCCAGGAGAAATATTTTCATTAACTAGTTCTTCTACTATTCGTCCCTGAATATCGGAAACCTTTATGCGTAAATGACCGTTTGTTCTTACAGAATAACTAATAGTTGTAACAGGATTGAAGGGGTTAGGATATGCAGGAAAAATTGTAAACTCGGTGGGAGTTGAATTTGAAGTAGATTTTCTCAGAACAAAAAATTCAGAATCATCATTTACTTCAATATCGTATATATCATTACACTTAAATACATTTTCATTTTCATCTACAATCTCCCAATCTTCACCATCTTTTATATTACAATCAAAGATAATTGGTTGTCCATCGTTCATAACTTCAATTACACATGTATCTATTAAACAAAGTTTAGTATCTCCGGAAAATCGGATGTCTTTTGCACCTGAAGGTGGCTTAGGTGGAAGACTAAAACTCATAATATTTTCATCATAAACAGACCCTCCAAAGTACAGCGTCGTGTTATTTTGTACTATGGTATTAAAAGTTTTGGATGGTTGAAAGAGCTTGAATTGATTTAAAAGTGATGATGATAAAAGTAAAATTTCACCACTTGTATTTGCATTTATCCAAAATCCATTTCCCGGCTCAAGTTCATTGGATTGTATATAGCTGTCAATGAATCCATATAGGGTCCCAGGAATAACGATGTTATCCGGATCAATAATTTGATTCACATTGATGAGGCTCGAAATTCCTGAAATTAAATTCCAACCCATTGACAATGATAATGTTAAGGAATCAACAGTCTCACCTGAAATTATCTGTGAACCACTTTCATCAAAAAAAAGCCAATATCCTTCTCCCACCTCTAGTTCAGACTCTTGAGTATAGGATTCATTAAACCCAAACAAGGTCCCCGAAACTGACTCTGGAAACACATCGGGATAAAGTGAAGAATTAACATTCATAGAAACACCTACAAGATTCCAACCTGCATTATATGTAACTGAAATTTCAGGAGAATCAGATTGTTCCATTTTCAAAAAATATAAGCCACCTGAATAGACTCCAGCAATCATGTTAATCTCTCCTGAATCAATGTCGTGGTAGGTTGAAAGATTTGCACTGGCTCCAATATATGGAATTATTAATGAATTATCCTGAATAAAAATCGGATTGATTGAAGTTCCTGAATTTCGAAAAAAAGTTACTGCACCATCTAAACTTCCAACAAACAAGTCCAGATCACCATCAAGATCAATATCTAAAAATTCTGGCGTACTATACTCTCCTATATCAATATCGCTAAAACTATCTGTTACAAAAACAAACTCATGATTTTCAGGGGTTCCTATATTTTCATAAAATTGAATTACACCCCAGTTTTCACCAATAAATAGATCTAAATCACCATCTCCATCAATATCAGCAAGCTCCGGATGTGAACGTCCGGATAAATCAATTTCATTTAATTCTTCAATGAATTCATAGGAAGATTCATTTGGATCTTCTCCAACTCTTTCATAAAAATATATTTTTCCGTTGTAATCTCCCACAAGAATATCCTGGTCACCATCATCATCAAGGTCTCCAGCACATGGAGCAAGATTATAACCTATATTATTTCCTAAAAAATCTTCATCAACTAATTCCCACACGGGACTTTCAAGTGATCCTGTATTTTTAAAATACTTTATTTTTCCCCTGAATGGCGAAATTGAATAATCTATCTCTGTTCCAATCAACAACTCCATATTACCATCATTATCCATATCTACAACTTCTGTTACAGCTCCAGAATAAAAGTCCAATGATTGAAAAAAATCATTGGACTCAAATTCATATATAGGATTGTTTTCAGAACCAATATTTATATAATGATAAAAATTTTCAATGTATTGAGTACCATACGCTCCGGATATTACTGCTACAAACAAGTCCTGATCACCATCGCCATCCAGATCGGCAAAGGTAGGCATATTCTGACCCGTTGTTTGAATAGGATTCATAGTTGGATATTCAGTAATGATATTATAAATATCCATATAAGGATTCTCAGGTGTACCTATATTCCAAATTATGTATAAACTTGGTTGAAAAAAGTCACCCCAGCTAAGATCCAGATCGTTATCACCATCCAAATCTATAAAAGTAATTGCACTGGCCCCATGGCGAGTAGAATCAATCGTTGTTATGGTACCAATAATTGAGAGCCCCTGCCAAAAATCAGTGATTAAAGAATAAATAGGAATACCATTTTCCATTCCTGTATTTTCATAGAAAGTTACAGTTCCAGCTAAACTTCCAGTAAAAAAATCTTCGTCACCATCATTATCAATATCTGCAAATGTCGGAGTGGACTGTATAGCACTTAACAAAGGTTCTCCTGTATTTGTCAATAACGTATCCACCAAAATCTGAAATTCATTATTTGTATTCTGGTAAATACGAACTCCCGAATAACCGCCCCACAAGGCTGAAATATTTTGTGTTGCAATGTCCAGATCTCCATCTAAATCCAAGTCTTTGAACGAAAACCATCCAGCAGGAGAAATATTTTGAAAATGTGATTTTCTTAAAATAAAACTATGGTTAGAAGAATTTCCATGATTTTCATAATACCTTAAGTACCCATCTATATCCGAAAGAAATAAATCAATATCACCATCTTCATCATGGTCAATCCACTGAATTTTTGGTTTATTCAACCCTCCCGTAAAAGCATTAGTTATCTCCTCTCCATTCAAAATAACCAACGGAAACTCTTCAGCAAATGAAAAGACCTCATTTGCTTTTAATCCTATAGATAAAAATAGAACTAGTAGAAAATATTGAACCATATCACTTCCAATTGAAGAAAAAATATTTTGGAGAAATTTAATTGGGTATTAAAACTCAATAATTTATTCTTCACACAGTAATTCATTGATCTATTTAACTAAACCAAATAAATTATATTCAACCCTCTCTTAATCAAAAATGGTAAAAAAATATCATTTAACAGCACAAAATGCTGTCAATAGGATTTATTTTAGCAATATCATTTTAAGAGTCTTAACTAACCCACTATTGGATTCGTTAGAAACGTTCACCACTTTTATCTGATATAAATAGACACCTGCGCTCACAGGATTCCCTTTACTATCTTTTGCATCCCACTGAACTGACTTATAACCCGGTCCCTGTTCCACATTGACCAAAGTGGATACCTCGGTACCAAGCATATCAAATATGGTTAGAGTTACAAAAGATTGTTCAGGTAGTTCATATCTAAGTGTTGTTACGGGATTAAAGGGATTCGGATAATTCTGATGAATAGCAAATGTCAATGGGATAGCTTCCTTTTTTTGCAGATAAAATTTTTCAGAAGTGGGTAAAACAAGGTCACCACTTCCATCAAGAATATTATCTTCTCCATTTTCTGAGGTTAATACCCAATTCATATGTTTACCTGCATCTACCAAAATATGATAGCTGACTTCAACATTATCATTTGTGTGCATAAGATTTATCTCTCCCTGTTCTTTCACCACTCGCATATCTCCTTCAAATCTAACATCAAAAGCTCCTGTAGGTGGTTGAGGAGGTAGGCTGTAGCTAGTCAACTCATTATCGGGAATTTCAACTCCAAAGAAAAGATCCATCCCATTGAAGCTTATTGTATTTGCATTAACTGTCATATCGATAAAATTACTGACGGTTCTAGCACTAGTATTATTTGATAAGGAGATCGATCCATCAGCTGAAGCATTTAGCCAATAACCCTGACCATTTATAATCTCATCTGTTAAATAGTAGGTCTCATTGAATCCATATAGTGTATTGGGAACAATAACATTATCTGGGTCTAATACTGCTGCAAGCGGAACAGTTCCAGTAATTCCACTAATAATATTCCATCCTTCTAAAAGGTTAACCTCCATCTGATCAATTTCAAATCCATAAACAACGGGATCAGAGTCTGTTTCAAAATAAAGCCAGTAACCAACCCCTGGGACTAGATCCTCTGAGAGATAGTATGTGCCATCGAAACCATAGAGGGAATTGGAAGTGGCTCCGGAAAATAGTTCAGTGTATACCGGTGAATCAAGATCAAAAGAAAGACCTACCAAATTCCATTTCATATTAACATCCATAAGATACAAACCGTAGGAAGAGGATGCAGAGGGTGCACTCTCATTTCCATTAAAATCGGACGCAGTAACGTGATATATATCTCCAACATTAAATGGAGCATTAACATCGACATATTCTGTTTCTATGGAATAAGCCAAAACTGAATTATTTTTATACACAGAGTAGTACTGAAAATCCTCAGTGTCTATTTGATTCCAAACTACTTTATTATATCCATTACCTGCTAATCCTCTAAAATCTGTAGGAATCTCTGGGATCAGATTATCAACTGAGTATCCTTCAGCAGATTCACTTTCCCAACTTCCTTCATCCATATTAGCGATTATCCTAAAGGTTGTTATCCCAGGATCAGAATCAGTTGAATCATTTAGGGTAGCTGCTTCAACTGTATAAGTATCTGCACCATATGCAGCATAATTTGAATGTCCTACCCAAATACCATCATCCAATCTCTCAACTTGATAGAATTCTATACGAAGCGTATCTGTATCATAATAGCTTTTCTCAAAGGTGATATAAACTACTCCACCTTGATCATGAGGGACATCTGATATATCAGTAATAACTGGACTACCATCCGCTTCATCTCCCAAGTCAACGGTAAATGTTTGCCATCCACCAATATTTTGGGATGT
>CAXRJK010000080.1:0-2413 GCA_964230865.1 Winogradskyella sp.
AATGTATCTTAAAAGCCACCCATAGTTGACATCTCTCATTATTCTTTCAACACTATCAAAGGCCATTTCAGTATGCGGGGTATAATTCATAGCAAGAAAGATCCCACTCACTCTCATTGTAATTAATGTGATTGTTGCTAAAGCTCCAAAACTCCAAAAATAATTACAGTTCTTAGGCATTGGATACTCACCATATTCTTTTTGAAAATATGATATTATTGGAAGTCTAAATTCTATCCAATTTAAAACAGGATTTTTATATTTTCTAGGTTCTGAATTTCCACTCATAATTAACCAATCTTAATAGTTGTATCGTTTAGAAAAGAATAAGGAGGTACTGCAAGATTTTCTGGTGCGGGACCTTTTCGTATTCTCCCTGAAGTATCATAATGTGATCCGTGGCATGGGCAATACCAACCGTTATATTCACCTTTACTGTCAGTTAATTTTTGGCCTAGAGGAACACATCCAAGATGTGTGCAAACACCAACCAAAACTAGCCACTCGTCTTTTTTCACGCGATTTATATCTTCTTCAGGATCTTTTAAGTCATTTATGTTGACTGTTTTAGCTTCTTCAATTTCATCTTTTGTTCTTTTACGAATAAATACTGGCTTGCCTCTCCACTTCACCGTTATGCTTTGTCCTTCTTCTATTAAACTGACATCGACTTCAGTTGTTCCTAGAGCCAAAGTATCCTCTGCAGGGTTCATGCTTTTTAGGAAAGGCCATATAAATGCTGCTGTTCCAACAGCACCAATAGAGATGGTGCTAAGTTGTAAAAAGTCTCTTCTTTTACTATCTGGATTATCTGCCATAAATTGATTTTCCCTTATAGCTTAAATTCGAAAAAAAATACCAAATTATATGTGCCAGCGTGACGCAATCATATAAATACTGTAGACAATAATTTATGCGAATAGCTCTTTATCAACCTGACATACCTCAAAATACAGGCAATATATTTCGACTGGGTGCTTGTTTAGGCGTTTCTGTAGATATTATTGAGCCAACGGGCTTTATTTTCGATGATAAAAAATTCAAAAGAAGTGCCATGGACTATATCGATCATATTGATTATCAAAGACATGTCGATTGGGAGCATTTTTATGAATGGTCACAAAAAAATAAATTTAGGTTAATACTAATGACCACAAAAACTAATCAAAGCTTCTATAAATTTCAATTTCACTCATCAGATATTCTCTTATTTGGAAGAGAAAGTGCTGGGGTACCTGACAATGTTCATCAAATAGTTGATCATCGATTAACTATACCAATGAAAGAAGGAGTCAGATCAATAAATTTAAGTAGTTCTGTTGCCTTAGTCTTAGGAGAGGGACTACGACAAACAAATAATATTTAGCTTAGAGTTCCCATTTTCCCATTCTGATAATCCAACATTGCCTTCTTCATATCTCCTTCTGTATTTGTAACAAAAGGACCATACCTAACAACAGGTTCATTTAATGGCTCCCCCGCTAGAACTAAATAAGATCCAGTTGGTGAAATAGAAGTTAAATTAATCAAATCTGATGACTGATCAAAATAAATCATCTGCCCTTTTCTAGCAATTTGATTTTCATCATGAAATTTCAATTCTCCGTCTATAATGTAAACCATTGCCGTTTGATTTTTTGGAATCTCTAAATCTATCAAACTTGGTTTAGCAAACTGAACATCAAAGATTGAAACGGGTGAGTATGTTTGCACAGCTGAAGAAGTATTTTTAACCTTTCCAACAAGTACTTTAATTGAAACATCATTATCTTCATCAATAGTAGGAATGTCATTTTTTTTAATATGTTGATACCATGGTTTGACGTTCTTATTTTTTTGTGGAAGGTTTACCCAAATTTGCAAACCTTGCATTACTCCGCCACTTTTTTTAAATTTATCTGTCACTAATTCTGAATGGATAAGACCTGATCCTGTAGTCATCCATTGAATGTCCCCTGTCTCAATAGCCGCTTGACCACCCCATGAATCTTTATGCTCAACTTCCCCACCTAATAAATATGTGATTGCTTCAAAACCACAGTGAGGATGAGCTGGTACACCCGTTGCTCCTCCTGGCTCATAATTTATTGGTCCAAAGTGATCAAATAAAAGAAATGGATCATTTTCTCTCATTTCAGGAACAGGGAAGGCTCTTGTCACAGGAATGCCGTCCCCTTCAAAAGTTTTCATACAATCTTTGATAGCAACAATTTTTCTCATAATGCTTAAATGGTTATCAATTTATTAATTTCAATTTTTTTATATTTTCATGTGACTTCCATCACAAAAAGGTTGATTGGATGTTTGTTTGCACCCACAAAGATATACCTTACCAGTTTTTTCTGCAGTAAAAGCAACATTGTTAAAGTTTGTCTTACTATGTGAACCGTCACAAAAAGGCTGATTACTGCTC
>CAXRJK010000081.1:0-11215 GCA_964230865.1 Winogradskyella sp.
AGTGGAACGCAACGAATATGCTTGGAGAAACTGTCACTGCTGGGCTGTATATTTACCAATTTAAAGCAGATAGTTTTGTGCAAACTAGAAAAGTGTTATTTATAAACTGATCACTATAATTTTGTTATACATAGGGCTATATTTTTTAATATTTTGCACTGAATAGTAATCTCTATATATTTTCTTAAAATTTACCATTTTTTATTTTTCTGAACTTACCTGACATCCTATATTGACACGCTATTTCTGGATGTTTAGTTTATGAAAAACCTACCCATTTTAATATTATTTTTACTGCAGCTATCGGGATGTGGCCCAAGGGCATATTTTAATCCAATAGAAAATAGTGATATAAATTTTGAATCTCGTGGGAAAGGTTGTTCAATAGAAATGCTCTTATATGATATCCCCCTGGATCAGAAATATGATGAGTTAGGAAAGTGCACAGGCTCTTATCATGGTTACAGTAAAAAAAGTTATGATAAAGTTTTACAAGCAATAAAAGATTGTGCCTGTGAAATAGGAGGAAACGCAATAGTTTACACCAATGAAAATGAAACCTATACCTATGATTACCTTGGTCAGGTTACACAGATACATACGTCCGCGACCGTATTATATTTTTATGAAACAGATTATCTCCATGAAGTTGAAACCCCAGAAATAGAATATTTTGATGATGAATTTGAGTATTATGAAGATGAATGATAGAGTTTTATTATATATAAAGTATATATCTATATCTTTTTTCTTCTTTTTATACTCCTGTGATCTGACAGTACCAAAAAAAGAAGATCTTGCTTCGTGGACGACAAAATTAGAAGTTCCAATGTTGAATAAATCAATCACTTTTGAAGATATTATAAATGATTCACTTATAAATCCTTTAGATGAAACTACAATGTATGCGTTTACAAAAGAGGTCGTTATTGACACAGTAAAGATCGGTGAGAAACTTGAGATTGATAATATTTATAAAACTTTTTCTCAGACTGTTAGTGATGTTACCGTAGAAGATTCACAAATCGAGGAACGCATAGGATTTGATGTAGTAGGCATTACACCTGTCAATGAAATTATTTCATCACAGATTGGAATAATTACCTTAGATGATATCCCAGAAAAAGAAACAGATCCTTATACATTTGTTAATATATTTCCTGAAATCAATAGTTTTCCAGATGGAACTAATGATATCCCTGGTTTTACCCTTGAGCCAGTGGAAAATACATTTTCATTTGATGAATTTAGTAGTGCAGCGTTCACAGGAGGAACTCTTACTATATCCATTGAAAATAATCTTGTAATTCCGTTGGGAGCGACAGATATAATTTTTAAAAACATTGACGGTTCTAACATATCTAATGGAACAGTCTCTATCTCCGGTCCCATAAATGAAGGGGAAACTGGAACAGGAGATTTAGATTTAAGCGGAATAACTTTACCTGGTAGTATAATTGTGGAGGTTACCGGAAGTAGCCCAGGGGCGAATAGTGTTATAATAAATGATGAAGCAAGAAATTCTTACTTTACAGTAAATATTTCAGGCTCAGCTCTTGAGGTCTCATCGGCAACTGCAAAAATCCCAGTACAAACTATTACAAATACTGATTCTATTCAATTATCTGAAGCTGATTCAAATAAAGTTGAGTCCGCGACAATTCAATATGGAAAACTCATTATTTCAATTGATAATAATATGGCACTTAGCAGTACTGTTCAAATGTATATCCCAACAATTCTAACTCCAGAAAATGCTTCGTTTCAAACCGTCTTAAATATTCCAGCAAATGAATCTGATATAAATCATGAAGTAATATTAAATAATCATTCTCTGGTAATGGATTTAAATAATCAGTCAGTTAATTATAATTACAACGTAATTACTCTGGACTCTGGCGATGATCTTGTGACTATAAACTCTACAGACGATATTGAGATATCAATATATATTGAAGGAGAAAATACTGGAGAAGAAGTTATTTTTTCTCATTTTACTGGTAGAGTAGCACCTCAAAATTTAGGATTTGAGGGTACGATTGATGTGGAATCTGAATCAAGCATTTTGGAAGCCACTCTAGAAAATGGATTACTTGAAATCAGTGTAGATAACTACGTCAATATAACTTCTGTTGGTGCTCCCACAGCTGTCATAATTATCCCAGAATTAAAAAATGAATCCGGTGATTACTTTAATGTCACATTGGAAAATATGTCAGGTTCAATAAATCAATCTATTGACCTTGATGGATATAGTATTATTATGGATATAGATAATCAATATTTAAGCTATACAGCTGATGTGACTACAAATTATAATGAGGTTGGCTCTTACTCACTTAATGATTCTATATTTATTCAAATTAATGTAACAGGATTATCTTTTGATGAAGTGAGAGGCTATTTTTATCAAGATGCTATCGTGGACTCAAATACAATCGCCATAGATGATTCAACAAAAATAGAAACTGCCCAAATTAAATCAGGCGATTTGATCTTGAATATAGAGAATAACATTGGAGTAACGGCAGATATAAATTTTAAAATTCTTGAATTTTTATTGAATGAATCCATATTAGATACAACAATATCGCTATTACCAGATGGGGATATATATAATATTGATCTTGCAGGTTATATATTGATATTGGACATGCAAGAAGATCCGCAAACGGTGAACTATATATCAACAATATCTTTGCCAAGTGATGAGGAAATGACATTATCATTGCAGGACTCAATTTCAGTAAATGTCACATTGAGTAATATGCTTTTTGAATCGGTAACTGGAGATATCAAACCTGTGTCAGTAGAGATTGATCCGGTTATCCAGGAAATTGATGGTTTACCGGATGTTATTGAGGATTTTGAATTTACGGATGTTGAAATGATAATTGATTTTTCAACGAATATAGGAATACCAGTTATTCTTGACCTTGAGATTGAAGCTTCTAATTCATCAGGCGAAGTTGAGACTTCAACTGTTGTAGGGTGGGATATAACTGCTGATAACCGGGTCGTTATTCCCAATGCTGGTGAACTGATCAACCTCTATCCGGATACTATTCGGGCTACAGGAGTGGCAAATGTTTCTGGTAATGGAACGGTCTCTACTTCTCAATTTGTTTCTGGAATTATGACTCTCAGTGCTCCATTAAAATTCAATGTTCCCGATAATACGGAAATTGAAATAGATATAGAGGAAACAGAATTAGAATTAGATGGCAAACTTTTAGAGGATATTACAATATTTTTTGAAGCTGAAAACTACTTTGACTTTGGAACTGATATTTTTGTATACGCTGCATCTGATTCTGCTATTTTTGAAACTGGTGGTGAAGATACACTATTTTCCAGTACTTTTTTATCTAATGACGTTATTACTGATTCTCTCCATTTAGATTCAGATAAAATTAGTTTATTCAGTGGAGATAAAATTTATATCAAGGCCGATGTATCTATTTCTGGCAATAAAGATGAGAATGGAAATCCAATCCCGTCAAGTATTTTAACTACAGATTCACTTAATATGACCATCTACGGACGAATTGAAGTGCTTGTAGATCCATCTGACGATAATTAAAAAATGATTCTAAAATCAATCGTTAACTTCCTTTTAGTATCAATAATTTTCTTTATTGATCAACTTCCTGCACAAACTGTAAATGGGTTAAAAGGAGGCAGTTTATATCCTGCGTCAATTGGAGGAAATTCATTATCAATAAATCCGGCCAATTTTTGGATATCGAAAAAGTCTAGTTTTTCAATTATGCTCCCTCTTTCTTTGCAACTGCATAACAACTCTGTTAGTCCTAATTGGTTAAATACATATCTTTTGAGTGGTCAATATATGGACAACGAAACTGTGAATAGCATGTTAGATGAAATTCCTGACAGTGGACTATTACTCAATGGTCATGGAAATATTATGTTATTTGGATTATCATATAAAAGGTTGGCAATATATGTTGGTGGAACAGTAGATGTTTACGGTACAATTCCCAAGTCATTATTTGAAACTGGATTTCAGGGAATTGAATTTGAAAGAAATATTGATTTAAATAATACCCAGTTTGGATTTCAATCATATCTACCAATTTCTTTCATATTATCTAGAAATATTGGCAATAATTTATATGCAGGTATTGGAATAAAAGGATTAATGGGAATTGGATATTTTGATATGAGTGGAAGAGGAGAGATTCTATCTCAATCAGATAATCTGTCGGGTGTTGGTACATTAAATCTTAATTATTCTCTTGGAGAATTTAATATTGTAAGAGATAGTCTTCTCTCTTACTCCACTGAGGGAAAATTTAGTCCGGGTATAAATGGTAAGGGTTATGCAATTGATATAGGACTTACAAAGGTTTTTAGTGATTCATGGACCATGGGGTTTACTGTTCAAAATATATTTGGTACAATAAACTGGAATGGAGAATCATCTTATAGACAGGTTCTTCAGTTTGATGTAGAACTTTTTTCTGATGAATTTGAAGAAATTGGTGATTATTCTGACTCTCAACAGGATTCTCTACTTGAAGCAATTATTACTGAGGACAATGTGTACTCTATAGATAACCTAAAAACAATTGTTCCTATCAAAATAGAATTGAATAATGAACTTGAGTTTGGACCCAAATTATTGCTTTTTAACTCTATTTCTTATGAGGCTGCTTCAGATATTATTTCTGAATTTCAATTTGAATTATCTGGAGGCCTACGGTGGCTCCACCATCGAAGATTTCCTGTCACTCTTGGAATTACTCATAGTTCTTTGTGGGGATTAAAATGGGGAGGCGGTGTAGGTATTCATTTAAGTCACTATCATCTTGATATTTTGTTCTCTCAAAATGGTGGATTCTCAAATGAAGCTAAGGGATTCAGTTTAAATCTTATAAATTATATTTATTTTTAATTTATTGTAAATCAACAATTATATTTTGATTATTTTTTAGAGTTAATGGTATGCATATTTGTTCCATTAAACTTTCCTATTTAATTTACTTAAGTGTATAATATATTTAATTGATAGCCTAGATACCCATATATTCGTTTGAAACTGTTTAATATCAACAAAGAAGAACGTAAACCTGTACTGATTCTTTTTATACAGTTTTTCTCTGTTGTTGCTACTAGTATCACAGGAAGTTCAGCAAGAGACGCTTTCTTTCTGAACTTATTTGACCGAAGCTATCTTCCTCTAATGTTTGTTGCAATCGCGATTACAATGGTAATTGTGATAAATTTTTACAAGCGAATTACCGATGGCAGAAATATTATACAAGTAATCACTGTCAGCGGAGCAATTTTTGCTTGTTCTCTTCTTATAATCCAGCTTTCACTTACACGGTTGTTTTCGATTTACACTCAAGATGGAGCAGAAGCCATATCTGCTCTGCCTGAAAAGTGGATTATTCCTATTCTATTTATTTTGATGGAAGTAATTGTATCCCTCTCTATTCTTCAGTTTTGGATGCTAGCTGGAGAGATATTTGATGCAAGGCAGGCCAAAAGATTATTCAGTATTTTGGGTGCCGGTGGGTCGGTAGCAGGAATGCTTGCAGGTTATTCATTAAAGCCCTTTGTGAAAACGTTCGGTTCAGATAAACTACTTTATCTTACAATTATATTTATAGGAATATATGTTTTTATGGGATTTCTGATTAAAAAATACCAGACCCCAGATGAAGATTCGTATCAAAACAATAAACCAAAAAAAGAAACGAATAAAAAGAAAGTAAAATTTAAATTTGATCCTTATTTAAAATCTATTGCCTTACTCATTGGCCTTGCAGCATTTATTTCTAAAATTATTGACTATCAATTTAAAATGACGGCTGTTCAAACATTTCCACTGCAAGATGATTTAGTTAGTTTCTTTGGTACATATTATATGGCAACAGGTGCTGCAACAATTATTATGCAATTTTTTATAACGGGTGTTGTTCTTGCACGATTAGGTATTCTTGCGGGATTATTATTTTTACCGATTTCGCTTGCATTTGGCTCATCAGGGTTTCTTATGATTCCTTTACTGGCATCGGTCTTTATGGCAAAATTTTCTGATCAAGTATTTAAATTTTCTATCAACAGCGCATCCCAGGAAATTCTTTGGCTACCTGTTTCTAAAGAGAGAAAGAAACAAGCAAAACCTATAATTGACAGTGCAATCAGAGCAACACTAGAGGGGGTAGTAGGTATACTTATTTTTGTTTTAGTGCAATTTAAATTTATCCCTACAGATAAATTAAATCTCCTTAGTATGATTGCTTTGGTTGGTATTGTTGTGTGGGTATGGACCAGCATCCAATTGAAAAACGGTTACGTGACAGCTCTTATGGGCGCAATTGAGAAACGCCAATTAAACCTTGAGGATGTCGAATTTGATGTGACAGACAATCATATTGTACAAACTATAAACAACACTCTTACTGATAAAGATGAATTTAAACAGCTGTTCGGAATAGACCTTATTAAAACTATGCCACTAGAACCTTGGAAAGATACATTAGTTGATCTTTTTCAAAATGGAACAATAAATGTAAAGAGAGAAATTCTAAAGCTAGCAAATGATAAAAAAGATATTATAAACAATGAATATATTATTGATGCTTCAAAACACAGTGATGATATAAAAACTGAGGCAATTGTTGTAGCAGGTGAAAGACAACTTACTGAGATACAAAATGAACTGAAAGATAATCTAACCCACAGTGATTTAAAGTTACGTTCAGCTAGTGCCTGTTCTTTGATTAAAATGAATATAGAAGCAGAAACATCCAAAAAGATTTTACAAGAATTATTGGACAGCTCAGATATCGAGAAAATAAATGTAGCTCTTAATTATTTAGATAAGCCTATGGGTATTTTAGGAGATGATAAATTAATTATTTTCTTACAACATGACTCTCATAAAATCAGAGAAAATGCCCTTGCTATTTCTTCGGCCAGAAATAATACAGAATTAGTTCATTATATAATAGATAACTTATCTTTTCCACAAACAGCAATGCAGGCAAGACAGGCTCTAACAAGTTACGATGACAATTTTGTATTAGATTCTATTGATAATTTTTTAAATAATGAGCAAATTGACTTTCATCTTCAAATGGGAATCATACGATGTTTAAAACATTATGGAAATTCCCAATCAGCTGAAATTTTAAAGAACAGTCTAAATACACCATATCTAAATATATTATCTGAGGTAAGTAATTCTTTGCTCTCTGTTGCTAGGGAATATCCTATTTCTGAACAGCTAATGGAAGATATAGAGAAAAATATCAATAATATTTGTAAATATATTTATCAATTATTATATTTTTTGCATTTACTACCTGATGATGAACATTCTTCACTTGTGAAAGATCATATTGAAAGTGATATACAAAAGTATATACCGATTATTCTTAAGCTAGGTGTACTTAGTAACCCAAAAGTTCCTATTGAAACATATATAAGATATGTAGCGAGTCAGGATAAGGAATTACTTCCTTTTGTAATGGAATTTGTAGATACTACTTTCAATCAAGATATTCGAGAATTAATTATGCCAATTATTGATTATGGATTTCCAATTGAGGAGAAATGTGAGATGGGACTCGAAATATTTAATGATTTAAATACAAATCTAGATGATATTTTGGTTTCATGGATACATGGAAATCATAAATGGAAGGAAGCGATAGCCTTGAACTACATAATTAAATTAAAAAGAGAGGATTTATTAGAAAATATAGATTGGGATAATGTTCCTGAATCAATTTTTATAAGCCAAATGTTTAATCGAATTGAAGGTGAATCAGGAAAAATTAAGCAAATTATACCTATAGAAAATTATAGTTTAAAAAAGGAGTCTGATGTGTATTCAATACTAGAAAAAACTATTCTGTTAAAATCAGTTGATATATTTAAAAATATCCCTGGGGATATTCTCACAAGAATTGCTCAAATCGCTGAAGAGATTTATCATCCTGATGAATCTTTAATGTTTTCAGAAGGAGACTATGGTGATTCCATGTATATTGTTGTAGATGGAAATGTCAGAATTCATAAGGGGGAGCATCACATTGTAACACTGGGGAAAAGTACTGTTCTAGGAGACATGGCACTATTAGATCAAGAGCCTCGCTCTGCAGATGCGACCGCTGAAGCTGAGACAACTCTATTTAAAATTGCTCAAGACGGTTTTTATGAGCTGATGGGAGGAAATTCAGAGATAATGCAACAGATTATTAAAATGCTCTCTGGCCGTCTGAGAGAAACAAATATAAAACTACAGGAAGCTCAATCAAGTTAGTTATTTTAATAAAAGTAATTTTTGGGTATCTCTTTTTTGATCATCAACATTTAGATTAATAATATATACGCCACTTTCTGCCTTTTTATCATTAGTATCTGTGGCATCCCATAGAATAGAATATTCCCCTGGTGATTTAACTCCGCTATCTATCCTCTTAATTAGCTGACCTTTTATATTGAATATTTCAAATGATATATTATTTTGCTCCAAAATTGAGTACGATATTTTTGTATAGGGGTTGAAGGGGTTTGGATAATTTCCCTTTAATTTATATTTGTTTGGTAATATTTCTGACGAGCTAATACTCAAAGCATCTGCTGAAGAAGTCGAGTTTGGTACAATTCTGATAGCGTAATATAAATCTTCATATGTGTAAGTAAATGCTGATACAAAAAATATTACTGATTCTAAGTCAGCTACATCTACGACCTGCTCATTTTCATTCATATGAGTTGTCTGAGGTAGGGTGTTGTTAATTATTGTCAGATAGAGGTCTCCCTCTTCAGGATAGTAGGGGAGTAACTCAATTGATATATTATCGAGAGTAGAATCGCTTACGTCCAGGTTATAATAGTGTGCACCAAAGGTACCAACAAGTTTGTTAGGAATAAAAGTTGGTTCAGTTCCAAGCGATTCTATCTCTTCCTCAAATAAGGGTGAATCAATTGGCCAATTTTCGTTGGATACTTCTTCGTAATGATATACAGGATCATAGATGGTATCATTAGTTACCAAGGCATTGGCAATAAGAAAATCGTTTGTAACTTTCTCAAATTGATTATCATTGAAAACAGAGTGAGTAAAATTGGGAACATATTGATCCATTGTTTCTTTTAATGTAATAATACTGTAATCTGTCAATTCATAGCTGTCATAATTGACGCTGTTTTCCCAGAAAGATTTAACGAACTCAGCTCCATAGTGATTATCAACAAGATACATTACATATATGTAGGAACCGTACATCCTCAACGTTTCATAGTTTGGGCCTAGCTCAGGAGACCCGAAAAACAGTGATAAATATTGATAACAATCATTAATGTGGTCATAGTGCACTTCTTCCATCCATACTGCACTCGCTTCCTTTATCCAGTTTCGTTCCCAGCCATCATAGCCATACTGGATAGCATGATAAAACTCATGTGCGGATGTCACCTCAATGATACTGGTCTCAACTCCCGGGAAATCTGAGTAATTGTTTCTCATACCCATCCAAGAGACAAATGCATTGGTCTCTTCTACATTTACAGAATTTTCATTATCACCACGAGTCAACTCGTCACCCGTATTCTGAGCATAATCTTCTGCTGCAACAAAACCATAGTATCCAGGGTCTAACTCGTATATATAGACATCAAAATGATGAGAACCGCCATTTTCCTGATTATAATACCAGTCATCGCTGGGAGGTTTTACATAATTAAAATTATCCTCTCCAAAGTCAATAACATCAATATCATCAAATGTTTGTCTCATAAAATCAACATAATCAGGGACTCCGTTTCCATCGTCATCTTCTGGAAGTACGGCGTGTATCCCGGTTAGAGTATAGTGGAACCGAAAGATTCCGGAAT
The DNA here is from genome assembly GCA_964230865.1 of Winogradskyella sp. Classification (GTDB taxonomy): domain Bacteria; phylum Fidelibacterota; class Marinisomatia; order Marinisomatales; family AB-629-J13; genus AB-629-J13. The sequence continues at coordinate 9,880 of CAXRJK010000081.1, forward strand.
CAACATACAAGGAGTTATTAATAACGGGGCGTTGAAATCTTACTAACTCTCCATTAAAATCAAATCCGAGTTCTATTAATTCATTTTTTATATGAGTTGGAAGAGAGTGGCCTTTTCTTGCGATGACATCTAAAATCTCTGAAGGATGAAAATCAATCTCTGCATATTGAGAGGTAAATTGTTTTTTTGAATTTCCTATCCATTTAGAAGCTGCATTTTCTATTGATAGTTCTAACGCAAAAATAAATGAAGGGAATAAAACAATAAATAGAAAAAAAAATGCAGAAGTGCAGGTAGAAAATAATTTGTTTCGTAGTTTTGTAATATTCATTTATCTTCTAAGTATTATTTAACCAATTTCTGACCTTATAGGAATCAAATGCACCGAAATTTAATACTATTTCTTTCAATAACCATATATTTCCTTGCTTCATGTGAAAAAGGATTCGATTTAAACTCAGGAATTACTATCTCTGAAGAAAACGAGCTTTATACGTTGGAATTAAATGTATCTAGCAATGTGACTACAGATGTTTCTCCGGTACAATTTAATGCTAAAGTTATAAGGCATTCACCTTATCAATTCCGTCCTGATTCTCGATTTATTGGTTACTGGTCAATATTTTCTTTAAATATTGATGGGGAATCAAATAATATAGCTCAGTATCCAATAGATTATGAGTTTTATACTGATCAATCCTTTGATAAAATAGAGTGGAGTACTCTGGGTGGTGATACTCAGTATAGCAATGGTGGGTGGACAGCAGATATGGACTCTGGTACATTAACCATGTCTCTTCAAGGAGAAACGACGGCCATAAATGTAACATTTGATAATAATGGTCCAATTGTTCCTTTAGATGGATATATGATATGGAATTTTGAAAAGGATGGAAAAACATATCACCAAGTTATGCAAAAATCAGAGTATACTGATCCAACGGAACTCGAAGAATCTATATCCTATCTATCTATTGAGTCAACAGGCGGAACAATTGGGGGAACAACTGAGCCATCTACATATGATATTTCTATAAACCTTCCAAATGAGGTAGGTGCTTTCTACGAAGTATCAGGTACATTTATACCATTGTACGAGTTTTCCAATGGATATATCTTAGCAACACTTTTTAGTGAGCAGAATACAGTATTAAATATAAATATCCCTATCAGTATTGAATATACTTATTAATAAAAATATTATAAAAATATGAGAAAATATATGATCCCTAAAAAACCATTTCGATGTTTTATTCTTACCGTTGTTATTTTGGCATTTGGACGGTCAGAGTTGATCAAGGTTGAATATAAAACTATTCAATTGAGTTATATAGAA
>CAXRJK010000082.1:0-4369 GCA_964230865.1 Winogradskyella sp.
GTGGTCCTTTTGATTTGAAGGTGGGCGAAGAGGTGCCTTTTTCGTTTTGCATTATATTTGGAGAAAACAAATATGACCTTATAAATAACGCAAGGTTTGCCCAAATAATGTATAACTCTCATTACCAGAGCTATACACCTCCTGCAGTACCTACCGTAACAGCTATTACCGATCATCAAAAAATCACTCTTTTTTGGGATAATATTGCAGAAAATTCTATTGACGCAGTTACAGGTTATGCTGATTTTGAGGGATATAAAATTTATAAAAGTATGGACGGTGGGAAAACATGGGGTAATCCAGATGATATTATTTATAATGATAACGGCATTCAGGTCGGCTGGAAACCGATTGCTCAGTTTGACTTAACTGCCAGTGAGGACAGTCTGTATTGTATATTTACGCCCGATAGTTGCTCTCAGGATGAGATTCGAGGGGTTGATGTCTCAGGTCAAGACCCTATCTCTCCTTGGTTTCATCTAGGTACAAATTCAGGATTACAACATAGCTTTGTAGATACAGTAAGAGATGATTGCCCTAGATGTGGGGTTGTAGATGGGATAGAATATTCTTATGCTGTAACGTCATATGATATGGGGATAAAGCCGCCTTACCAGCTAAATTGGACAGATGGTACTGGTGATGGATTTAGTCAGGATACAGTTTACAGTAAATCCAACCCACTTGGGTGGTCAGCCCCAAATGGATATCAAAGTATCGAATCATCAAAGGGTACTACCATTCATGATCCAAATTTCATTACTGTAAAGTCTGGATACCCTTCCAATCCTGATTTTAAACTGTCTGATATTCAAGTTGTCCCAAATCCCTATTTTGCCAGGTCCTATTTCAATGAGACTGAATATGTTAGAAAAATCCGTTTCACAAAGTTACCTCCAATATGTAGTATATCAATTTTTACCGTTACCGGTGAATTAGTTACAAAATTTTCTCATCATAATATAGAGGACAGTAATGAATGGTGGGATTTGCGAACTATAAATAATCAGGAAGTAGGACCGGGGCTTTACCTGTATGCTGTTGAAACTGAAATTGATAGATATGTAGGAAAATTTGTGGTTGTGCGTTGACCGAATCTGATTTTTACGGAAAGCACCTTTCAAAAATTCATGATTCAGATTTTGGTTTTTTTGCTGAAAATGCAGCCATTGGTATATTTGAGCTTCTTGAAAAATATGATATTACTGAAGGACACCTTGTAGATCTGGGATGTGGATCTGGAATTTTAGCAAAATATTTTATTGGTAAGGGTTATAGTGTTACAGGTATAGATCAGTCTCAAGAAATGATCTCTATAGCTAAGAAAAAAACAAAAAATGCAAATTTTATGTTAGGATCCTTTTACTCAATGAAAATTCCTTCCTGTAATGTTGTTTTATCTACCGGGGAGTGTCTCAATTATTACAATAAAATGAACACAAACTCCCAACCAAAAAAATTGTTTCAACAGATTTATTCGGCAATATCTTCTCAAGGTATTTTTATTTTTGATTTTGCAATGCCAGGCAGGATAGAATCATCAAATATAAAAAAATGGAGGCGAGATAATTGGGAAATGAAAGTTGAACATAGAGAAAACAAAAACTTAAATTATCTTACTAGAAAAATATCATTAAAAATAAAAACTAAAAAGGGAGAATTTCAAAAACAAGAAACTCATAGATTAAAATTATATGAAAAGGAGGAGCTGGAATCTTCACTGATTGGAGCTGGTTTTTCCCCTAAATTTGTCCATGGATATGGATCATATAATTTCCCGTTTCATAAGGGCTATGGTGGATTTTTAGCAAAAAAGAAATAAAATTGTTTAACGTGAAAAATTATAAAAATATTATCTTTTTTTTATATCTATTTCTTTCTCTATTAATTGGAAACAATTCTGCTGACGAATTATTTGAGATCATACCAAAAAAAAAGATAAGACAATTCCAGATAGATTCCTCTGGAATTTTAACTAACCTTAATGGAGAGCTTACTCCATCAAAAAAGAAAATTAATTTAAAAGATATCGAAATATTTTGCGCTTCAATTGAAAAATATTTAACTAAAAATAAATTTTATGAAGATTTCGAGTTTATTAAATCTGAAATTTCCAATTTAGGGACACAGCATTATTATTTTCAGCAGACCTTTATGGATGTACCCGTTGAAGGTAGGTTTTTGAAATTACATTCTAATATTCATGGTCAATTATCATCCTTCTCCAATGACTATCAAAGTTTAGATATTAAGGAAATTAATCCTAAGCTATCCAAAAGTGAAATAAAACTGATTGCAAGGAGAACAGTATTAGGCGAAATACAGAGAGAAATTAATCCAAAACTGATTATTTATACTTTTAACTCTAAGCCTAAACTAGCATTTAAGGTAAAAATTGTATCTAGATTTGATTCAAAGATAGTAATAGTTGATGCAAATACTGGAGAAATCATCAATACATTCTCTCTAATATTTTTTGATGGTCCTACCCTTGGGTCCGGCGAAAATCTATTGGGGGAGTGGATAGATAGTCTGTTTATTTATGAAGGAAATGATTTTCCAGGTATAACAGGAGGACTCAGCTATCCCAATTTATTCTGTGAAGAATATTGCTGGGATTATGGCGATTGTGACGGTGAATCTTATGAGGGATGTAATTTGAGTTATGATACTGGCGATTGTCCCGATGGATATATCCTAGATTGTGATAATGAGTGTACTTTTGAAGAAGTTACAACTTGGGCATTAGGAAATGGGGTTTGTGATGATCCCGATTTATATGTTGATGAAGATTCAATACAATCTGGTAATTTCAATTTAATTGATGCATCAAATACCAATCGAGAGCCGATATTTACTGTCTCCAGCTATGGAAACTACTATACAGATTTGTTCTTTGTTAATAGCGAATCTCCGGCTTTTGAATCAGATATAAGCTCCCACTCCCATCGCTCTGGAGTCAGCTCTCATGACTATCATAAAAAGACCCTTGATTATTTTGAATCATTTGGTTTTTTGGGAATGAATGGAACCGGCCTTAGATTGGCAAATATTATTGATTACGGCTCGGGAGGATGGGCAGGAATTAATAATGCCTTTTATGATTATGCTAACCAAACATTAAACTATGGTATGGGAAGCGGAGAATATAGGCCTTGGTGTGCGGGCATCGATGTAGTCGCTCACGAGTTTGCTCATTCCTTCACTGCTCACACTTCAGGTCTTGTCTATCAAGACCAACCGGGAGCTTTAAATGAACATTTGTCTGATGCATTTGGCTATTTGGTTGAAGCTAAATTTCAAAATGGTGGAGACTGGAAAATGGCGGAGGATATTACCTTAAATAATAATGGGATTAGAAATATGCAGGATCCTACAATTTTTAGTGACCCTGATCATTTAGAATCACCATACTACTATTCAGGTTCTCTAGATAATGGTGGTGTACATACGAACTCAGGTATACCAAATAAAGTACTCTATCTAACTATAAATGGTGATACTCATTATGGTATTAGTGTGCAACCCTTTAGTATAGACTTAGCACAATCTCAAGATATAGCAGGCTCTATATGGTTTCATTGGAATGCACACTATTTATCTATATACGATGGATTTTTTGTAGCTTCAGGTAAAATGTTACAAACTGCTCAAGACCTTTATCCTGATGATGAGTATATAAGTCAAACTGTATATGACGCATGGAAATCAGTGGGAATTAATATTTTTGAACCATTCATTGAATTGTATGAAATAACGATGGTTGAAGAGGGCGATGGCATAATTAATCCAGGTGAAACTGTAAATATTGATCTTACTTTAGAGAATATATCTCCTAACTCTGCTGAATATATTTCAGGGGAATTAAATTGCAGTGAGCTTGAAATCTTGGATGGTAATATTTATTTTGAAGAAATATTACCATCTAATTTATCTCATGACGGAGATAATAATTTGGCTGTAACAGTTCCTTTCGATGTCGTTATAAGTGATAAAGAGTGTATCCTGGCTATAACATTACAAAATCAAAATGGAGACGAATTTGATTATAATTTTTCTTTTTCGGTACCTGTAAGATTAGACCAGGCAGGGTTTCCTCTTTCAACAAATCAGATTCTTTCATCTCCAGCATTAGCAGATTTGGATGGAGACAGTATTGATGATATAGTTATCACAGATAACGAAGGAACGGTAACAGTATTGAGCTACAACGGTGAGGAGCAATGTACCTTTGACACAGGAAACCAGATTTGGGGTTCTCCAGCTGTAGCAGATCTTGATGGTGATGGAAACTTGGAGATAGTGGTTTCCTCCAAAAGCCGTCATCTCTATGTTTTAGATGAAAACTGTAATGTTGAGATGGACTACG
>CAXRJK010000083.1:0-8366 GCA_964230865.1 Winogradskyella sp.
ACTCCATTTTTGACTTTATTTCCATTTGAAAGTGCCTCTGTCTAATACCAACAAATGAGTATTGGGCCTGCTCCGCAATAAATCCTTCTTTTAAATAAAGCCTAAGAAAACCTGGCTTTTCAATCAGGGAGTGGAAAGGTGCAGTAGGGGTTCTACGAAAATTCCACTCAACGTTAAGTTTTTCTTCATTAAAATCATCATTAAACTCATTTATTTTCACTTGCCTTGTGCCATGAAATGGAACTGGATATTCATACTCAACTCTTCCGGTTTTTGGACTGCAGACTGGCCATCTTATTTTTTCTTCCTTCCACCAATAAGGCTCTGTTTCCCAGGTTACAGGTAATAAAAATGTCTCACGTCCTAGGTTTTTATGTTTTTTTTCAATAGGACGAAAGCCTAATACAACCATATGCCAATCTCCCTCTTGTGTTTGTATGAGATCACCATGACCCACCGCAATAATTGGGTGGTCCAAACTTAAATGTCGATGTGTTAATATTGGATTTCTATCATTAGCAATATAGGGTCCTGTGATTGTTTTACTGGCGGAAATTGTTACAGCATGATTATGCAATGTTCCTCCTTCGGAAATCATAAGATAATAATAATCACCATATTTATAAATATGTGGTCCCTCTGCCCATGTCCCTCCGCTAAAACCCCTAGTTAAATAGTACTTTTTACCAACCAATTGCATTTGATCTAAACTTAACTCTTGCATCCAAATTTCTGCTTGACCATCGAATTCAGGGTCAGGAGGAACGTGGGAACCCGTGTACCATACTTTTCCGTCATCATTAAAAAATAGCGATGGGTCAATACCAGGAGCATTATTTAAAATGTAAGGTCGGGACCAAGGCCCTTCAGGTTTATCAGATGTCAAAATAAAATTGACCATTTTGCCGTTTAAATTGTTTGTTGTTATAATATAAAATAATTTATTATGATAACGAATTGTAGAAGCATGAATTCCTGCGCTAGAGTTAATTGAGTCCATTTTTACATTTTGATGAATGGTATCAAATGCGTTGCCAATTAACTTCCAATTTATCAAATCTTTACTGTGGTAAATTGGGATCCCTGGGAAATATTCAAAAGTTGAATTGACCAGATAAAAATTGTTATCTACTCGACAAATGCTTGGGTCAGGTGAAAAACCAGAAATTATTGGATTACGATATGTTTCAGGGGTTTGTTTTATCGCTGAATTACAAGAAAAAAATGAAAATGAAAAAAGAAAAAGATTAAGGAGCTTGAAAAAATTAAGCACTTTATATAAAAGCAATTTTTGATCTTTTGAATTCAAGATAATAATGTAAAAAGCCTTCCAAGACTGTAACTTAATATTTTATTTAATTAAAAACCACAATAGTTTGGCCAAACTAAATTTGTAGTAATTTTCGTTCTGTTTTTTAAAACCAATCAGAGCGCTTTAATCCTTAATTTTAAAATTTAGCAGATAATTTAATTCTTATGAGTACACCAGCCAAACGTGTTGCATTTCATACCATGGGGTGTAAACTAAATTTTTCGGAGACCTCAACCATATCGCGTGATTTTATAAGTCATGGATTTGAGCTGGTAGACTATCAGGAGGAGGCAGATATTTATGTATTAAATACCTGCTCTGTTACAGATAGGGCTGATAAGGAAGCACGCAAGCTTATTCGCCAGGCCAAGAGAAGGAACCCAAACTCTTCGTTAGCTGTTATAGGATGCTACGCCCAGCTTAACCCTAAAGAAATAGCAAACATTGAAGGGGTGGATATCATTCTAGGGGCTGAGGAAAAATTTAATTTACTCAAAATTTTGGATGAGGTAGACCTTAATGGTAGCGCAACCATCATTCAATCAAACATTGATCATGTTCATAAATTTACACCTTCCTATTCATCAGGAGAACGGACAAGGGCCTTTCTTAAGGTACAAGATGGCTGTGACTATAGCTGTTCTTTTTGCACAATACCTTTTGCACGAGGAGTAAGTCGCAGTGACACCATTGAAAACACAATCAGCGTTGCCCAACAGGTAGCTGAAACAGGTGCCAGAGAGATAGTAATAACTGGTGTAAATATCGGTGATTTTGGAAAAGGGACGCAAGAAACATTTTTTGATCTGATTCAACAGTTAGACGATTTAGATGGCATTGATCGAATACGAATTTCATCTATTGAGCCCAACTTGCTTACGGATGAAATTATTAAGTTTTGTGCTGATTCAAAAAAATTTATGCCCCATTTTCATATACCCTTGCAGTCCGGCTCAGATAAAATATTAAGCGCAATGCGCCGAAGATATAAACGGGAACTGTATGAAGATAGAGTGAAAAAAATAAAGAATTTGATACCTGAAGCTTGCATTGGTGTCGATGTAATTGTTGGATTTCCTGGAGAGACGGATGACGATTTTTTGGACACATACAATTTTTTAAACGAACTAGACATATCATATCTCCATGTGTTCACTTATTCCGAACGATTCAACACGGATGCATATATGTTTGATGAAACTGTATCAAAAAAGAACCGGGCGAAGCGCAGTAAAATGCTCCATATTTTATCGGATAAAAAACGGCAAAAATTTTATGATCAGTTTTTAGATACTAATCGAAAGGTTCTATTTGAAAACATTAAAAACGGCAAACTTTTTGGTCACACTGATAACTATATTCAGATTCAGACAGAAGGAAACAAAAATCTAGTCAATTCAATTCATTCTGTAAGGCTGACCTTAAACAAGGGTAGTGTGGTAGAAGGAGATTTGTAATCTCTTTTTTTGTGTCACGGGTGTTCTCATTTAAATAGATAGTGATTCGCTTAGAAAGCCTTTCAAAATCCTATCCGGATGGTGAATTATTTTCCAATGTAAATATTTTTATAAAGAACGGAATGCGTACAGGCCTTGTGGGCTCTAATGGATCAGGAAAGACCACCTTACTTCGGATCATGCTTCAAAAAGAGCTCCCCGACTCTGGAAAGGTTCAAATAGATAAATCTATTACTATTGGTTATCTAGCTCAAGACATTGTGGTTGGAACGGGTCTTACCATATTAGAAGAAGTGTTGAGAGCTTATCCAGAATTGCGGGAAATTGAAGGGAAAATGCTGGAACTATCCAATACTATTGCAGATAATCCTGAGAAAATTGAGTTGGTGAATCAGCTCGGCGAAGCGCAAAGCCGCTTTGAGGCTTTAGGTGGTTGGACATTGGAGGAAAAGGCAAAAAAAATCCTGAGCGGCTTAGGATTCTCAGAAGATAAATTCAGTGATTCTATGGATGTTTTCTCTGGTGGCTGGCGTATGCGTGTTGCTCTAGCATCTATTTTGTTGCAAGAACCAGACATATTATTTTTAGATGAACCAACAAATCATCTAGACCTTGAAGCCACCATTTGGCTGGAATCATTTTTATCTGAGTGGAGAGGTGCTATAGTTATGATAAGTCACGATCGGGCTTTTTTGGACAGATCTGTTAATCACATCCTTGAGATTGATCTAAAAAAAATTACACTCTATCATGGGAATTATTCAAAATACAAGGAAGACAAGGCGTTGCGGTTGGAACAGCATAGAAATGCCTATCAAAATCAACAAAAGCAGATAAAAGACACAGAGCGATTCATTGAGCGGTTTAGATATAAAAACACGAAAGCGACACAAGTACAGAGCAGAATAAAAATGCTTGAAAGAATGGACAAAATTGCGGAGCCAACGGAAGATAGTAAAAGTATTAATTTGTTGTTACCCCAACCAAGTCTTCCACCCTTAAATGTGGCTTCATTCCGGAATGTAACACAGCACTACGGTGATATAGGGTTATTCAATAATATGGATTTGGTAATTGAGCGGGGCAATAAAGTTGGACTAGTTGGACATAATGGTGCCGGAAAATCTACTTTACTCAAGATGTTGGCAGGTGTAGAGCCAACCACATCGGGCGCAGTTAGGTTTGGTAGTAATGTAAATCATGCTTACTATGCCCAACACCAACTAGAAACATTAGATCCAGAAGACACGGTATTTGAATCCATCCAAAAAGTGAGTCACGGCTGGAGTGAAACAGAAACTAGAACCTACCTAGGAAGTTTTATGTTCACGGGAAATGAGATTGAAAAATATGTAAAAGTTTTATCAGGAGGAGAAAAAGCTAGAATTGCTATGGCACGGATGTTAGTGAATCCGTCTCATTTATTATTATTAGATGAACCAACGAATCATTTGGACATCCTGACTCGTAATGTGGTAGAAAAAGCTTTAAAGAAATTTAAGGGTTCAATTGTTTGTATTTCTCACGACCGCCACTTTCTTAACAATGTGACAAACCTTACCTGTGAAGTTGGTGATGGGGGCATCCGGACTTTTGAAGGAAATTATGATTATTATATATGGAAAAAAGGCTCAGAGTTATTAGAAAAATCTGAAAATAAAAAAAGGGGAACTACAAAAAAGAAAAAGTCAGACTACAAAGAGCGAAAAAAAATCCAAAATCGATTACTGTGGATTGAAAAACGTTTTAGGTCAATTGATTCAGAACTGAACTCTCAGCGGGCGAGTATGCAGGACCCTGCCAATGGAGACAATTATGAATTGCTACAGCAGACAATGAAAGTGATGAATCAGCTAGAATCAGAATATTTGGAGTTAATGGAAGAGCAAGAAGGGTTGTTGGTAGAATAGTGAGGAGTTATATTATATCATTGTTTGATAAACAAAACTTAGGATAAGTCTAGTTTTCATAATTTTCGATTGGTGGGCAGGTGCAGACCAAATTACGATCACCAAACGCATTATTTACACGTCCTACCGTTGGCCAATACTTATGCTCCTTTAGCCAGGGCGCAGGATAAACCGCCTCTTCGCGTGAATAGCTATGATTCCATTCTTTTAAAACAACTCGTTCTGCTGTATGGGGTGCATTCTTAAGTGGATTATCATTTTTTTCAAAGGTGCCATCGATTATTTTTTGGATTTCAGTCCTAATAGAAATCATAGCATCACAAAACCTATCCAATTCTTTTTTAGACTCGCTTTCGGTTGGTTCAATCATAAGTGTTCCCGGTACTGGAAAAGACATTGTTGGCGCATGAAATCCATAATCCATAAGTCGTTTTGCAACATCTTCATCCGAGATTCCGGACTCCTTCCGTAGATCTCTTAAATCAATGATGAATTCATGTGCACTGTAGCCACTAACGCCCCGATAAAGAACCGGGAAATAATTTTCCAATTTCATTGCCATATAATTTGCGTTTAAAATAGCTACTTGTGTTGCCTTCTTCAAGCCATCTGACCCCATCATAGCTATATATGCCCAAGAGATAGGTAATATGCTGCTACTGCCATAGGGAGCTGCTGACACAGCATGAATTGCGCTATCTCCACCAGTTTTTATTTGAGAATGTCCGGGTAAAAATGGAGCCAAATGATTTTTACAAACAATAGGACCCATTCCAGGTCCACCACCCCCATGGGGAATACAAAAAGTTTTATGGAGATTTATATGCATAACATCTCCGCCAAATTCACCGGGCTTACACAAGCCCACCATTGCATTCAAATTAGCACCATCCAAATACACTTGCCCACCATGGGAATGAATAGTATCACATATTTCTTGAATCGTATGCTCAAAAACACCGTGGGTAGAAGGATAGGTTATCATCACAGCCGCCAAGTTTTCACTATGGACTTCAGCTTTGGTTTTTAAATCCTCTTCTGAAATGTTGCCGTGTTTATCACAATCAACTACTACAACTTTCATACCAGCCAACACAGCTGATGCAGGATTGGTTCCATGAGCAGATGCTGGGATTAAACAGATATCTCTGTGGTGTTCCCTATTGGCTTGGTGAAAAGCACGGATAACTAATAGCCCTGAATATTCGCCCTGTGCTCCTGAATTAGGCTGCATAGAGATATTATCAAATCCCGTGATTTTAATTAAGAAATTCTCTAATTCAGAGATGAGTTCACGATAACCCTGTGTTTGATTATTAGGTGCAAACGGATGGATATTACCAAACTCATGCCAAGTTACTGCTTCCATTTCGGTGGTTGAATTGAGCTTCATGGTACAAGAACCCAACGGAATCATGCTTGTATTAAGAGATAAATCTTTCACTTCCAATCGATGGATATAGCGCATCATTTCTGTTTCAGACTGATGAGCATGAAAAACAGGATGCGTTAAATAGGATGAAGTTCTTAAAAGGCTTTCTGGTAGTATATAGCCAATTTCATCTTTAATAGTTGCCCCAAAGACTGTCAGAAGTTTAACCAAGTGCTTTTTAGTTGTTGTTTCATCAAAGGAAACACCTATATGGCCATCTCCATAATTTCGAACATTTAGTTCCATTAATTCCGCTTTTTCTTGCCATCCTTCTTGTGCTTTAATTTTAACTGTATCAAAAAAAGTATCATGGAGACACTTAAAACCAGCATCTTTCATTGAAACAGCAAACTTTGATGCTAGTTGGTTTACTCGCTTCGCTATTCGTTTTAATCCATGGGGACCATGATATACCGCATACATTCCAGATATAATAGCCAGCAATACTTGGGCCGTACAAATATTGGATGTCGCCTTCTCTCTTCTAATATGTTGTTCTCTGGTTTGGAGAGCCATTCTAAGGGCAGGCTTTCCTTGAGCGTCTTGGGACACACCAATGATTCTTCCAGGGACTTTCCGTTTAAATTTATCTGTGGTTGCAAAAAAGGCAGCATGTGGCCCCCCATACCCCATAGGAACGCCAAACCGCTGCGAACTTCCAACCGCCACATCAGCTCCCATGTCACCGGGGGTTTTAAGTAAAGTCAGAGCCAACAAATCTGTCGCCATACAAATAAAAGTTTTATTAGATCGAGCCGAATCACACAAACTTGAAAAATCCTGGATAGCGCCTTCAGTGTCAGGATATTGAATCAAAGAACCAAACACTGTTTCATGAAATTCAAACAAATTATGATTTTTGATGTCGAGCTTTATACCTAAAGGTTCTGACCGTGTTTTAAGGACATCAATTGTTTGGGGGTGGCAACTATCAGAAACAAGGAATGTAGTTTTATTTGGATTTTGGGTTTCATTAAAGAACATAACCATTGCTTCCGCAGCAGCAGTGGCCTCATCTAACAGAGAAGCATTGGCTAGAGGTAATCCTGTTAAGTCTGATACCATAGTTTGAAAATTCAACAATGCCTCTAGACGGCCCTGACTTAACTCAGCCTGGTAGGGCGTATATTGCGTATACCATCCTGGGTTTTCTAAAATATTGCGCTTAATTACTCCTGGTACGATTGTACCATAATATCCCATTCCAATAAAGGACCGAAAGACAGAATTCTTTTCTGCAAATCTTTGAAGCCGTTTAGTTGTGCCATATTCAGATATTTTTTGGGATAAATCCAATTCGGATTGGATTAAAATATTTTTAGGAACAACAATGTTGGATAATTCATCCAGAGAATTAATTCCTAAACATTTTAACATCTCTTGAATTTGTGTTTTGTTTGGCCCAATATGGCGGGCAACAAAAGAACTGTTAATTCCTTTAATTGAGCTCACTGTTTAATATATTATTTAATGTTTTGATAAAATAGAGAGCTGAAAATTAATAATGAGAAATACCATGCTTTACTATGTTTGTTCATAAGATATAAAAAAAGATTTAAATTGGTGGCCTGAAATTCATTCAGTTGAGACTGATTTATGGTTGAACTAATAAGCGCCTCAAGTGATAATATATATAAACAACAGAAAATTACCAATAAGCTTGGCACCCAAGCTTACTTTTAGATATTATGTGCACCACCTATTCGTTGCATTTTTTTAATTAAATAAGGAGAAGTATGAACTCTATTCATCATTTGAAAGAACTTCAAAGTATCGATAGTAGTCTTTCTGAGATACGAAGCTATTTAGGAGATTTGCCCGTAAAGGTTGATGAGCTTAAATCTAAAGAGACTCAAATAATAAATGAGTTAGAAGAGGGTAAGGAACGATTAAAACATATTGAAGTGGAAATGAATAAAATAGAAGTAGAAATTAATAGTTCAAAAGAAAAGATTGATTCTCTTAAAGATCAATTGTTCAAGGTTAACAACAATCGCCAGTATGATGCGCTGATGGTTGAAATTGATTATTTAAAAGAATCTATAGATAAGATGGAAACCAATGAATTGGAACGGCTCGAGGAGAAAAGTCAATTAACCGAAAAGGTTAAATCACAAGAGGAGAATCTAGAAACCCTCACAACAGACTTATCTGAAAGGCGAGCAAGACTTGAATCAACCATGGCTAAATCAGGAGATCAAAAGGAAAAGTTAGAGGAAGAAAGAGCTAGTCAGCGTGATGAAATTCCGCAATCA
>CAXRJK010000084.1:0-19996 GCA_964230865.1 Winogradskyella sp.
CGATAAAATTTCATGAGTGTAATCAATGGACATTCCTAATTCAGGAGCAAATACATTGATTACACCCATAAGAGTATCATACGGAGCAATGTGGTAACTGTTATGACTACCAATAACCTGAAGTTGGTTCAACTTTAATTCGTTAATGAGAGTTAGGAGCGAATCATTTTGATTGAGATTCAGCCATCCACCGTTTCGGTTTTCCCATCCATAAACTTTCGTGGTGTCCTGTATGATGATGTTAGAAGAAAAATCGAAGAATGAAAATGTAATATATTCACCTTCCGTTAACCCTTCGTCTATACTTTCTGTGGAAGGATCATCTCCAAATATCTCTAGTATGAAATTAGAACGATTGTCAAACTCAACTATTTCTGAATTTCCTGAACAAATCCCATTGGGATCAAAAGCGGCTATCCAATCTCCATTGGAAGCTGGGTAGGTGTCAAAGAATGCCTGTCCCAGAACGGTTGCTGAATATGGTGATTCATTATAATTGAATTCAGGAGGTTGAGGATATAAAAGGGTCAATGAAAATAGAATAAATCCTATTATTCTCTTTTCCCATCTATTGAGTGGATTTGGTTTAGTCTTTCCCGTCAAAACAAATTGGACAATGTGTAGGATTTTTCCATACAGGAATTTTGGTCTCACAAAATTTACATACTATTACAGAAGATCTTTTGTTTACATGCCAATGATTTTTCCCTTGATGAAATCTCTTTGCTCTCTTTTGTGCTGTTTCTTGTACTCTTTCTTTATAGTTCAATATTTAATCCTCAGAAATAGAAAATAATTATTTTCGGTTTAAGACCCAAAATATAGACGGGAAACAGACCAGATACATCAAAATTCCATATACGCCTGAGGGAAGACTTAGTATGGATAACCCATTGGTTTGATTAAGAATTAAATTTCCAATTGTGATTCCTACTGTGGCATTTTGAATCCCTGATTCTATTGCTATGGTAACTGCCTGTTTTTTGTTCATATTGAACAACTTACCGCTATTATAGCCAATGAATAACATTGATATAATCAGTGCAATAATTGCAGGTCCCAGAGATCTTAAATTATTTATAAACGCATTCCATTCACTTGCAAGTGCTCCTGCTACAATTATTATAAATAATATCGTCGAAATTTTATTGGCAATAGGAGCAAATGAACTAGCGAATGTATTATACTTTGTATTGACATATAAACCTATACAGACTGGAACTGCTGTAATAATGAACATTGTTAATCCTAAAGAAAGAATATTGATATGTGGAGCATCAGATCCCATAAAGTATTCCATAGAAAACCCAACAATCAATGGCAATGTAATTACAGTAGCTATACTCACTATTGCGGTATATGAAATAGATAAGGCAGTATCACCTTTTGCAAGTTTAGTGATTATATTGGAAGTTACACCTCCAGGACAACAGGCAAGGATCATCATCCCCACAGCCATTTCATTTGGCAAGACTATAAGGGATACAATAATAAATGAAACTAAAGGTAGTATGATCATCTGATTTATAATACCCACTGCAAATGCCTTTGGAAAACGAAAGACAATTCTGAAATCTTCAATGGTCAAGCCAAGTCCCAATGTGAACATTATAAAAATAAGAGATAAAGGTAATAAGACATCAATTATCATAGTGATTATCCTTTAATAATTATTATAATCAGTTATGATAATTAGTTTAATAACGTATCCCTAATTTTTGATAAATAAAGGATAAAAGCCATGCGGGGCCAATAAGTAAAAACTGAATATCCTTAAAGAAGGATGGTTTCTTACCTTCAATTTTATGACCTATAAACTGTCCAATCCAGGCAGGAATAAAGATTAACAGCGATGTTTGCCATAAAGGTAGACTAATTTTTTGACAAAGCCAGTGATTTCCGAAGATGAGTAAACTTCCCATCAGTGTCATTCCCAGAAACATTATAACTGAGAGTCTAACATAAAACATCATGGCAAAAATTATAAATATGATCCCCCAATTTAGAGGAAACCCTAGTCCCGTATCAGGGAAATAACTGTGAGGGATAGACCAGAATAATCCAATAGTGCTGAACATAATGAGAGGGACACAAATCCAGTGAATTTTTTTATTTACCGGATTTTGATGACTTTCACTATACTCATCCAGCCATGTTTGCATAGTTTTCATGAACACATTCTCCCATGTTAGTAATGAAAAATGATTCTCCTTTAGTTGGAAATGTAAGGGGTGAAATTGGGAAATTCAATAGGTTTTCTTTTAATCATTGAGTATCAGCCAAAGAAAATTCTGGTATCAATATTCGCTTTTGGTTCTTTACCCACCACTCACCTGATTTTTCTTTTACCTTCAAATCGGAAAATTGATAAGTGTAGAGCCAAACTTTTAAATACTTTGGTGTTTCGAACTCATTATCCAATAATTCTAAAACAGCTGGAGAGCCTTTTAAAATTTGTTTTAAAAACCGATAAAACCAATGATACCCAGAAGGTATCCTCAGCCGGTTCATAAATGCAGCATGATCTTGAAAAGACTCTGGTTCATTTGTGTTCATTTGCCAATAGATTTCATCTACCTGTTCAAAGAACAAAGCTGCAAACCACATTTGCCAATCCAATCTCGGCTGATGGGGTTGAACAAAACTAGGAGGACTGATTTCCATACCTGCTTTCCATTTAAATCGAATCTCTTCCCAATCGACTCCGTTTTGGCTTTTTTCGATAACTAGTTCTGGTCTAGAAGTTGTCATTACAGAAAACAATCCATATGTATTTACAATACCAAATGGACGAATTGTTTGCAATGATTGTTGAATGAATTGAGGAAATTTAAAATCCGGAAAATAGCGAATGGAAGTGTGAGCACTACTCAGAATAACAATACAGAAAACAAATATAAAAGCAACGCGTCTTTTTATACTGGTCCATTTTATTGAACTTGTTTGATGAAGAGTCCGAAAATTAACTCTATTTTTGAACCATTTTTTCAACACAGAGTCATCCAAAAGGAAAATACAAAGAATCAAAGTCAGCAAATTAAAAAACGTATAATTTCCCGTCAAAATAATGAGAATCATCAAGAGGGAAATATAAAACCATGCAATGAGTTTTATCCTTCTTGGACCGAATATAAAAAAGGGAATAACCAATTCCACAAAAAACATAAACCCGGTAGAAAGTTGATGAAACCAAACAGGCAGTTGGTGCATGTACCACGCTGTCCAGGTAGCCAAGGGCTGAGTTTCATAATGATAGGTCAATGCAGTCAGGTCCGTCCAGACCGGATCACCACTAACAATTTTAGTCACACCAGAAAAAAACATTAGACGAAACAACAGCCATCGCAATAAAAAAACACATCCAGTTGATAGTGTATGTGAATCATATTTTCGAAACAGCATACAGTTAGGAGCCAGCCATATTGCAAGAAATCCACTTTCCAATAAGAGGACATCCCATTGAAAACTAAGAAATCTTTGTCCACCTGTATACACAGATAGATACAATATCCACAGCACGACCATAGAAATTCTAGGTAAGAGTCCGATAACTGCCATAACGGAAATAACTATTCCTGAGATACAAATAAAATTCATCCCTCCAAAGTCAGAGAAAAACCACTGTAGTGATGGAGCTCGAAAAAATCCTGAGCTTCCGAATCGGGTTTTTACCTGTTCAAAAAAATCTGCAACAGGAAGTATCCCATTGGCTCCCACCAATCCTTCCCACTGAATCCAAAATGAGGTAAATGCAATAAAATAAATGACACCTAATAGTTTCACAAAAATCCAGCGTGAAAAATGATAGGAGGGTAGTTCAATATTATTACCCCAGAAGAACTTTGTAAGTTTACTCAAATATAATCGATGGTTTGCAATGAATGAGTAACCCAACTCTGATATTGATCGAAAAATACCGATATTTTTATATATCCAAATAAGCCATCTAAACCAATAATTTGAGGAAAGAGAGCTAAATACGGCTTCCGCTCCGTACAATACCGTTCCATCAGGATGAATTAGGTAAACCGAAGATTGATATTCCTTTTCAGATAGAGGAGAAAATTTATTTCCACAATCTTGGAAAGAAATATAGTCTATTCCTTCTTTAGTTAGTTGTTTCCATCTCCTAATCCAAAATTTGCAAAAACCACACATTCCATCATAAACCATGATTGGCTTTTTAGGTCGGACAATTTTAGGAAGTTTATCAGGTTTCCTTTTTGACATGAGTGAGAAATTTAATAATATCGTTGTTTAATCATGAGAAATAAATTTCTAAAATACCTTCTTCCTATCACACTTATTTTTATATTTATGGGATTTCTGATTTTGAAATGGGTTCAGCGTCCACAATATAGAATTTCAACTGAAGAATTATCCCAAATTAAATCCAGAGAAGTTACTATCTATCGGGATACCTGGGGGGTCCCTCACATTTTTGGTAACTCAGATGCTGACGCAGCCTTTGGACTTGCTTACGCCCATAGTGAAGATGATTTTAGTACTATTCAAGATGTTATCATTTTAGTTAGACAAAAGTCAGGACTTTTAAATGGACAGGATGGGGCTGTTACAGACTTCCTCATGGAATGGTTGAGAATTTATGAAACTGTGGATAAATATTATTCAACCCAGTTATCCGCTGATATCCATCATCTGTTGGAAGGTTATTGTGATGGAATTAATCTTTATGCCCATGAACACAACGAAGAAATTAAACTAAATTTATTCCCCGTTGAGCCCAGGGATATTGTGGCAGGGTTTGTGTTTCGGACACCCATGTTCTTCGGCCTTGATAGAGAATTAGAACTATTATTTTCTCTTACCGATAAGCCAGAAATTGGTGGTTTACAATCTGCCCAAAAAAGAGAGTCTCCTATTGGCTCAAATGGCTTTGCTGTATCTCCAAAACGCTCTAAAAATGGAGAAACTATGCTGGTGATTAATTCCCATCAACCCTGGGACGGTCCTACCGCTTGGTACGAAGCGCATGTTTATAGTAATGAGGGATGGAATATGAGCGGTGGATTATTTCCTGGTTCACCGGTGATATTTGTTGGACACAATGATAGTCTTGGTTGGGTTCATACAGTAAACGAACCAGACCTGATTGATACATATATTTTGGATATCCACCCTGAAAAATCCAATTTATACCGTTTTGAAAGTGATTGGCTGGAATTAGAAAAAAAGTCAGTTCAAATTAAACTTAAAATTTTGGGACCTTTTTCCTGGACGATACATCGTGAGGTATTGTGGTCAGTGCATGGACCTGTACTTCGATTTGATCATGGTGCTTATGCGATTCGTTATGCTGGAATGGGTGAAGTGCGTCAAATTGAACAATGGTATCGAATGAATAAATCAAACAATTTTGATGAATGGACTGACGCGATGAGAATTCATGGGATACCATCTTTAAACTCAGTTTATGCAGATCATACCGGTAATATTTTCTATGTTTATAATGGAAAATTTCCAAAACGAAATGTAAACTATGACTGGCAGAGCTATCTCCCTGGATGGTCATCTAATACTTTATGGAAAACTACATCAGATTTTAATTCAGCACCTCAAATCCTTAATCCTGAAAGTGGAGTATTATTTAGTACAAACCAAACTCCATATTATGTCACTGATGGTGAGGACAACTTGAACCCTGAAGATTTTCCGTATGAATGGGGAGTGGAAACTCATATGAACAATCGTTCATTTCGCGCAAATGAATTATTTTCCAAGGAAAACACCATAACGCTTGAAAAACTAAAAAATATAAAGTTTGACAAATGTTATTCCCAGAAATCAGCAATGACATCCATTACTAAGGATATCATCAATGCTATAGATAATCAATCTGCCGTGGATTTACAAGAAGCTAGTAAAATCTTATCTAACTGGGATATGTGCACTGACAAAAATAATGAGGAAGCTGCACTAGCTATATTTGCCACTGAGTCCTTTCTTCAGTTTCAATATATTAAAATGGAAGATAGCACGCTCTTGCAGCACACCCGAAGTGCTGTAAAACTATTGTATGAACATTATGGGTCTCTAAAAGTCCCATTTGGTGAGGTGCAAAGATTGAGACGTGGAGAAACCGATTTAGCTTTGGGCGGAGGTCCGGATATACTTAGGGCTATTTACAGCCGCTATGATGGTAATGGAAAATTAGCCGGACACAGTGGTGATGGTCTATTTATGTTTGTAAAATGGGGTAAAATAGGTAAAGTTTTTTCAGAGAGTCTACACCAATACGGAAGTGCTACAACCCAACCAAATTCAGTGCATTATAATGACCAATCAAAATTGTTTGTTCTAGAACAAATGAAACCGAACTGGAGAGAAAAAGATAAAATAATTAACAACCAAGAAGCGGTATATTCACCGGGGAAAACACTCGAAAAATATTAATTTAAAGCATGAGGTACAGACAATTTAAATGGCGCTACCTCCACAATAAACTTTTCCCCTCTGTCTGTAACCATTTCATAGTTACCTTTCATCACTCCAAACTGTGTTTCGAGAGGACAAAAACTTGAATATTCATAATGTTCACCCTGTTGTAAAGTGGGACGTTGTCCAACTACTCCTTCTCCCTTGACCTCTTGGACTCTACCCAATCCATCGGTGATATGCCAGTAGCGGTTCAATAAAGTGACTGGAGTAGTTCCCTTGTTCTTAATGCTTACATGGTAGATATAACAATACTGTCCCTCCTGAAGGTTAGATGCACTGGGGTCATACCTGCTGTGTACCTCTACCTTTATATTTTGAGTGACAGCTACAGATGAGTTAAAACCGAATTTCATCACAAGCCCTTCTCAGGTTGTTTTTCTATTTTTAATTTTTCTTTTTGTTTTAAATCTGATTTTTCTTTTTTAGGTTTTTCAGGAAACTTTACATGTTTATGTTTTTTTCGCAGTTGCCTTAATTTTTCACGAAAAGATTTTGTCAGGGATTTAACATCTGATTTCTGCATTTCCTTAAGTGATTTAATCCGCTCATTATATCCTTTCCTTATTTCCTTTTTCTGGTCGAGATAATCTTTTCTAAGTGCATCGATTTCACCCTGTACTAATGCATCCTGAACTTTGATATTTAAAAAATTATCTGCTTTTTGTTTTGTTTGGGCAAACCCAAAGGTAACTAAACAAAACAATAAAATTCCGTATTTCATTATAGCCTCACATAAAATTGTTAGTTAAAAATAGAAAGAAACTATCATCAAAACTAATTATCATTGATAGTACAATTACATTATAGCCCATATTAAGGATTTTTTAATAAATCCTAATATAAAAATGGCAATAAGGGGGGAAAAATCAATTCCAATATAAAGAGGAGGTATCATCTGCTGAATTGGTCTAATAACAGGGTCTGTTATATTATATATCCAACGCACTATTTCACCTTCAGAATAAAAATTAAACCATGAAACCACCACTCTGGCAATCAGACAAATATATAATATTTGAAATACTAACTGTATGACTGAAATTAAAATATAGTTCATTGATAGTAGTTGTATGAGAGCGGGCGAAGGGAATCGAACCCTCGTCTCCAGCTTGGGAAGCTGGGGTAATAACCATTATACAACACCCGCAAAGCTTACAGAAAAGTTATCACTTTTAAAAAAGTTAAAACAAGTGTGAACATTAACCATACAACATTTATAGAACCAAAGTATTCTTCACCTAATTTATTTTTCTAAATTTATTTTCTAAACGATTGTATAACAAGCAGTTATAGGATTGTTGAAAAAGCTCTCCAAAAAAACTGTTGTGAGAAACCCTCTCCCAAATATTTTTTTTACGACGATAAAAACAAAAAATTTAGGAAATTTTAATTTCGTAAAATAGATTTCTATCTGCCAACCATAGGAATTTTGATGTTTTGATTCCGGAGACATACTTTACTTACCCGCCTTTTTGTTGAAACTAGGTCAACCATCCACTTACCAAGGAAGGAAAAATATGGCAGAAGCTATCGAACTTGATTTAAATACTACTGGAATTAGTGAGCTTGATCCTCGGGTAAAGCAGAGTTTAATTGAGATTCAGTCTAAAGCAGGTAACTCTGAATCTCCCATACCAGAAAAATATGAAATAAATTCTTACTATGGAGAAGACACCCTAGGGGCAGATGTCCTAAAGCAAAAATACCTTGCTCCTTGGGAGACCCATCCTTGGGAATTATGGGAGCGTCAGGCGAAAGCACTTTCATCAGTAGAAAAAACAAAAAAACTGCAAGATGAATGGAAAGTCAAGTTTTTTGAAGCATTAGAAGATTTTAAATTTGTTCCTGGTGGTCGCATAATGCATGGTGCAGGAAGGGATGACATCACCACCACCTTAAATAATTGCTATGTTGTTGGGATACGTGATGATTCAATAAAAAGTATTTATAAAACAATTATCGAAGAAGCGCTGACATACAAGTTTGGAGGAGGATGTGGACATGACCTATCTGTCCTCCGCCCCTCAGGGGACCAGATAAATGGTACAGGGGGATTTTCTTGCGGTCCCACCGGATTCATGAATCTATTTAGTGAAAATACCAATACTATTGCACAACACGGTCGCAGAGGTGCAAATATGCAAACCCTGAGGATAGATCATCCAGATATCGAAAAATTCATTGAAATTAAGACCGATGATATCAATATGGTAAAATATTCAAATATTTCTGTATTACTCACACACGAATTTATGAATGCAGTAGAATCTGACTCAGATTTTGAACTAACTTATAATGGAACTGTATATAAATCAATTTCAGCTCGGTCACTGTGGAAAAAAATCATTCTCCATGCCCACAAGAGCGCTGAACCAGGACTTTTGTTCTGGGATACAATGAAAGAATTTCATAATGCCGAATACTGCAGTCCTTTAGTCTCTACCAATCCATGTGCTGAACAACCTCTGCCTGATGGTGGGTGCTGTAACTTAGGAGCGGTAAATCTGGAACGATTTGTTGATAATAAGGGTAATTTTCAGATAGAATCTTTTAAGGAAATAATAACCGTAGGAACTCGTTTTTTAGATAATGTCATTGATTATAATATGAACAGGCATGCCTTAGATACACAGAAAAATAATGCTGAAAATGACCGTCGTATTGGGTTAGGGATTCTTGGTTTAGGTGACATGCTAGTTAAAATGGGAATAAAATATGATAGTGTAGATGCACTTGAAACTGTAGATCAAATCATGACCATTTTCCGAGATACAGTCTATGAAACAAGTATTCAAATTGCAGAAGAAAAAGGATCATTTCCAAACTTTCACTGGGATGGATATTCAAAAAGTAAGTTCATTCATGATTTACCAAAAAAACTGAAAAATAAAATCCAAAAATATGGAATTAGAAATTCCACATTAACAACCGTAGCTCCCACTGGATCAGGTGCAATAGTAGCCAGAGTAACCTCAGGGATTGAACCTATTTTTGCTACATCATATCACCGAAGAGTAAAACAAAATGATGGCTACGGGAAAACATTTGATGAATACAAAGTGTTTCATCCAATTATAAAAAAATTATTTAAAGATGACAAAGATCTCCCAGAATACGTTATAACTGCCCACGATATTGATCCTTTCTTCAGAGTAAAGATGCAGGGAATAATTCAAAATTATATAGACAGCTCCATCTCCTCTACTGTTAATTTACGGGAAGATATATCCCGTGAAACAGTTGCGGATATTTATATGACAGCATATAAATCAAATTTAAAGGGTATAACAGTTTACAGAGAAGGCTCAAGAGAAGGAATTCTTGTAACTGAAAAGGAAACAGAAGCAAAGCAGAAAAATAAATCTATACAAACTGTTCCAAAAAATGAAAGTGAACCCAGAATCAGACCTTCCAAAACTTATGGAGAAACCAAAAGAATTCGTACGGGGGAGGGAACACTTTATATTACTGTGAACGAAGATGAAAATGGACTATGTGAAGTCTTTACCGCTATAGGAAAAGCCGGAGGAAATGCTGCTGCTCAATCTGAGGCTATTAGCCGACTAATTTCGTTAGCACTTCGATCCGGAGTAAACCCTAAATCTATTGTAAAACAGTTAAAAGGAATAAGTGGTCCTAATCCAACGTGGGAAGATGGACGGCTCATATTATCTACCCCTGATGCTATAGGAAAAGCATTGGATGATTATCTGGATACCAGATTATCTGATGAACTTCCAATCAGAAAACGCCCAATAATTACCATGGCAGAAGAGTCAGAAGAAAAGTCAAAGCATGTTTCAGATTTTACCACAAAGTCTACAACAATCTGTCCTGACTGCAGTGCACCAGTACATTTTGAATCAGGATGTATAACCTGTCAAGGGTGTGGTTATTCAAAATGTGACTAATCTTACATGATAATATATATAAAAACTAATCTATAGTAAAAAAGCCCCGATTATTGGGGCTTTTTTAGAATATCAAATTAGTTGCTTTAAATTTCGATTAATTCTTGTTCCTTAATAGTTTGCATTTCTCCAAGCATTTTCACATGCTCATCTGTTTTACATTGAATCTCATGCTCCGCGCGGTGAATTTCATCTTCAGATATGTGATCTTCTGTTTGTGTAGTCTTTAAATGCTGGTTAGCGTCTCTCCTTACATTACGAACAGAAACCCTTCCTTCTTCTATTAATTGATGAACGTGTTTAATTAATTCTTTTCTCCTTTCCTCAGATAATGGTGGAATCGGAACAAGGACTGCTGTTCCATTATTATTCGGAGTTAAACTAAGGTTGCTTTGTAAAATTGCTTTTTCAATCTCGGGAATTAAAGTTTTTTCATAAGGTTGAATTGAAATCAATGATGCATCAGGAATTGTGATATTCGCAAGCTGATTCAGAGGTGTCATAGTTCCGTAATAGTCAATTGTTAAACCATTAAGTATCTCCGGATTCGCCCTTCCTGTACGAACTTTTGCTAATTCCATTCTTGTATGGGTCAAAGCCTGATCCATTCGATGGTGGGCATCTTTTAATATATTGTCAATCATAAATTATTCACTAACTAAGGTACCCAAGTTAGCGCCCAAAATAATATCTTTCAAGTGTCCAGGTGAATTTATATTAAATACATGAATCGGGAGTGCATTTTCCATACAAAGAGTAATGGCAGTCAAATCCATGACCCTCAATTTTTTTTCTAAAACTTTAGAATAACTGATGAAATCATACTTAACTGCATCAGAGTACTTCTCTGGGTCTAAATTATAAACTCCATCCACTTTTGTTCCTTTTAATACTATTTCAGACTCCAACTCAGATGCTCTAAGAGCTGCTGCAGTATCAGTACTAAAAAAAGGATTTCCGGTTCCACCGGAAACTATTACAATTCTGTCTTTTTCCAAGTGTCTGAGTGCGCGTCTCCTAATATAGGGTTCGGCAATCTGATCTACATTCACAGCTGTTAGTGTCCGGGTTTCACACTCAATTTTTTCAAGAGCATCCTGCAGAGCAATAGAATTCATGACTGTAGCCAACATCCCTAAATAGTCACCGGTTACACGATCCATTCCTTTTCCAGCTGCTTGAATTCCTCGGAAAATATTACCTGCTCCAATAATTAATCCAATAGAAATTCCTAAATCATAAATGGATTTCACTTCTCTGGCAAGATATTCAGCGCGAATTGGGTCTATGCCAAAGCCCTGCTTTCCAGCAAGCACCTCCCCACTTAATTTCAGTAATACCCGTCTGTAGACAGGCTTACTCATAATAATAATATATAATTTGGTTAGTTAGTTTCGCCAATTGCAAACCGGATATATCGGTTCACCGTAATATTTTCACCAAGAGTTGCAATGGCTTCGGTGACGATATCCTTAAGTTTTTTATCCGGATCTTTGATAAAGTTTTGTTCTAATAGACAGCTCTCCTGATAAAATTTATTGATTCTTCCTTCCACCATTTTTGCAATAATATTTTCCGGCTTCCCAGAAGATTTTGCTTGCTCACTGTATATTTCCTTTTCCCTTTCCAAAACTCTCTGTGGGACTTTTTCTCTGCTCAATGCAATAGGATTTGTTGCAGCAATTTGCATGGCAATATTGTGGGCTAATTCCTGAAAACCATCAGTATTAGCAACAAAATCTGTTTCACATCCTAATTCCAATAAAACACCCAATCGATTTCCATGATGGATATAGGAGTATATGATTCCCTCTGTGGCATCCCGGGATACTTTTTTTTCTGCTTTAGAAACTCCAGACTTTCTCAAAAAATCAACTGCCTTTTCTATATCTCCAGAAGATTCAACCAACGCATGTTTACAATCCATCATTCCTGCGCCAGTTTTATTACGTAATTCTTTTACTAGTTTTGCGTTTACACTCATGATTTATTCTTCCTCTATATCCGCACTATCTTTATCTTCGGACACCTCTGAATCTTGTTCTTTGGATTTTTCTTCCCTATCTGCTTCATCATCCTTAAGAACCTCCACATATTCTTCTTTATTATCCTGGTCAATTTCATCAACATCTATTTTTTCTTCTGATGTGACATCCTCTTTTATAATTACATTTTCAGAAACTTCCGCACTATCTGTTTCCGCATTCAAACTAGAAGATTCTATTTCCATTAGGTTTTCTTCATTTTCTTTTACACCGTTTTTGGCTGCAATTATTCCATCAGATAATGAAGAAATAATAAGCTGAATAGCACGTATAGAATCGTCATTTGCAGGGATAGGGTAGTCTATGGGGCGAGGGTCTGTGTTAGAGTCCACAATTGCGACTACTGGAATTTCTAGGCGATTTGCTTCTTTTATCACCGTTGATTCATGATTTGCATCTACTACAACAATCACTTCAGGTAACCGACGCATATCCTTAATTCCACGATGCTGGTCTGACAACTTTATACGTTCACGATTCAACATCTGAATCTCTTTTTTTGTCAGATTATCATAAATACTGGAGCCTTCTTTTTCTAACATTTGAAGACGCTTTATACTCTTTTTTATTGTAGAAAAATTTGTTAATGTACCACCCAACCATCGTTCTACCACATAAAACATTCTACATCTGTCTGCTTCCTGCTGGATGATATCTTTAGCTTGTTTTTTGGTCCCTACAAATAAAACTTCACCTTTCTTACGAACAACATCTTGTAAAAATTGTATGGCAATTTTTAGATTTTTGATGGTTTCTTCAAGGTTGATAATATGTACGCCATTTTTCACCATCAATACATAGGGTTTATAATAGGGATTCCACTTACTGGTCACATGACCAAAGTGAGCCCCCGTTTTTAATAAATCATCAAATTTTAATTCTGTCATTATCTTTTCGAAAATTGAAATCTTTTTCTGGCACCTGGCTGACCATATTTTTTACGCTCCACTCTCCTGGAATCACGAGTTAGAAAACCGCCTGATCTTAGTTCTTTTCTGAAATCTTCGTTTATACTACCTAATGCTCTTGAGATACCCAACCTTAAAGCTCCTGCTTGCCCAGTGAGACCCCCTCCTTTGACCTGTGCATTAATATCATAACTTTTTAGTGAATCAACTGCATTGAGTGGTTGCGTTACAACCATTGCCAGCGGACCACGGCATAAATACTCACTATAGTCATACCCATTAACAGTTATTTTTCCTTTTCCCGTTGTGAGATAAACACGGGCAATAGAACTTTTTCTTCTTCCGGTTCCATAAAACATTGTCTTTGTCATTTAAATATCCAATACCTTAGGTTGTTGAGCCTTATGAGGATGTTCATCCCCTTTATATACTTTGAGATGCTTTATGATCTGTCTACCCAAACGATTATGTGGAAGCATTCCCTTTACAGCATTCTTTACAATTCGCTCAGGATGAGTTTTTCTCATCAATTTTACACTGGTAAAAGATTTTGATCCTGGATAACCGGTGTGCCGAAAATATAATTTATCGGATTCCTTTTTACCTGTCACTCGTATCTTTTCAGCATTTACCACAACAACACAGTCACCCATATCCATGTGGGGCGTGAAGTCAGGTTTATGTTTACCTCTCAAAATTTGTGCAATCTTGCTGGCAAAACGACCCAAGACCTGCCCATCGGCATCTGCAACCCACCAGTTATGCTCAACGTCTGATTGTTTGATTGATTGTGTTTTCATAAGTTTGATAACGAATAAAGCCGATGAAGATAGTATTGTTTTCTAAAATATGTCAACTAAGAAAAAAATAATTCCCTTTTGAAAAACAACCGCTCACCATACCCAAAAGAGATTCTCCAATAAATGGACTGTTTCGTGATTTGGATTTAATATGATCTAATCCAAATACCCACTCCCGATTGGGGTCAAGAATA
Source organism: Winogradskyella sp. (assembly GCA_964230865.1). Lineage (GTDB taxonomy): Bacteria > Fidelibacterota > Marinisomatia > Marinisomatales > AB-629-J13 > AB-629-J13. Next base: position 14,318 of record CAXRJK010000084.1, read on the forward strand.
GTTATTTCCGCTTCAACTCCCTTTTTAAATAAATCAGTTTCAAAGCTCATTACTTTTCGAGGATTTACTGTAAGCAATTGAATAATTTCCAAAAGATTCATTTCATTCTTCAAAACTTTATTTACTGCGCCAAAACAAGATTCTAAGCCAATCATTCCAAATGGCGCTTCATTAAAATCTGCTTCCTTTTCCTCTATTGTGTGGGGTGCATGATCTGTAGCAATACAAGATATAATTCCTTCTTTAAGCGCTTTGATCAATCCCTGTCTATCTTTTTCAGTTCTCAAAGGAGGTGCTACCTTAAAAGAGGTATCAAAAGAGCGAATAGATTCATGATTAAAATATAAATGATGTGGTGTGACCTCAGCTGTTACATTTTGATTCAATTCTAGTCTTTTACTGATATGTTCTATACTTTTTAATGCAGAAACATGGGGAACATGAAGATGAACCCCCGATAATTGACTGATCTCCAAATCTCTGTTTACCATTGAAGATTCAGCAATATCAGGATTGCCGGTAAATCCAAGTTCTGCAGAAACAGTACCTTCGTGCATGACTCCTCCTCTTCGTATGCATGGATCTTCTGCATGATTAATTGTAGGAACTCCGAACATACTTGCATAATCACACGCCAACCTAAAAATCTGACCATTAGAAACAGGAATACCATCATCACTGAAAGCAACAGCTCCAGCTTTAATCATTTCTCCTATCTCAGTTATGACTCTGCCTCCCTGATTTTTGGTAATAGCTCCAATAGGATGAACGTATATCGGTAAATTTTTTGATTTTTCTAAAATAAATCGAATGGATTCAGGGGAATCTAAAGGAGGGTCTGTATTGGGCATTACACACACCCGAGTAAACCCACCAGAAAGTGCTGCATTACATCCGGTTTTCAGTGTTTCTTTGTCCTCCCTGCCCGGCTCACGAAAATGAACATGAACATCACAAAATCCATGAGTGATAACCTTATCCGTACAATCAAAAACAGTTACATCTTGAGGGTAGTCCTGCTTCAGAATTTTCTCTATTCTTCCATTATTTAATAGAATACTCCCTTTATAAGTTTTTTTTACATAAGGATCTAAGATTAAACCATTCTTAAGCAAAAGAGATGATGGTTGTTTTTTAAGTATCATTTTAATTTTTGTTAATCTCAATCAGATTTTTCTAAATTTTTCTTACCTAAAAGCAAATAGAGAATAGCCATTCTGGAAGCGACTCCATTTAACACTTGATTTAAAATAATCGCCTGTTTGCTGTCTGCTACATCGCTATCAATTTCTATCCCCCGGTTCATTGGACCGGGATGCATAATAACCAATGATTTTCCATGTTTTTTTATCCGTTCTGATGTCACTCCAAAAAAGGATCGATATTCTCTTATAGATGGAATGAGAGTCTGTCCCATGCGCTCTAATTGAAGCCTTAAAATAATCAGTGCATCTGCCCAATCAATTATTTCATCAATTGAATAAGAAATGTTTACCGGGAAACCATCTAGTGCCAAAGGTAACAATGTAGGAGGAGCACATAACTTTACATGAGCTCCCATAGTGGTTAACCCCAAAATATTACTGCGTGCTACTCTACTATGTGCCATATCTCCTACGATTCCAATTTTCAATCCTTTCAATGAACCAAACTCTTCCTGAAGGCTTACCATATCTAAAATTGCCTGAGTGGGATGCTCATGAGCTCCATCTCCGGCGTTAATAACCACTGCATCAATAAATTTTGTCAGTTGTACTGGTGTCCCGGGAACTGAATGACGTATGATCACTGCATCAATCTTCATTGCAGCTAAATTTTGAACAGTATCTTTTAACGACTCTCCTTTTTTTAAACTACTTCCGGAACCGGAAAAATTTACCATATCAGCACTCAATCGTTTTTGTGCTAACTCAAAACTAATTCGTGTTCGAGTTGAGTTCTCAAAAAACAAATTTACGATGGTTTGTCCCTGCAGGGATGGAACTTTTTTTATAGGGCGATCCAAGACTTCTTTAAATTGGAATGCAGTGTCAATGATCGTTTGTATATCCTCAGGTGGATAGTTTTTTAATCCCAGTAAATGACGATTACTCAGCATGCAAATCCTCTGAAGTATATTGGCGTAATTCTACTGCATCTTTCCCATCTACTTCCTTAAGAAATACATTGACATGTTCGCCCTCACTGGTTGGGATATTTTTCCCCACATAGTCTGCTTTGATGGGCATCTCACGATGTCCCCTGTCCACTAATACCGCCAACTGTATTTTTGAAGGTCTTCCAAAAGATAACGCTTCATCAATAGCCGCCCGTATAGTGCGACCGGTATACAGTACATCATCAATCAGTACTACTATTTTTTTGTCCAGGCTAAAAGTAATATCTGTCCCTTTAACTTGTGGAACCACAAGTCTTTCCATAAAATCATCCCGATGAAAAGAAATGTTTAATGTCCCCAAATCAATATTTTTTCCAGTCAATTCTTCAATAACCTTTTTTATCCTCTGGGCCAGTGGTTCTCCTCTGGAGAGAATTCCAATCAGAACAAGGTGTTCTGGATTATTACAGTTTTCAAGAATTTCGTGGGACAACCGTTTTACTGTTCGGCTAATGTCCTCATCACCCATCAATTGTTTGGTTGACTTGATATTCATAATATTAAATAAAAAAACCTCCGGGCAGAATGAAGTTAATCAATCCCTCTGTACGGAGGTTTTATTTCTGCCCTTGCCGTCTCACTGGATCGGTTTAAAGGGGTTTCAATAGACAGAAGTTACATTTTTTTAAAAGGGACATACAGAAAATATTAATATTTACTAATGACCTAATTTAAGACTTGTAGAAATCTCGGTATCATGGTACACTTTTCTGGTTATGGATTTAATTTCCTAACAGTCTCTCAGGGGATTGTGTATCACTTTATGGTCAGAATATCATGTGATTCAATTCAAAAATAATCTTTAGAATACTTGATTATTTCAAGGAGTTTTACCTTTAGTTTTATGTAACCCATCCAAAATATTTTCCGCGATTTGTAATTTTTTCAATCCAGATACATCAATTCTCAAATCAATATTTTCTTTTTTGAACCACTGCACCTGACGCCGTGAAAACTGGCGAGTCCTGATGATAATTTCCTCTTTCATTTCATAAAATGATATCTCATTATTTAGATAGGATTGAATCTGTTTGTAGCCAATTGAATCCAAAGCAGGAAATTCCAATTCTGATTCGGTCTGATATTTGATGAGCTGTTTTACCTCATCTACCCAACCTTCCGCTAGCATTGCTTTGGTTCGCAGTTCAATCTGCTGATTTAATTTTTCTTTTTCCAGCTCCAATAAAACAGAAAATAAATCTAGAGTGTCACCTGAACCATCCTTCTGCCTCTTAAAATGTTCACTGGGAGTTTTACCCGTAGATTCATAAATTTCCAATGCCCTCACCAGACGTTTTTTGTTATTGATATGGACAATCTCTCCATATGCGGGGTCAATGGTCATCAGCCGTTCTACAAGGCGATCAGGATTTTCTTCATATTCAACATTTAATCTATCCCTTATATTCAGCTCAGATACGCTCCCATCAAAAATACCTATGGTCAATGCCCGAAAATAGAGCCCTGCACCTCCGCAAATGATAGGAAATTTTCTGCGAGTCTGAATTTGATTTATCTTATCCTTAACTAATTTTGCATATTCCCCTGCTGAAATAGATTCAGAGGGATCCCTTAACCCAATTAAATGATGTGGAATCCCGTCCTTTTCTTCTATTTTGGGTTGGGCAGTGCCAATCCCCATTCCTTTATATATTTGTCTTGAATCTAGCCCAATGATTTCACCATTTAATACTTTGGCCAATGAGACAGCAACAGCAGTTTTTCCAATGGCAGTTGGACCTATGATAGCAATTGGATAATTTAGAGCCATACAGTAGATTAATCTGTTATAAGTATTAAAAAAAGTTATGTATATAGATTATGAAAAATAAGTGACTAATATTCATCATAAAAATTTACCTAGAGAGTGCTGAAAACAATTACCACTGACGGACTAATTAATGAATGGCGGGAGTGAAAATTATAAAATATATAATTTTTTCATATTTTTCTTTTGTATATCAAACAGTATCTTGTTACAATAGACTTTGAGTTTAATTGGTTGACAGTCAAACTGATTTAAACTTCAGACCTTTTAATTTGAATTCCCAACTCATCTAACTGCTCCTGGCTTACTCTACTGGGAGCATTTTCCATTAACGCGGATGCAGATGTGGTTTTAGGAAACGCAATCACATCCCGTATGTTTTCTGTCCCTGCCAGTAGCATGACAATACGGTCAAATCCAAATGCAATGCCACCATGAGGCGGTGTGCCATATTTCAAAGCTTCCAATAAGAAACCAAATTTTTCTTTTGCCTCTTCGTTGCTCATTCCCAATAGTGAGAATACTTTTTTCTGAATTTCCGGTCTGTGTATTCTGATTGATCCTCCGGCAATTTCATATCCATTCATGGTCAGGTCATATGCACGAGCTTTCAATATTCCAGGATTTGAATCCATTTCTTCAGTATTGGTTGTGGTAGGTGAGGTAAAGGGATGATGCAAAAATGTTAGTTTCTCTGTATCACTATCCACCTCAAACATAGGAAAATCTGTAATCCAAAGCGGTTTAAATTTCTTTTTGTCAGCCAACTGTTCACGATTTGCTATCTCTACTCGCAAGGCTCCCATAGCTTTCTGCGCCGTAGTTTTCTCATCACCAATGACAAACAAAATTGAATTATCTTTAATGTGTAAGGAACTACACATTTCTTTTTGAAGATCGTCCGGGAAAAATTTTGAGATACCTCCTGCTAATCCACCATTTTCTGCTTTCATCCAGGCGAGCCCTTTGGCTTTATGGTTTTTTACAAAATCCGTGAGCTCATCAATAATTTTTCTCGAATATTTTGCCCCATCGTTTACAAGCAATCCTTTAACCATTTCAACAGATTTAAATGCATTAAATTCAGATTGGTCAGTAAATGGTTTTACATCCAATAACTTCATTTCGTAACGTAGGTCGGGTTTATCTGAGCCATAGGTATTCAGAGCATCTTCCCAAGTCATACGGGGGAAAGGATATGGCAAGTCAACGCCTAGGACTTCCTTAAAGATATGCTGAGTCAATCCACCGAAGTTTTTGAAGATGTCCTCCTCATCCACAAAAGACATTTCCAGATCAATTTGAGTAAATTCCGGCTGTCTGTCCGCCCTTAGATCTTCATCACGAAAACATTTAACGATCTGAAAATAACGATCGAAACAACTAATCATAAGGATCTGCTTATAAATTTGAGGTGATTGAGGGAGTGCGTAAAATTTTCCATTATGAACCCTACTAGGCACTAAATAATCCCGAGCTCCCTCTGGCGTAGAATTCATCAAAACAGGAGTTTCCACCTCAACAAAATCATGGTTTGATAAAAATTGACGGGTCGCCTGATATGCTTTATGCCTAACCAATATATTCTGTTGAAGTTCTTCCATTCGAAGCTCAAGATAACGATATTTCAACCGTAAGTTTTCTTCTGCATTGCCTCTGTCAGTCAAAACAAAAGGAAGCGGTGCAGATTCATTCAGGAGCTCCAAATCAATCACAGCTAGTTCAATCTCACCCGTTGTGATTTTTGGATTTG
>CAXRJK010000085.1:0-6916 GCA_964230865.1 Winogradskyella sp.
GGCGCGGTTATAGGTCAATCTGATGTTAGCGTTTTTCAATCCGCTCCACTTAAGCGCAATTCGTGGACTTAAATAAAAATCATCATAGTGGGAATGTTTATCAACTCTTAGTGCGAAGACTGTTTCAATATCATTTGACCAATCTGCTGAGTGCTGAGTATACATTCCGTACTGTAAAATGTTAATATCTTCACCAACTGTTGAGTCGGGTAAGGGTGAACCATCAAAAACAAATTTTTGGCTTGAACCTCTATCTCTCAAGATGCTTCGATTTGTTCTCGGAGAATCATATCTAAAGTCCATCCCATAGATAAGAGATTTTGTGTATGGGGTCAGATTATATTTTGAGCCTGAAAAGTCCCCGTAGGTTGAAACAGTTTTATATGTTTTCAAGAACGGTTCTTTTGAAAGTAGATCAACAGATCTATCAATATCACCATTGAATAATTTTAGAGCTGCATTATATAATTCTTCGCTGGTTATAATATCACCATCCGTATAATCAAAGTTGAGTGAAGCAGAAAAATTTGGACGTAAGAGCTTTGTAGAGATAGTTGAGTAAAGGGTAGTTGTAAATAAATATCCCATATCATATGGGATATAATTTTTTTGTTTTATAAGCGAGGGTTCAAATAATATCTCGGTTTTGCTATTCAATTGATAATAGAATGATGATAATAATTTCCTTGTATAGATATCTTTCTCAAAATCAGATTCAAATAGATTAATTCCCTCAGGACCAGAATACATGCCATCACCATATTCGGGTTGCCACCCTTCATCTCCTTCACATATGTAATTCCCACTGTTATCATAGCCACAATCTACAAAATCTTCCAAAAATGTAAATTCACCATCTTCATTAGCGTCTCCCTTTTCAACAGAAATTAAATTTTCAGGATCATATTCTATTCCGTACTCATCCAAAACGTATGTAGGTAGGTCTGTTGCTGGATCAATAGCACATCCATTCAAAAAACACTCCAGCTCAATATCATATGAGTCATAGCCATCTCTGCTCGTACCATTATAAATACCGTTGTGGTCCGCATCATAGTAATTTTCACTATCTATCATGCCATTATTGTTCTCATCAATAAAATATTCTCCTGATAAAATTCTATTATCTTTATGAATATCTTTAGGAGCATAAACTCTATCATAGTCCCACTCTTTGTATTGACTGTTCTCTAAATTTATTTTATAACTAAAAACATCTCCTGCCTTAGCATATCTCAATCTCTGAGACTGAAAGCCAGAGGAGCCTTGTGTATAGGATAGATCTAAACCGGGCTTCTCATTGGGGTGCTTAGGTATTATATTTATTAACCCATTGTGGGCGTTCGGACCATACAGGGCGGAGCTTGGACCAAAGACCAACTCCAGCCGTTCAATATCTTCCATTATTGTTGGGTAGGTGTTGTTATATGCAGTTCTGAAGATAGGGTCAGAAAACTTCTTCCCATTTAACAGTGTTACAAAACGGCCATTGAACACTGCCATGAATCCCCGTGTGTTAATGTTGGTTCTGCCGTTACCTGCTTGGTAAACATCAACTCCCTTAACCTTACTGAGAGCGTGGCCAATATCGTTTCCAGAGAATTCCTTTATCTTCCTTTGGCTTACCATTGCAACAGTTATAGGTGCATCAAACACTTTCTCCTGTGACTTTGATGCTGACACGATGACCTCATCATAGTCCAACAGCTTAGGGACTAGCTTTATTATGACGTTTGAAATATTTGCACCTTTCAATATTTTATTGTCTCTCTCTTCAGCATCTATTCCAAGCTTTTCAATATTCCCCTGCTTATCCCATTCCTCCGCATCAATTTCAAACTTAGAAATATAGAACTCAACACTCTGCCCATAATAACCAATATAGTCTACTCTCAGCTCATATTTACCTACGTCCAATCGTTGAATCTGAAACTCTCCATTGATATCCGTTGTTGCTCCAATGCTACTCCCCTGAATGAGTACATTGGCACCTGGCATAGGTTCTTCTTTTTCATTAAGAATCACCCCTGAAATTGACCCCCCGAACAGAGTACAACAAAAAAGTGTGCAAAAGAATATTGTTTTATTGATCATATTAATTCTCATTGTTTATCTCACTGTAAAACTCAGGTCTTCTTTTTAAGGTCATTCCCTCAGGAACCACACACTCGCCTAGTTCTTCATCCCAGACACCACAATCACCTCCATCACAATTAAATTCAAATCCATCAGACTCTTGACAATTAAATATAAATCCCCCTCTAGAGCCATCGTCACAATATCCATCCCCTATTGCATCTTGAATCATCCCATCGCCAGTCATATCTACACAGTTACCATCATCAATGCAACAATCATATCCATATTGGGAGTAGTATAATCCACATATTTCATTAAATTTACAATTGCCAGAGCAATCTCTTAGACAATAGCAATTTCCACTTAGACTTAATAATCCACAATCTCCCATATCACAATTAAATTGTCCACAACTAAAGTTTACTATACCTTCCTCATCGCAGGTTCCATCTCCTAACCAGTCCAGATATTCAAGGTATGAATTTTCACCGCTACAATCTGAACTTGTACCAGACACATCTATATACAGCTGATTATCTACAAAGATTGTATCAGATACAAGTTCAGAACAGTTACCGCTCCAATCCAGGCACGCATCAGAGCCCAAAGATGTTAGAATATTAAAGTTTTCATCACCCCAAATTTGTCTTAGGTCACAGCTGGAAATAATTTCATCTAAAAATTTATTACATGCAATGGATGGATCCAAACATATGCTTTCCTGAGGTATGTTTTGGTAATCAAAGCAGTCGCAGGATTGAACACCTGGGTCAGTAATACAATCTGGAATATCACAAAAATTATTATAGCTAAATAAAAAATAGTTGATATTGTCAAGAGCTTCACAAAGTGAGCCGGGGAAAGAAGAAAAACTATTATTGTTGATAGCCAGAGACGTAAGGTTTTTATTTTTCCAGAGCTCTTCAGGAACGGCTCCTACAAATCTATTTTTTTCTAAGTTAATTTCTGTGAGCCTAGACATATTTTTTATTTCTTCTGGAATATGGGTTAGATAATTTTCTGTTAATTTTATTTTATTTAGATATTGTGCTCCCTCAATCTCACTTGGGATTTCATTGTAGAGCCAAAATCCACCTAATCCACCGCTATGGATGACAGATCTTAATCTGCCGTCTATCCATATCTGATCTCCAATACTAGTTGGGTCCATAGTAGGAGTAGGGGAATTTCCATATCCTTGTGAGTTGTCAATTAATTTTTGAAGAAATAGTATGTCTCGGTCATCATATCCATCATTGTCTGCATCAATTAGTTCAGCTGATTCTGGTTGAAGTATTTGATTACAAGCTGGGAAAAAATAAACAATGCTCAGTGCAAATACCATAAAAACAATTTTTAGAGTTGGATTTGATTTATACATATATTGTTCTAACCTAGTGATTTGTTTTGAAAGATAGATATTCTATTGTACAATATGAATTTATTGATATTATATTTAAATAATAACCGTAATTATTTTATTTATTTTGTATTATAACAGTACACTCTTTCAAGAAATTTAGAGGATTAAGTTGCGTCTCCAATTATTTAAAAGTGTGATGGGATACACAGTTATTTGTGTAATCCTAGTTTTAACCGATAGATATAATATGATAATATAAATAATAAAAAAATAGAGGATAAAAATATGGCACAAGTAAATATGGCATCGATAGCTCATTTAAAATGTGATTATGAAACCTGGGAAAAGTTATTTCTTTCTAATGAAAATAACCAAGACCAGGTAAATAATGGCAATTTTCTATATGGTAAGGCCAATGATAATACTGCAATCATAATAATGAAGGATGTTGATATGACGGCAATGGCGAAACGAGCGTCAGACCCAAAATTTAAAAAAATGGTGGAACCATATATTGAGTATCATGAATTCTTTACGATGAATGAGATGAAGCCGCCACAATGATTTTCTGAAATAAATTACCACTTATAAAACCCCACATTTGTGGGGTTTTATATTGCAATATCACTTTATAAAAAAGTGGGAATAAGATAAATTAAATTATTACAAATAAATTAAAAATGAAAAATTATGTATTAAAAAAATATGGAAAGCCCCATGTATTAAAAATTGAGGATACTTCTGAACCGATTCCTGCCTCAGAAGAAGTTAGAGTTAAAATACATAAAATCGGCTTGAACTATGCAGAAGTGCAATCACGGAAAGGGTTATATGGATGGGCGCCTAAACTACCCTATACACTTGGTATGGAAGCAGTTGGAACTGTAGACCTGATTGGTGAATCTGTTAAAAGTACAAAAGTTGGTGATAAGGTAATAGTTGGCTGTCAATATGGAACCTATGCTGAAAAAATAGTAATTCCGGAAAAGCAAGCTCTCAATCCAATAATTACATTTTCTGATGATGAAAATGCGGCATTCGCGGTGAATTATCTAACTGCATGGGTGGCATTAATGAAAATAGCGAGATTAGAACCAAAAGACACAGTTCTTATTCATGCAGCAGCAGGCGGTGTTGGCACTGCAGCAGTTCAGATTGCAAAAAGTTATGGATGCCATGTTATCGGTACTGCAAGTAAAAATGAAAAATTAAAAATGCTTAAAGGCCTTGACATAGGAATGGCTATTAACTATGAAACAGAAGATTTTGAAAAAGTTATTAGACAAAAACTAAAGGGGGGGGTTGATGTCGTCCTGGAAGTTGTCGGTGGAAATGTTTTTAAAAAGAGTATGAATCTTTTAAACCCATTTGGTAGAACAGTGGTAGTGGGGTTTGCAAGTTTGAATTTAAACAAGTTCAATCCGCTTTCATGGTTAAAAACATGGAAAGATATTCCCCGATCAAAAGTAAATCAACTCGCAGAATCATCAACTAGTCTTGGAGCTACTCATTTAGGTTATCTTCTTAAAGATGAATCACTGTTAAATGAGGCTTGGGATGAATTGGTTTCATTTACAATTGAACATGGAATTAAACCGATTGTCGGACATAGATTTGATTTTATTGATTTACCTAAAGCGCATGAGTTAATGGAATCAAGAAATAGTTATGGAAAAATTATTATTACTTTACCTACCTCATAATTAAAAAAATAAAGATGAGGTAGATTAAAATTATGATATAAACCATAAGGTAATTAAAATGCAGTATTTTAAATACATTTTTAAATTGTTAATGGTTTCATCAATTTTATTTTCAGAAAAAATAAAAAGAAATATCGAAAAATTTGAAACAAATGTAATGATAAAAGTAGAACTTGATTATTTATTTTATTTACCTAAAGATTATAAAGATTCAAATAAGACGTACCCATTAGTTCTTTTTCTTCATGGTGCTGGGGAGAGAGGAGAAAACATTGATCTTGTTGAGATACACGGTATCCCAAAACTTATCAAAAAAGGGAGAGAGTTTCCATTTATCACTATCGCACCCCAGTGCCCATCTGACCAATGGTGGTCAGATTCAGCCATTGTGAAATCGCTAATATCTCTAATTGAAAAGTTCAGATCTGAATATAGCATTGATCAACATAGTATCTATGCAACCGGCTTAAGTATGGGTGGCTTTGGTACCATAGCCATTGCAATAGAGAGACCAGATTTATTTGCTGGCATAATTCCAGTCTGTGGTGGCGGAGATTTAAAAATGATTGATAGATTAATTGACATGCCAATTTGGCTTTTTCATGGAGATGCTGATACAGTTATTCCGGTAGAAAATTCGACTAAAATATTCAATATTCTAAAACCAATTAACAGTAAAGCAAAACTAACTATTTATAATGGTATTGGTCATGATTCATGGACAAAAACCTATAACAATGATGATATATATGAGTGGCTGTTAAAGCAAAAAAAATAACGGGGATTTAATATGCAATTTAGATATTGGACCAATTATGTTTATAGTAAACCAACATAATAAGTAATATCGTTAAAAATTGTATTTAAAGATGATTCACTAAAGTTTTTATAGCTTCTAAGTAAACATGTTTCCCTAAACCTGATATTTGGGATATACATTTATCTTTAATGACAGAAATTTTTCTAAAATCTTCTCGGTCACTAATTTTGCTTAGGTGTACTTCAATAGTAGGAGTTTGTACGGATGCAATAGCGTCTCTTAAGGCATAAGAATAATGTGTTAGTGCGCCTGGATTCAAAATGATTCCATCAAACAGATTTATTGATTCCTGAACTTGATCTATAAGATATCCTTCATGATTTGATTGAAACCATGTTATATCATGAGGATTTGCGTCTGCTTGTCTTTTCAGCCAGTCTCTGATATCATCTAGGGTTTCCGTTCCGTAGATCTCAGGTTCTCTTATGCCAAGTAAATTGAGATTTGGCCCATTTAATATCAAGAATTTCATAGCAGGATTTTTAGAGATTGTTTGATTAAATCATAAGAGACCTTATCGCAGATATTTCCCTTCCCCAATGCATCTAATACAACAAAATGGAGAACCCCGTTTCTGACTTTCTTATCTTTTTTCACATAGGATAAAATAGAATCAGGATCCATCTTTGAAGTAGATGGCAGCGTGAGTTTATCAATTGTTTGAATTAAAAATTGATTTTCGCTTTTACTCATGAAATTCAACTTTTCAGAAATCCAGCTAGCACATTTCATTCCCAGAGCGACTGCTTCGCCATGACGAATTTTTCCATAGCCCAAATTAGCTTCCAATGCATGGCCAATTGTATGACCGAAATTTAATAAACGCCGCATCCCACCTTCCTGCTCATCCAATGATACAATCTCTGCTTTGATTTCACAGGCTCGGTAGATAGCTTTTTCAAATGGAAATGATTCAATATCATCCAGCCATTCAGAGATTTCATTAAAAAA
>CAXRJK010000086.1:0-4767 GCA_964230865.1 Winogradskyella sp.
GGATCTTTTGCGATATTATTAGTTGTTATTTTGACAATTCAATTCCTATTTGTACATGTTTCTGGAGTTCATTATTTCAGATTAATTCCCCGAGACGTTTGGAGAATCTTTCATAGCTATGTATTAATTTTATCTGGGTTATTGTTGGTGAAATCTCCATTGGATCGGTTTAAGTGGACTTCATTTTTTATTCAATCGGTATTTGTTCTCATTCATTGTGCTTTAATTGGATATTTTGTTAAGACCAAGCAAAGCTTTGATTATGCTGTAGCTGCAGATAATTTTAATGAAATATTTTACAGTGAATCATTACTTGTAATTCTGAGTGGAATAGATTCAACCGCATTTTATATTGCGTTTTTAGGGATAGGATTTATTTTTTATAAATGGGTAAAAACACCCTAACTGAAATTCAATAAATTTTCAAAAAGAAAATATTTTAGTGTACTTTCGGTTTATATTTTATTTGTGGCGACTCCGGTTATTCAATTTGATGAAATGACAAATTTTTTCCGATCTACTTTTGCCTATTATTTACAAGAACCTCAAAGAGATTACAAGTTTTATTTTGATGAAAACTCTTTTCCTTTTTTAACTCAGGCGGATAATAAGAATAAATCTGTTCAACACATGCCTAATATTATTCTCTTAATGGTTGAATCATTCAATGCTGGCTTTGTGAATTCAGAAAATGATGAGGGAAAAGAGTACACTCCGTTTTTTAATCAAATGATTAAAAGGGGAGTGTATATAGAACACTTCTATGGAACATCTGTTCAAACAGTAAAAGGTCACTTTTCAACACTTTTTTCTCTATTGCCACTTTATAAAGGAAAAGTATATAGACAATATGAAAAAAATAACTTTAAGGGATTGGCAGAATCTCTAAAAGATGTCGGCTATAAAAATTATTTTTTTAACGGACACAATAGTACAGGCTTCGATAATACTCGATCTATGATGTTGACTCATGGTTTTGACGAATATTTGGTGGGCAAAGAACTGGTTGATGAATCTGAGAAAGAATCCTGGGGGAGCTGGGGCTTATCAGATGATGAACTATATAAAAGAGTTTTTCATTTTTTGGAGTCTTTAGAATCAAATGATTCTCCGTTGTTTATAACTATCACTCCATCTTACCACCACGTTCCATTTAGTATCCCTATTGAAAAGCAGGAAATTTATGATGACCCTATATCGTTAAGGTCTCGTTATGCAAACTCTATCAGGCTTGTTGATAATAGTTTCAAGGTATTTTTTGAAGAGATAAGTAAGCGACCGAAATTTCAAGACTGCCTTATTTTGATTACAGCAGACCATTCTTTCCCTGTCGGAGAACATGGTATTTATTTTAATGAAGTGGGCTACTATGAAGAGTCATTTCGAATCCCATGTCTCATTCTTTGGGAAGACCAAATTCAGCCAAAGTGGGATAAAGTAAATGTTTTCTCACAGTTGGACATTGCTCCTACAATTTTGGGAGCAATAAACGCTTTGCCTTCAACGCACCATTTTCAAGGTCAAGATATGTTAAAACAGGAAATTGATAAATCTCCGGTTTTCTTGATTCAGCCCTACAATGGTACAATTTTGGGTGTAATTGATTTTCCATTTAAATATATGAAAAGAATTAGAACTGGAGAGGAATGGGTTTTCAATTTAGGTGAAGACCCTAAAGAAGAAAGGAATATTATCAATAAAATGATGAATGATCAACAATTAGTTTCTTTGAAAAAGTCTATGGAGTATATTTTCTTGAACCAGTATTTAATAGAAAATAATTTGGTTTATTTTGAATAGCTAATGATAATTAACTGCAGACCAATATCAAATTTCAAAAAATTTGTAATAAAGGACTTTTTATTGAAATGTTTTTTTACTTTTGATTAACTTCACGGCTGATTCTGTAGAATAATATATTAATTAAACATCCCTTGGAGGAGTCCATCAGTACAAACAATCATAAAGAACGTTTTATCTGGACATACGTTTTTTCCCAGGACCATAAGGTCATAGGAATTCAATATGGAATAACTGCTCTGTTTTTTATGCTTTTTGGTTTTGTCTTGATGATGATAATGAGATGGCAGCTTGCCTATCCTGATACGCCCGTTCCTTTTATAGGTGGACTGTTAAGCGAAGATAAGCTTTTATCTCCAGATATGTACAATGCCTTTGGAGCAATGCATGGAACCATCATGATATTTTTGGGTGTGGTTCCCATTTTAGTTGGAGCATTTGGGAATTATGTTGTTCCTCTACAAATAGGTGCACCTGATATGGCCTTCCCAAAATTAAATATGGCAAGCTACTGGGTCTATTTTGTAGGCGGTATTGTCATGTTCGCAAGTTTTTTTATGGAGGGAGGTCCTGCTGCATCGGGATGGACAATGTATCCACCGCTTTCTATAATCGCTGAAAATGGTGAGACAGTCTGGCTATTGGGAATGGTGTTTCTTATAACATCATCTCTGCTTGGTTCAATGAATATTATCGTAACCATTGTCCAGTTAAGGCCAGAGGGTCTTACATGGATGCGGCTACCCTTTTTTGTTTGGGCTCAGTTGGTCACATCCTTTTTATTAGTGTTAGCATTCCCTCCTTTAGAGGCAGCAGCTGTTTTGCAGATAATGGATAGAATTGCTGAAACCAGTTTTTTCATGCCATCCGGTTTAGTGGTTGGGGGTGAAGCTGTAGATGTCGCCGGTGGTGGAAGTCCACTTTTATGGCAGCATTTATTTTGGTTTTTGGCTCATCCAGAGGTTTATGTTTTAATACTCCCTGGGATGGGAATTGTAGCTGAAGTTGTAGCAAACAATACAAGAAAACCGCTCTGGGGCTATAAAGCATTGGTTTATTCAGTTGTTTTCTTAGGTTTTATGTCCTTCATCGTATGGGCTCATCATATGTTTCTTACTGGAATGGGACAAGCTATGAGTGCGTTTTTCCAAACGACGACTATGATAATTTCAATTCCATCTGTCATTATTTTATCTGCCTTACTTATATCGCTTTGGGGAGGATCAATTCGTTTTAATACACCCATGTTATTTGCACTTGGATGGATGCCGATGTTTGGAATTGGAGGACTTACTGGATTACCTCTAGGTTTAGCTCCTACAGATATTCCCTTGCATGATACTTATTATGTAATTGGGCATTTTCATTATGTGGTAGCACCAGGATCAATTTTTGCAATTTTCGCAGGTATTTATTATTGGTTTCCAAAGATGACGGGGCATAAGTTGAATGAGTCGCTTGGAAAAGTTCATTTTTATTTCTCATTCATTTTCATGAATGGAATATTCATGCCTATGTTCATACAAGGACTTGCCGGAGTATCACGTCGCCTCGCAGATGGAGGGGCATCTTACGCCCATGCTCTGGAGGTTTTACAATGGAATGAATTTATGTCTTACTCAGCATGGTTTTTGGGATTAGCTCAAATCCCGTTTATTATAAATATAGTTTTAACTATTTTGAAAAAACGAGATAAAAACGCAGAGAGAAACCCTTGGAAATCTACTACAATAGAGTGGAACGCTGCTCCTTCGCCGCCTATTGCTCATGGTAATTTTGATAAAGAATTAACTGTTTATAGAGGACCATGCGAATACAGTGTGCCGGGAGCGAACAAAGATTTTTCACCTCAAACTGAGAAATAGGAATAGATTGAATGATTGAAATACCCTATAATGTAAAACCAAGGCAAGAAACTGGATTATATAATGCTAAATTGGGGATTTGGCTATTTCTTGCTTCTGAAGTAATGTTGTTTGGAGGGCTGTTCTCGGCTTATGTCCTTTTAAGGGTAGGTTCCCCTGTATGGCCCCCAGGGGGAGAAGCTCAATTAAATATCCCATTGGCAACTATCAATACTTTTAATCTCATTTTGTCAAGTTGGACCATTGTAAAATCATGGATTGCACTTAAAGAAAATGATTTTAAGGGATTTAAAACATATATGGGTATTACTCTATTATGTTCTTTGATATTTCTCGTTATAAAATATTTTGAATATAGTGCTAAGCTCCATCATGGAATATTTCCATCAACTGATAATTTTTATGGTATTTATTTCACTCTCACCGGGCTTCATGGACTACATGTGATTGGTGGGTTGATTGTAAATTTTTATCTATGGGGTCCTGGTAAAAAAATGTGGAAATCAGAACCAGAACGGTTTACA
Source organism: Winogradskyella sp. (assembly GCA_964230865.1). Classification (GTDB taxonomy): domain Bacteria; phylum Fidelibacterota; class Marinisomatia; order Marinisomatales; family AB-629-J13; genus AB-629-J13. Next base: position 4,190 of record CAXRJK010000086.1, read on the forward strand.
AACAGAGTTGAAGTTTCAGGTTTATATTGGCATTTTGTTGATTTAGTTTGGATATTTTTATTTCCTACGCTTTACTTATTATAGGAGACAATTTTGAGCAGTCAAAATTTAGAACATCATAAATCAATTTATTTAAAAGTTCTTTTAGCGCTTTTTGTATTGACGGTTTTAACCGTTGCTGTTTCATTTTTTGATTTTGGATCAATTACTCTTGCAATTCTGATTGGATTGACAATTGCTTTTATTAAAGGGTTTTTGGTAGCAGGTAATTTTATGCACTTGCTCGATGAGGTAAAACCTATTTACTGGTTGTTAGCTCTCACAGTTGTTTTCTTTTTTGTTTTATTTTTTATTCCCATGCTCTGGGAAATGAACCTAGTAACGGTAGAATGAGTTTAAAGATCTTTCATATTATTTTTACGGGATGTACAACATTGCTATTCTTTTTTGTTGGAGTTTTTTACGGACTTAGATTTTTTGATTCAGGAAGTAATGTATTACTGCTTTATTCAGTTTTATCTTAATGTTAGGAACTGGAACTATTTTTTATGGTAAATTTTTTTTAAATAAGTATAAAC
>CAXRJK010000087.1:0-8192 GCA_964230865.1 Winogradskyella sp.
AATATTAGTTTCAATGCCCTCTTGATAGTCATCAGTAGCTCCTTCATCATCTAATCCATCCAGACCAAGTGCATCATCTCCTTCAAGTAGGCTATTCAATTGACCTTCTCTGTAAGTATATGAGTCCATTTCAGATTCACATGCAGTAAAAATAAACCCTATTAATATCAGAATATATTTTAAGTAAGTCATGCTAACACTCCTTTATAGATTATTTCCAGAATTGTTTATCTTTCTTATTGAAATAATTAGGTTCTTTCTTTCTCCAACCTTTTTTATGATGTCTCAATTCATCCTTTACTTCCTTTCGGAAACGCTGTTCAAATCCAATCAGTTTTGCGCGTTGAACGTTATTCAAATTTCCTTCTAGATCATCAATAAACGAATTCTGATTTTTTATTTTTTCTATTTTCAGGTCAGATACCTCTTTTAAATACTTATTCAAATCGCTGTTTGAAAGTGCATCTCCCCGTTCGATATTTTCTTTTAATTCCTTATATAGCGCCCGCTCTTTTTCTGTCAAATTAGTCATTCTCTCTCGATGCTCTCTAAATCTAGGGAAAAATTTTTCTGACTGTTCGCTTGTTAGCTTGAGATGTTCTGTCAACTTCCATGCGATCATCATATCCATTTTGTCTTTTTTTTCAGGCTGTCCTAAACTAAAAGTGCTGAATATAAAAAATAGAATTATATTTAGTTTTTTCATGATTATATATCCCTTTCTTGATTTAAAATATTCAAATCCATCTCAAATAAAAATTCAACTGTCTCATATATATCTCCATCAGAATCAACTAGAAATAGTGCCATATCTTCTAAATAAGCAGATGTATCTATTTCACTAAAAGTATCTGTGTTTGTCACTATATAGTCAATCCTATTGGATGTTTCTTCTAGTGATCCTATAGTGATTAGTCCAAACATGATGATAAATGCTCCAGCAAATATCGTCTGCATTAATTGCTGATTTTTCTTATTTTTATGAGATCGTCTTTTGTGTACCTCCAAAATAAATTCATTTTCATTAATTTCATTACAATCGGTGGATAAAATCTCTTTCAGTTGATTTTCAAATTTCATTGTGTTTTTTTAAATTTTGTTTTTAATTGATTAATAGCGTGATGATAGTTCACTTTTGCTGAGCCTTCACTAATTCCAAGAATACCGGAAATATCTTTGTAAGGTAAATCCTGTGCAATTCTCATTATAATTACCATTCTCTGAGTTTTTGGGAGTGACGCAACTTGGTCCCATAACTCTTTCTTCGACCAATTATTCTCGATCTCTTTATCTCTACTTGCAGGCTCTTCTGTCTGATCAAGATGGAGGTATTTTTTCCAACGGGCTTTTCGAATAAAAGAATTGGCTGTATTAAGTTGAATCCTATAGAGATAGCTTGTAAACGCAGCCTCAAACCGGAATTGATGTAGTGTTTTATATAGCTTAAGGAATACATCCTGAGCAAGGTCCTCTGCGTCCATTGGATCTTTTGTGAACTTAAGAAAAAATTGATAGCTTGAATGGAGGTGTCTTTTAACAAGTTCATCATAAGATGAATTGTTTCCACTTTGAAATTGTTTAATGAGTTCATGGTCGCTTTGCATCGCATTTGTCCCCTTAGACTGTATACTATCTAAAAGGTTAAATATTTTATTTGATTCTATCTATAAAGAATTTAAAAAATTATATTATTGATACTAAACGACCAATTTACCTGTTTCTTGTTTTCAATTCCTTTAATTTTCCCTTATGATATTTACATATGGAGATATATTTAAGGCTACTCAGGAGCAATCAGATGCGATATGCCATAAGGCAGCCCCACTGATGATTGTAGCTGGAGCGGGAACTGGTAAAACTACAACTCTTCTATATAGATATATTTATTTAACTGAAAATTTAAAAATTGACCCTGAGAATCTTCTTGTAATCACATATACAGAGAAAGCAGCCAGTGAGTTAACCAATAGATTGGTTAAAAAAATAGGAAAGACAGCTCGTAAATCATATATAAGCACATTTCATTCCTTTTGCTATATGTTAATTAAGGAGTATGGGAAAATCAATAATCAATTGCAATTGATTGAAGAAAGCGAAGCTATATACCATATTCTCAGTAGTTTTGATAAATTGAAGCCATTTTATTCGGACGAATTTCCTCTCAATCCACAGAGAGCTGCTTCTGCGTCCCTATCACTAATAAACAGATTTAGAGATGAATTGCTTTTTCCTGAAAATTTAAATACTGATTTATTTGGTGGTTCAATTCTAACTAAAGAGGAGATCAATCAGTTAAAAGACGTTCGCAATATTTTCAATTTCTATCAAGATCTTAAACTTCAAATGGGATTAGTAGACTATGGAGATATGATTGTTCAGGCGAGAGATATATTAAAAAACAACCCATCTGTTTTGTTAAATATTCAAAACAAATATCGTCATATCATAATTGATGAATTTCAGGATAATAATTATGCTTTGAATGAGGTCATTGGCTTAATTGCAAATAAAAATTATTCTATTACTGTAGTGGGTGATGACGACCAAACAATTTATAGTTTTAGAGGAGCCAGTAAATATAATCTTAAATTTTTCAGAAAATCATACCAATCACATCCATATTACAAAGAGACTACTTTAAACACATCATTTCGCTCTCATCAAAAAATCTTAGATACTGCTAATAATTCAATAGGAAATAATACTGAAAGAATTATAAAAACACTAAAAGCTCATAATAAAAATATGGGACCAAGACCCAAATTAATTTATGCTGATATGAATCAACATCAGGATATTATACTCAAATCAATAAAAGAAAATCTTAAAAAAGGTATACCTCCTGAAGAAATAGCTGTTCTATGCAGGTCAGTTAATAAAGCAAAATCAATGTTACAGTTCTTACGTCAGGCAAAGATTCCTGTAAATAACAGGTTTATTAAGTTTTTTGAATTAAAACCAATTAAAACTCTTAACTCTTGGTGTCAGGTTGTTGGAGAAGGAACTTATAGGGAGTCAGCATTTTTCTATCTATTGAAAGAAAAGTTTGGAGTTAATCAAGCTGTGGACATCATACGACCTATAAATCATAAACATAAAAGATTATTTTTTGAGCAAATACTTAGTCAAAATATTAACCAACCACTTTACAGAGAATTAAACTCTCTTATCAAACTGATTAAATCATTACAAAAGCAGTCCATTAAAAAAAATACTGGGGAAATGTTGTGGAATATATGTATTCAGACCGGAATATTGAGACCTCTTACTAATCAATATGATTATTTTAATCAATTGGCACTTATTAATATTGGTCGATTATTTAAAAAAGCACAGCACTTTTCAAAGAGAGGTTACAAAGATCGTGGTTTAAAGGAATTTAATCTATATATAGAGACTCTTATGGAGACAGGAGGGATTTCTGTTCAATATCCAACAGAGAATATCAACCCATACTCTGTTGTGGTGAGTACAATACATGGTGTGAAAGGCGGTGAATTTAATACAGTAATTATACCCTACAACCGTAGCGGAAGCTTCCCGGTCAACTTTAAAAGAGAATCGATAATAAAGAAAATACCGGATGAGTGGCTTCCCTACAAATCTCATACAAATTTATCACCAAGAGAATACCATCACGAAGAAGAAAGGCGATTATTTTACGTAGCCCTTACAAGAGCAAAAGAACAGTTGATTCTGTTAGCTCCAACTAAAGCTACATCAAAATTTATTAAAGAATTGGATAAATCATTAATTGAAGAGGAATCAATGGAACCAATAAAAAAAGAACTCAACACACAAATTTCAAATATTGGATTGCGTGATAGCTATGAACAAAAACTTCAGAACGCACTAACAAAAGACAATTATGATAAAGCAGAAAAAATAATTAACGCTCTGAGAGTTATTAAAGATTTTGAAAATGGAATACCTTTTAAACCAAACAAACAAGAGAAATGGGCAAAAGAACTTATCTCTGATATGGACACCTATTCAATAACATCAAAGAATGAAGAACTGATATTGTCTGCAACAGCAATAGAAACTTATCAAAAATGCCCGCTAAAATATCGTTTATCTTTTTTAGATAGAGTTCCAGAATCTGAAAGTAAACCTCAAATGGCCTTTGGCAGTATTATTCATAGAGTACTCCAACGATACCACGAACCTAAAAAAGAGTTGACAGAGGATAGAATTTTAAGGCTGTTAGATGAAGAGTGGAACCAGGATGAATTTGATTATTCCGCACGAGAAGAGAAATTTAGAGAACAGGGAGAGTCTATTTTAAAAGAATATGTTAGACGAACAGAACATGATCCGCCAAATGTTTTATTTAGAGAGCATTCATTTGAATTTACATTAGCTAAAAACGTTATCATTCGTGGAAAAATTGACCGGATTGATGAAATTGACGGCGAATATAATGTAATCGATTATAAAACCAGCAAAACAACCTCAAAAGCCGAAAAAAGCATTCAACTTGCTATTTACTGTCTATATTTTGAACAAACAACGGAAGAAAATATTAAGGGGACTCCCGCATCTTCAAGTCTGTATTTTTTAAGGGAGTTGGAAAATCCTGTATCTACTTACTCATTTAGTACTGATGAATTAAATATTGTTAAAGATTTAATATTAGAAACTTCTGAGAAGATACGTTCAAACGACTTTGAACCAAAAACAGGTTTTCATTGCAACTGGTGCGATTACAAACATTTGCTTTGTCCTGAATGGGAGGCAAAAGAATAATTATTTATTACTGTTTTTAAATTTTGTAATTGTTTTAGAAAGACATACAGAATTTGGAACCATATGTATTTCGCCATCATTTTCGATGGTTGTATAACGAAGGTCAATTTCAGATATTTTCCCCTCACATCCTGTGATATTCACATTGTCTCCAATATCATATGGTTTATATAATATAACCATAATTCCCGCTAAATAATTGGATAAGGCATCTTTGAAGGCAAATCCGATTGCAAACCCTGTTAATCCAAGACTGGCAACAATTGCAGATACATCAATTCCCAGAGTTCCCAACGCTGTAACAATTCCCATTATTATAAAACCAATATTAGATGTAGACGCAATCAGCTTGTAAATTTTGTATGTACTGGGGTTGTTGGACTTTCCTATACGGACAAATACCCATTTTGATATTTGGCCTGCTAAGATAAAAAGAACAAATACTATTCCTACTGAAATAAGCTGAGTTGTATATTCTTTAAAACTATCTAAAAGTAATCCCATATCTATTTGAGATATCTATATATCACTCCGAATCATTAAAAATTCTAATTTCCCGCTAAATTGGTCAAGCTTGACAGAAACCTGTTTGGGAAAATAAAATACAGAATCTATATCTGTTTCAGTGGGAGTTGATGAATAATTAGATGTAATTGAAAAAACATCAACAACTGTAGAATCATTTTCAACAGTAATAACCGTCGTATCTCTGTTAGAGCCAGCAAAATCTGATACAATTAAACTTGTAATCACTTTATGAATAGAATCAGAAAGGACCAGTTGCAAATCGTATGTATCTTCAGACGTGTATTTATCACCATAAAGTGAATAAGTAAACACATTGTCTGTATTTATTATTACAGGTAAGTTTTCAACTAATCCGTATTCATATTCAGGTGGTTCTACACAACTGAAGAATAAAAATATAAAAATAAGTGTAAAAATAGTATTATTCATTAATTAACTCAAGTTCTTCTTCTAGATTTATTTCAGATTTATCTACTAGCTCTTGAGGCAGAGATTTCGATGTATTTGCACCTAATTTCTTAATCGTTTCTATTCGGCTTATGATGTTTCCTTTTCCTGTGTAAAGTTTTTTCATTGCTGAATCATATTTGCCTTCCGCTTGTCCAATAGATTTTCCAATGCCTTCAATATCAGACACAAAATTTTTAAACTTATCATAAAGAGCTCCTGATAAACGCGCAATCTCCATAACGTGTTTCTTTTGATTCTCTTGCTGCCACATGTACGATATTGTACTCATTATTGCCATCAGAGTTGAGGTGCTTACTAAGATGATGTTTTTTGAATAAGCAAAATCATAAAGCTCCCTATCACTCTGAAATCCGAGAATCATAGCAGGTTCAATTGGAATAAACATTAGGACAAAATTAGGTGTATTTATATCATATAAATTAGAGTATTCCTTTCCTGCCAATTCTTTTATATGTGATTTTAGGCTGTCTATATGTTTTTTTAATAGTATGTTTCTTTCTTCTTCATCTTCAGAATTGACAAATTGTTCATATGCAGTAAGGGAAACCTTTGAATCTATAATGATATTTTTATTTTCCGGTAAATTTATAATACAATCGGGATGTTTACGATTACCTTCTTCATCCTTAAAATGTGCCTGTATTTCAAAATTCAGCCCTTTTTCAAGTCCCGACTTTTCCAGTAATACTTCCAATTGAAACTCACCCCAATCACCTTGAGTCTTACTGTCTCCTTTCAATGCCTGTGTTAAATTAACGGCATCCTCGCTAATCTGTTGATTTAATTTTGTAAGATTTTTTATTTGTTCCTCGAGCCCAGTTCTACCCTCAATTTCTTTCTCATATTTATCCTGAACCGACTTTTCAAATGCTGTTATTTTTTCACCTAAAGGACTTAATATTTTATCTAGATTTTCTTTATTCTGTTTTGCAAATTTTTCTGATTTATTTTCCAGAATTTCATTTGCTAGATTTTCGAATTGCATTTTAAGCTGCTCGTGCTGTTCTTTTAGTCTTTTTCTTTCTTCTATAAGTTTTTCATTTAAATGTAAAATACTCTCATCTTTTTTTGCAATTTCAGAGTTGAGAGTAATTATCAGATCTTCTTTTTTCTTTATATCATTTTCAATAGTATCCAATCTTTTTTTTTCTACATTATAGAGATCTTTTGATACATAATTATCTATATCTATAGATGGAGATATTTTTTCAGTGCTACGTTTCAACAAAAGTAAAGTAGACAATCCACCAACTATGATGGCAATAATGACATAGACGAACTGGATATTTTCCATTTATTGCTTATACTTTTAACATATCTAAAACAAGACGGACGATAGCTCCGGTAGCACTATTTTTTTGGGTATATGGTTTTACATCGCCACCCCAAGCTGTTCCTGCAATATCAAAGTGAACCCAGGGGATATCTTTTCCTACAAATGCCTTCAAAAACGCTCCACCGGCAATAGTACCTGCCTGCCTTGCAGCTCCAACATTTTTCACATCAGCTATTTTAGATTTTACTTGATCACAGTACTCTTTCCATAGTGGAAACTCCCACACTTTTTCATTTGTATTCTCTGAGCTATTTTTTACCTTAGAGATGAGTGACTGATCTGAACCCATAATTCCAGTGGCAATATGGCCCAGGGCAATAAGAACTGCTCCTGTAAGAGTTGCAAAATCTAAAATATATTTAGGTTCATAGTGTTTACTAATATAGGATAGCGCATCAGCTAAGATAAGGCGGCCTTCTGCGTCTGTGTTCAAAACCTCAATTGTTTTACCGTTATATGCTGTAAGGATATCTCCCGGTTTATATGCCTTAGCGCCCGACATATTTTCAGTTGACGGTATTGCAGCAACTACATTTATTTCTGGTTTAAGTTCTGCCAAAGCATTCATAACACCAAGTACTACCGCTGAGCCACACATATCATATTTCATCTCATCCATTTTACCGGCAGGTTTAATCGATATGCCACCACTATCAAAGGTTAATCCTTTCCCCACTAGGCAAACTGGTTTTTTATTTTTATCCGAACCAAAATATTCCAATAGAATAAACTTAGGGGGTTCATCTGTTCCTCTAGCAACGCCTGCTAAAGCACCCATTCCCATTTCTGTAAATTGTTCCCTATCAAAAACAGTACAGGTCATACCACCTTTTTTTGCAATATTTTGAGCTGTCTCTGCTAAATAGCTCGGGGTCGTCACATTTCCGGGGTGGTTTCCTAAATCTCTTGCCAGACACACAGAAATTCCTGAGGCAACTCCTCTTGATATTTCTGTTTCATTTCCATTAAATATTTCTGCGTGTTCGATAAATATTGGTAGATCATTGTTTTTTTCACTATCAGTAAAATAGTCTCGAAATTGATAGCTCCCCATAACAAGTCCTTCTGCTAAAGCGCGAGTAAATCCCTCACTATTATTATTTTGTAA
>CAXRJK010000088.1:0-27706 GCA_964230865.1 Winogradskyella sp.
AAGGCGGATTTTCAACTCTGACCGGTTTTGAGATTGAAGAAATAACGATTCCGATTGCTCAAGATTGGAATATGATTTCAGGAATATCAACAACGGTATATTCTAATTCTATCTTAGACCCCGGTAATTTGATCATACCAAATACAATTTATTCATTTGATGTAGGGTACTCAATTGCTGAGATAATTGAGCCAGGTAAAGGATCTTGGTTAAGATCTTTTAGTGATGGAGAGATTACTATCGCTGCATCAGAGAACCGGGGAAGAATTAGGTCCTTTGTAAATAGATTAGCAGATGCAAATGTAATTCGCTTTAATAATATTCCTCTTTACTTTGGGATAAAGATTCCGGAAAGCGAGAGACTTAGCTATAGCCTCCCTCCAAAACCACCGGCAGGAGCTTTTGATGTCCGTTTTTCCGATAATATGACTTACGCGGAAGATTATGGAAGGATTGAGTTAATGAAGAATGCAGAAAAAGTTAATATCTCTTTTGATATTAAAAAAGACACTGGAGATAGCAAAGTGTGGATTTTGATAAACTCCGAAACTGAAACTGAATATATTCTGAATGGATCGGGAACCATCAAAATTGAAAATTTGGGTGATGACCTGCAGTTGATAAAGCGGTCAGTTTCATCTGTTCCAAATGAATTAGCTCTTCTTCAGAATTATCCAAACCCATTCAACCCAGTTACCTCGATTCAATATGAGATTACACAGAAGACCAGTGTGAAATTACTGGTTCACAATTTATCGGGTCAGGAAATTACTCGATTGGTAGATGAGATTCAGGATGCCGGAATTTATGAAGCAATCTTCAATGCATCTACTGTACCATCGGGGATGTATTTGTATACCCTAAAAACTGATAATAAAACCATCATCAAGAAAATGATGGTGATGAAGTAAAAAAATATTTCATTAAATTACTAAGGGCTCCTACGGGAGCCCTTTTGTTATCAATTGTGTTTTATCATTCAATTTTACTGCATTAAATTTCAGCAGACTTTTGGGGAGTCGTCTAATGGTAGGACAGCGGATTCTGGTTCCGTAAGTGAGGGTTCAACTCCTTCCTCCCCAGCAGATTATTGAAAAGGCCCGTTCGTCTAGGGGTTAGGACGCCGCCCTCTCAAGGCGGTAACACGGGTTCGAATCCCGTACGGGCTACACCCCCTAAGAGCCTCGTCTTATGACGGGGCTTTCTTATTTTATATTCAACTCTTAATTGGTCAAATGTTATCACGTAGAGTCAATTTACCCCACAATTCTAAAAATTTCTTTAATAATTTTCCCTTCACCTCTTTGTATAAAACTTGAGGATGAGGTAAATTATTGTATGTCTAAGAAGACAAAGGATAAGCTAATTAATAGTGCGCTAAATCTTATTGATGAGAAACCATTCTATCAGGTTACAACTAAAGAAATTGCAAAAAGGGCTGGTTTAGCTGAGGTAACTCTCTTTCGACAATTTTCTAGTAAAGATACAATTTTAGATATTTTAACCAATCAATTTTTCAAATTGATCATCGGCTTTAAAACACAGGATATCAATAGCGAAGAAGATTTCCGTTGTGAGCTGATTAAATATTTTCAAAGAGCTGTTAGATCTGATCCAATTCACCGAAAAATGTTTAAAGTATTTCTATATATAGGGATGTATAAGAAAAAGACATTTTTTAAGTACTCTAGAATTTATGAAAAAGAGATAGTCGGGCCAATCGAGGCTGTGGTTAGAAATGGTATAGATCATTGGGGATATAAAAAAAATCTTGATGTTGAAATATCTGTTAAGTTATTAATCAACAGTATTGGATTTTTCAATATTATACAGAATGTTTTTAAGTTGAAAGAGCTTGATGAATATAATTTTGATAGTATTATAGAAATTGGTGTCGATAATTTTTTAACATCACTCAGATAAATAATATTTTATTGCAATAAATGTTAGTGTTTACTTACATTATACTACCGCTTTAAATTTATTTAGGAGTAGAATATAGATTGGGTGGTTAACATTAGAAGTAGGTATCTCTTTTTCTTCCCGTATAATATGGATGGCCTCCTATAACACTTTGTGAATGGAAAAGAGAGCCTACTTTTTTTTAAAATAATTATCAGGAGTTAACAATGATCAAAAAAACATTTTTAACGGTAATACTGATAGCTATTTTATTTGGACAGGGAGGTGGCACAGCGCTGGAATTTGATGGTATCGATGACTATCGGTAATAATACAATGGCAAAAAAGATAGTATTGATAAAATAGTTCAACCCCTTTTTTAAAAGTGGGGATGGGATAAAGTAAATGCTAGTAAACGTTTTTTATCTTCTACCGGGTCCCCCAAAAGTTTAGTTTATAGCAAAGAGATAATTCTTTTTATATCTCCTTACTAAAAGAATTATCAGTGTATACGAAACAACAAGTTTACCTACCCTTATATAAGTTAGATAAGCCTCCACCAAGGTTTTGTGCTAAATGATTACGAGAGAAAATAATGATAAAATTATTCTAGATCTTCATGATTGGTTTCAAGAAAATCTTGACTAGGAGATTGGTAACCTTTTATTTTATTATTGGAATTCTAATTTTGATAGATTTTGAAAAAAACTAGATATCAAAAAAAAACTTTTTCACCAGATTGGAAAAAGAGAATAGAATAACTGAACCATTAAACTAGCTTTAATTAAAATTATTTTGTCTTATAAAAATATTGGAACACTTTTGGTAGTTTATAGTTTTTTAATGTTGGTAGTTAATTTAATTTTTAACGATAACAATATAAATTTTGTGTTGATTATTTTGCTTATGATCTCTGGGTTATGGCTATCAAAATTCAAGAAAAAGAATTAAATGATTTTTTATGTGGCCTGCGTTACAGGTTTAACTTAAAAAAGTATTGGATGTTTTTTATCATTCCCGTAAGTTTAACCGGAACATGAAAATTATATCACACATATTATTAGTAATGATATTTGCTCTCGGAGTTGGATTGGCACACATTCCACAGCCTCAAAATCCATCTCACTTATCAAAAGAGCAAATGGAAGAGATAAGCCGAGTTGTAGGAGAGTACCACAAAAAAGGTGCCTCACATAGTGAGCTGCATGACGCAGTAGTAAAACTATATAAAAAGTGGAATATTGAGTATAAAAAGATGTCCATAAAAAAGAAGAAACAGCAAAACTGATTTTTCTGTAAAACTGTATTATAATTAAATCCCTGCTATTGCAGGGTTTTTTTATTTTTAAAAATTAAATAAATTCAAGGTACTTATGCGCCTGTAGCTCAACTGGATAGAGTGTCTGGCTACGGACCAGAAGGTTGGGGGTTCGAATCCTCCCAGGCGTACGAAATAAAATATAGTACAAAAATAGTAGCGGCGCAGGGACTCGAACCCCGGACACTCGGATTATGATTCCGATGCTCTAACCAACTGAGCTACGCCGCCAAAAATATATTACCCCTTCAAAGTCTTTAGTATCACTCAATCAGATGATTTTATAACAAAAGCTTTCGAAAGTGGATACGAAAATTAGCTGATATCGTTTTAAGAAAACAAAAAAAATATAGTCAATTCTTGGATTCAATCTATATTTTCACTGAAATTCGGTTTCTAATTTATTTTAAAAAAGGAGTAGAAAATGGCATCATCGTTCGAAGCATTTTTGGATGAGATAAAAAGAAAGAGCCCGGGTGAACCTGAGTTTCATCAGGCGGTCTATGAGGTGGTTGAATCTCTGTGGGATTTTATAGATGAAAACCCACAGTATAAACATTCAAAAGTATTAGAGAGAATGATCGAACCTGAAAGGGTCATTATCTTTCGTGTTCCCTGGCGTAATGATAGGGGAGAGGTAGAAATAAACAGGGGTTATCGTGTTGAGTTCAATTCAGCAATTGGTCCCTATAAGGGCGGTCTGAGGTTTCACCCTTCAGTAAATTTAAGCATATTAAAATTTCTTGGGTTTGAACAAGTTTTTAAAAACAGCTTAACCACATTACCTATTGGTGGAGGTAAGGGAGGCTCTGATTTTGATCCGAAAGGTAAATCAGATAATGAGGTGATGAGTTTCTGCCAGTCCTTTATGACAGAGCTGTCTCGCCACATAGGCCCTGATACAGATGTCCCCGCCGGAGATATTGGTGTTGGCGGTAGAGAAATTGGATTTTTATTTGGACAGTATAAGCGAATAAGAAACGAGTTTACTGGTGTATTGACGGGTAAAAGTTTAAACTGGGGTGGCAGTCTGATCAGGCCTGAGGCCACAGGTTACGGATGTGTATATTTTGCTGATGAGATGTTAAAAACCAGAGATGACTCATTTGAGGGCAAGAAAGTAGCTATCTCAGGGTCAGGAAATGTAGCCCAATTTGCCGCAGAAAAAGTGCTTGACCTAGGGGGTATTCCAATTACTGTCTCGGACTCCTCCGGTTCAATTTATGACCCCGATGGTATTACCAGAGAAAAACTGGAATTTATAATGGATTTAAAAAATGTACGGCGTGGGAGAATCCATGAATATTCAGAAAAATATGGAGCAAAATATTTAGAGGGCGAACGCCCTTGGTTAGTTCAGTGTGACATTGCATTGCCCTGTGCAACCCAAAACGAAATCAATAGTGATAACGCAAAATCGCTAGTAGAGGGTGGCTGTATTTGCGTTTCTGAGGGGGCAAATATGCCAACCGAACCAGACGCAGTTGAGATATTTCAAAAAAATAAAGTATTGTTTGGACCGGGAAAAGCTTCCAACGCCGGTGGTGTAGCAGTGTCGGGTTTAGAGATGAGTCAGAACAGTATGCGGATAAAATGGACGAGGGAAGAAGTAGACAATAAATTACATGATATCATGAAACAAATTCACAAAGCCTGTCTCGAGCACGGATCTGAAAACGATGGAGTAAACTATGTAAAAGGTGCTAACATAGCTGGGTTCATTAAAGTTGCAGATGCTATGATTGATCAGGGAGTTGTGTAAAGCTGTCTTTAAATTCCGGAAGAATCCTGTTCGTCCATAGTCGGTGACTCTTCTGGCTCGGGTTTTAATCCCAATCCGAGACCTTCCTGTCCATTGATAGATATCCTAAGAGGTTCATCTAGCCGATACCAAGAGGAAAATATTTTCTTATCTTTTAGAGGTAATCCCCTTATCCAATCGAGATCAATCATGTCTCTACCTCCGCTATGTGAAATTGTAAAATATCCAATTCTCCGGCTGGTTACATTTTGAAAAAAATGACTCCCAAAAGAGTGGTCAACTGGAAAGCTACTTAATCCTATTTCAATTATGATTTTTACATTTGATATATCTTTCCAGTTTACCGGAATTCCCAGCCAAGGATCAGCAGAGCCCCACCTACCTGGTCCAGCCAAAACATAGGTTCTCGGAGATATTTTTTTATTAAAATATCCAATTTCTCTTGCGATATCTCTTGATTTACTGGACTGAAATTGATCAGGATCAACTAGAATTATATCTCTTATTTCATTAAAATATCCATCCCCTAATGAGCCAGTACTTTTCATAAATATCTCATCATCTGATGAAATTTTAATGTCATTCTTTAAATCTAAATTGCTGATTATCATGGGTTTGATTTGCAGTAGATAAAACTCTGGTTTTTTCCCTTTGTCAAATAAATTTACTGCAAATTCAATTTCTACTGGGCATCCAAGATATTTTTTACCAATTTTTAATAACTCATCAATTATCTCTGAAAAAGGAAAAACTTTCCACTTTAAAAGAGAAGGAAATGAAACAATCCGCTTCCCCTTGTATCTAAGTGAATCACGAATGATACCGTCTTCAGAACAGATAACACTTCCAGCCCAACGTAGTGAGCCGTCAAGCTCTGCGGTATCCAAACTATATTTTTTTAGGTTGTTTTTTTCTCCCTCAGATAGGGGGTCTACATTGGGATTCATATCGAGACCATAAAACATGGACTGAGAATTTTCTTTAGTAGAGCGAACAGAAAAGAATTGAGGGAGAATAGCTGGATACTTAGGAGAAAACCTCAAGGATTTTTCTCCTTCTACTACAGTTTTTCCGAATCCAAGAGCTATTGTTGCTACACCATCATTCCTCTCTGCGTAAGATACAGGGTAATAGTTAATGTTCTGTGCATTTCCGCTAACAGTAGGATAGAACCTTTCTCCATAATTCTGTCCGATCAGTTCGGTAATTAGAACAGCCATTTTTTCTTCTGTGTGACGGTAACCAGATATTGATGTAATTGACCTAGGATCTTTGAAAAAAGTAGAAGCATATATACGCTTGATAGCTTCGCTTAACTGATTTAACCGCATTTTTGTGCTTTTATCTGAATTCTGAATCATAAGGGTTGAGTACATCCCCGCCAATGGTTGATACTGAGAGTCCTCCAATAAACTAGATGACCTTACGGCCAGAGGATACTTCACTTGCTTTATAAATGTCTTTAGTGATTTGATCAATCCTAACGGAAGTTGTGCATCTAAAAACTTGGTCTCCAATTGGGTGTTGGAATTTGTTTTATATACAGAGTCATAGAGTTTGTTTTCTGACATAAACTGGTCAAACGCGTCGGTGCCAACGACCGCGATGCGAGGAACTTGGATAAGAACATCTGAAAACTTTTCCCGCAATTTAGAATCTCTCATAATTTTATTCATAAATCCCAGTCCACGTGCCTTGCCCCCGAGGGAGCCCCCAAAGAGCCGAGTAAAATTAGTAATCGTTGTTTTTTCCTTTTGGCTGAGGTCAGCGATCTTTATTTTTTTCTCTTCGTCTAAGCTTGTGTGAATAGAGAGAACTAGATACTTTCTTAGTTCGTCTGGAGTTTTAAAATCGGTTACTTGTTTTGGTCTCAATTTTTTTGCAAGGTCAAACTCACCTCTTGCTGCGATCCAATTTGAAAAATGATTACTTGATGCGTGGTGCACCATAATGTTTTCCGGTATTTTTGCGATTTGATTTTTCAGCTCTTTTAAATTAGCTGCCTCAGAAATTGGTTCACCTTCCAAAGTTCTAAAAATAAAATTTCCAAACCCAAAATTATTTGTAATAAAACGTCTGATATCGTAGAGCAAGGTATCTGAACGTTTATATAGAAATGCAGAGTTTACGTTATCTGCTTTTTCCTTTTTTTCTATATTTGTCGATTGCAGGACAATTGGCATATGTGGTTCTTTTTTTCGGACGTATTCAGTCAAATAAATTCCTGCATTGGGGTCTAATTTGTTATTTCTTGGAAATTTGATATCTGAAACAATTCCGAGAATATTATCATGATATTTATTAAAATATTTCTTGGCTTCCTCAAAATTGGTGGCAAATAAAATTTTTGTCCTTGAGCGAAGGTGAATCAGTCTCTGAGTGTGATTTAGACTTTTTCCCACGAGTTGCTGAGTATGATACATTATCTCGCGATAAATCATTGGAAGAATGACCGAATAAAATCGAGGAGAATCTTCTACAAAAATTATCGCTCTTACCTCGCCCTTTAAAATATCCCGAGGTGCATTTTTTCTGTCTTCCAGTTGTTTAATTATTGCAGGGAAGACATTAGAATTACCTGACCAAATAAATACTCTATCAAAAAACTGTTTAATATCATCTTCTATAAAAAACGATAGCTCAGATTCATCAAAAGCCAATAAGATAAGGAATTTTTGTGGATGTTTTTTTTTAATTCTTTTTGCCAGAGATACGGCATTCATATCTGCTATCCGGAGCATAATAATTACAATATCAAACTTTCGATCGGATATCATTTTTAGTGCCGACTCTGCAGTTTGGGCATGCCATAATCTAGGAGCATAACTAAAATTCATACCCAGATATTCATGAAGAATTTGTTCAGTTAGGCGACCATCTTCTTCCAATATATAGGCGTCATACTGACTTGAAACGAGAAGAATTTCATGCACCCGGAACAACATAAGGTCCTGGAAATCTAATCTCTTACGATTATTACTATTGATTAAACTCATCATACTTATATTAAAGTTGAGGGGATATTACATTTCATTGGCTAAATCATCAACATTAAATGTTTAGAGTAATATATTCCACCATTTGTAGCAACTGCATTTTAAAAGTAATTATCTATAATGTACTTGTAAATATTGAAGCCGACTCATCTATCAAATTAATCAGCTATTTCTCCAGAGTGGTTTTGAATAAAAAACTAAATGATATTTTTTTCTATTATGTAAATTCTTCTATTGTTACATATACACATATTTTAACAAAATCGATATAGGGAATTGAACTACCCAAATAGACCAGTTTAGAATAGATAAAATTTTGAATAACTCTGTAGAATTACATTAAATAAAAAGAGTAAAATACAAGCTCTCTAAGGCCACATTATTAAAGGAAAAGAAAATTGTATTTGGCGGAACCTCTCCACATAAAGAACTCTCACAATATTAAAGCTATTAGACTGGATTATGATCTTTTAGCAAGATACTCTTCACTAGATAGTCACACAATAATATTGAGAGAAAGAGGTTTTGATAGTGTGACCACAATTTCTGTAGAGACTCCAACAGCTTACTGAATCGAATGATAAACTCATTAAAGCAGATCAACTTAAAGGCAAAAACAATCCTTATGAGGGTTGACTATAATGTTCCAATAAAAAATGGCAGGGTTCTCGATTCATTCAGGATCAAAAGCTCCATACCTACCATAAGGTATTGTCTTAACCAGGGCGCTTCGCTCGTATTATGTTCACATCTGGGACGTCCGAATGGGAGCTATGATGAAAAATATAGTTTGATGCCGGTTGGGGAGACTTTAGCAGATTTGTTAGAAAGCCAGATAAAATTTTCTAATAGTTGTATATCAGAAGATTCCCATGATGTGACACTAGGACTGAAACCAGGAGAGATTCACTTACTTGAAAACTTAAGATTTCATAAAGGGGAAACTGAGAATGATCCTGAATTCAGCTCCCTATTAGGAAAGCACGGCGAGGTATTTATCAATGACGCTTTTGGCACCGCTCACCGTATGCACGCCTCAAATGTTGGAGTTCTAAAATTTTTCAATCAAAAAGGGATAGGATTTCTGATAGAAAATGAGCTGAGATTTTTAAAGCAAGCCATTCAAAAACCAATAAAGCCTTTTGTCCTCATACTGGGTGGAGCTAAAATTAAGGGAAAGCTGGATTTAATTTATCATATAATTCCCAGGGCAGAATCAGTTTTAATTGGAGGAGGAATGGCGTTCACATTTTTGAAGGCAAAAGGTAAACAAATCGGGAGGTCTCTTGTTGATGATTCCATGATTTCTGATGCTAAAAAAATACTCCATGAAGCTAGAATCCACTCAGTAAAATTAGTTCTCCCTTCTGATGTGGTTATATCTGAGAATTTGGATTCCCCGAAAGAAAAACTCACTGTCTCTGTATCAGATATACCTGATGAAATGGGCGGCTTTGATATTGGGAATGAAACTATTAATAAATTTGGAGAGACTATTTCAAATGCAGGAACCATACTGTGGAATGGCCCAATGGGAGTATTTGAAAAGGAAGATTTTTCAGGAGGGACAAGAGGAATAGCAGAGATATGTGCAAAAGGAAAAGAGATGAACCAAACAGTTATTGTAGGAGGAGGTGATACAGCTTCGGCGGTAAATCAATTTGGATTAGCCTCAGAGATGTCCCATGTTTCAACAGGAGGTGGGGCATCCTTAGAGCTGCTGAGTGGAAACCAACTTCCCGCAATTTTAGCGTTAGAGAAACCATGAAAAAACAAAAATATGTAATTGGAAACTGGAAAATGTATAAGACCCTTTCAGAGGGACTATCGTTCGTCGATGAGATGACGAAATTACTTTTGGATGTAGACAGGACAAAAGTTATATTCTGCCCGCCTTATACAGCGTTATTTGAAATGAAAAAGCAGTTGAATAGTACCAGCTGTGAGCTAGGTGCACAAAACTGTCATTGGGAAAATTCTGGGGCATTCACCGGAGAGGTTTCATGTCCGATGCTTTCAGAGTTGGGTGTACAGTATGTGATCTTAGGACACTCTGAGAGGAGGCACTCTTTTGGAGAAAAGGATGAGTGGATCAATAAAAAGATACACGCTCTTATTACTCATAAGTTAGTTCCCATATTTTGCATAGGTGAAACCCTAGAAGAAATGGAGAGTGGTTCGACAAAAGATGTTTTGGAACATCAGATAGAGTCTGGTTTAAGAGAAGTCTCTAAATTAGAGGATGTCATCGTTGCCTATGAGCCCGTATGGGCAATTGGAACAGGGCTTAATGCGGACTCAATTCAAATTGAAAAGGCACATAAGTTTATCAGAAAAACAATTGAAAAGTTATATTCTATTAGAGAGAGTGAGAACGTCTCAATTTTGTACGGGGGTTCTGTGAATCCCCAGAATGTTGAGTCTTTAATTTCGACAAATGGTGTAGATGGGTTTTTAATTGGAGGCGCCAGCTTGAAAACGAAATCATTCTATCATATCATTAAAACAGTTGAACACTATAGTTAAGGAGGAATTGTGCAAGGATTTTTTATTTTTATTCACTCTCTGGTCAGTATATTTTTAATACTGGTAGTCCTAATGCAGGCTAGCCAAGGCGGTGGATTATCAGGTACATTTGGTAGCGCTACAACCAGTGCAATTATGGGAGGAAGAGGAGCTGCATCATTTTTGAGTAGACTGACGACCTGGTTAGCTGGGATATTTCTATTATTAGCAGTTTTGATCAGTCTTCTAAGTGCTCCTGGTGAAGCTCAGGCAGATTCTCTTCTGAAACAGGAGTCAGAGAATCAGCTTATCACCCCCGGCGCTGATTTGTCTCTCCCTGCATCTCAGGGGCTTTTAGATGAAAATGAATAATTTGCCGAAGTGGTGGAATTGGTAGACACGCTGTCTTGAGGGGGCAGTGTCCCAACGGACGTGCCGGTTCGACTCCGGCCTTCGGCACAGGTTTAACTAATAAATAAATCCAAATCATATGAAACAATTAAATATAATTATAGTCCCACTTTTAGCCCTTTTTATATCTACAGGTAATTCTGCTACACCGGACCAGCTGCTATCATCAGGGAAATTAAAACTTGAGGTTGGGAAATTAGAGGAAGCTCTAGCAGACTTTGAATTAGCCTTAGAGAAAAATGATCAGTTTACCCCTGCAATTATGGAGCTAGCTCAATTACAGCTGAGGCTAGGAGATATGGAAAAAGCTCAGATGTATTTGCGCAAGGCAGTAGATGTGGACTATGACCAGTTTAAAACTGAATTTGATCGGTTCAATGATATAAATATTAAAATGAGTGATGGCGGGAGAGCCATGAAAAATGGGGAATTTGAAAATGCGTATACCTCTTACGAGGAAGTCGTTAAAGAATTTCCTAATTTTACTGAGGCTGTTTACAGTATGGGTCTTGCAAAATTTCGCGTTAAGGACTTTTCTGCATCTGTAAAATTATTTAGGCAAGCGCTAGACTTAAACCCTAACCACAATAATGCCCAAACTGCTATTGATAATGTTGTTAAAAATACATTCAATGAGGGAAACAATTCATATAGACGTGGAAATCTTGAGAAAGCCATGGAAGCCTACTATCAAGTTTTGGAGTATGACCCAGCATTCATAAAAGCCCACTATCAAATTGGTGTTATTGAGGCTAAAAGGGGAAATTTAGATATTGCGATCAAGGCCTACACAAATGCAATTGATACAGATTCAACTTTCTATCTTGGGTGGTTTGCTCTGGGGCTTGCACAGAATAAATATGGAAATAAAGCTGAGGCTTTAGCGTCTTTCCAGCAAGCTGTAACGATTCACCCCGGATATGCAAAAGCATATAGCAGTATGGGAGATATTTATATTCAAGATAAGAATTATGAGAGTGCAGTTGAGGTTCTTAAGACCGCAATTGCGGTAGATGGAAATTATGCGAAACCATATATTTCCTTGGGAGCAATTTATATTGATTCAGATTCTCTGAATTTAGCTGTAACGTACCTTGAAAAAGGCACCTCATTAAATCCAAAAGATGCCTCTGCGTGGGTGAGGCTTGCCTCTGCGCATAATCATTTGGGAAATTGTGACTCAGCTAAGGAAGCTGCCAGAGAGGCGACAGACAGAAAAAAACGATTTGGTGCAGGCTGGTACGAGCTGGGTATTGCAGAGTGGTGTAAGGGTAGAGGGAGTAAAACCGCTGCACTGAACGCCTTAGAAAAGGCAAGAGATGATCGCTCTTGGAGACAAATGGCAGAGTACGAAATTGACCGAATTAAAAACCCCGGAAAGTACGAAGAGTAGGCCAAATTAAGCAGAACATTATCTGCATGAGATTTATATGATCAAGGTTGTTATTTTTGATCTCGATAATACTCTTCTCGATTTTATCAAGATGAAAGAAAACGCGGTAAGCGCTGCTATCTCCGCAATGCAGGAGGCAGGGCTGAACCTCGATGCAGAAAAATCTTTTGAAGATATCTTCTCACTTTACCATGAAATAGGATGGGAAAATCAGAAAATATTTAACGAATATCTCACAAAGACACTTGGCTATGTTGACAATAAGTTTCTTGCAGCAGGAATTGTTGCCTACAGAAGAGCACGGGAAGCGAGCCTTCAATTATATCCTAATGTAAATCGCTGTCTATTTGAATTATTAAAAATGGGCATAAAATTAGCGCTGGTCTCTGATGCCCCTAGTCGCGAAGCCTGGCTTCGTATTTATCATTTAAATCTCCACCATATATTTGACCTTGTCTTAACTTTTGATGATACGGGAGCGAGAAAACCTTCACCCATACCATTTGAAATGGCACTTGAAAAAATGAGTGTTTCACCTAAAGAGGCACTTATGATTGGTGATTGGCCAGAGAGGGATGTTGTAGGTGCAAAAAAAGTTGGTATCCGAACCATGTTTGCCAAATATGGTGATACCTTTGGCACGGTACATTCAGGAGCTGATTGGGATGTAGATGATATCTATCAGGTTGTAACAATTGTTAGAGAGCTAAACAATGTCTGACCTATCAATCGGCGTTGATATTGTATCTATAGACCGTGTTGACAAAATTTTAAAATCTGATATAAGTGGTCGCTTCCTAAATCGGGTTTTTACAGATGGAGAGATTACCTATTGTGAGAGTAGGGCAAGACCATCTCAACACTTTGCAGGGAGATTTGCAGCAAAGGAGGCAGTAAAAAAAGCTATTATGTCTAGAGGGGTAAAACACCAAACAATTTTTAAAGACATTGAGATCAAATCAAAAAATAGTGGAGCGCCATTAATTAAATTACCCAAAAAATATAGTTCTAACTATTCGTGTGAATGTTCCATCTCTCATGATGGTGATAGCGCGGTTGCTTTTGTTATAATGCAAAAAAAATAATGCATATCCTTACCTCCCAACAGTCAAGGGAGCTAGATAAAATTTCTGAAAACGTATTTGGAATTTCCGGCGAAACTTTAATGGGTAATGCAGGAGAAAAAATAGCAGATACAGTCCGTCAGAGCTGTCATGATTTAGGTATAAAAAATATTTTGATTGTATGTGGAAAGGGAAATAATGGCGGGGACGGGTTTGCAGCAGCGGCGGCACTAGCTGAATTTAATCCTAAAATATGTCATCTTTATCCTCCAGAAAAATTTAAAAATGATTCACTTCGTTGCTATGACGAGTGTATCAAAAAAGGGATATCTACGGTTTTCAAAGAAAACCCCTCTGAATTAGAAAAGTTTGATCTTATTATTGATGCAATGTTGGGGGTTGGCATATATGGGAGAGTTAGAGAGCCGGTAGCTGGTTGGATAGACTGGATCAATAGTCAATCTGGAAGAGTAATTGCTGTCGATATTCCTTCAGGGATTAACGCAGACACTGGGTTCTTCAGTGGGACAGCGGTAAGAGCAGATATGACTATTTCGATGGGATTTGAAAAGACTGGTCATCATTTCTTCCCTGGAAAAGATAATTGTGGAAAACTAATCACAGCTGATATAGGATTTCCAAAAATGGAGAGTCCCTTATCTGGGATTCAATGGAAATTATTTAATGAAGAACTCCCCAAACAGCTTCTTATTGCTCCTCCAAAAAATTCCCACAAGCACGGACAGGGTAAGGTTCTTGTCATAGCAGGTTCTAAAGGTATGACAGGGGCCTCTATTTTATCTGGAAAGGCCTCTCTAAGGAGTGGCGCTGGGCTGGTCAAGCTCTGTACTCCAGAGTCGCTGTCTCCAATAGTTGAATCCTTATTTATAGAAGGAATTACTTTCCCCTGTGAAGATAGTGGCAAGGGGTATTTTAGAGAAAGAAATTTTGAGGAGATAGAAAAAGAGCTCGATTGGTGCGATAGTCTAATAATTGGGCCAGGACTGGGTAGAAAAACGGAAACAAAAAATTTTGCTCTGAAGGTAATTGAATCCTGTTCAAAACCCATGGTTATTGATGCAGATGCTTTACGCTTAGTTAGCGGTCACATTTCTCTGCTTTCAGATAGCTGTGTTTTAACTCCTCATTTAGCGGAGTTCAGTTATATGGTAAACCACCCATTAGATAGTGTGAGGGAGAATTTTATTAGAGTTATTGGAGAATTTATGAATGAATTTTCTGGTACACTTGTAATCAAAACTACTCCAGCATCGGTTGTTTTTAATGGTAATGGGTTCATAAATATTAGTGGAAATCAGGGGCTAGCATCTGCAGGTACAGGTGACGTACTAGCGGGCTGTATTGGAGGATTGATAGCACAGAAAATTTCTTCCTCCGATGCAAGCAAGTTAGGGGTGTATGTTCATGGAAAAACAGCGGACTCGCTTATATCTGAAACAGGCTATAGAGGGTTAACTGCGACAGATGTCTTAAATAATATTCACAAAGTGATAAAACAATATGAACTCTAAGACCTACAGAGTATTGCTCGGGATTTATATGTTGATGATACTGACTGTCTCTGCTTTACCCTCCAAAGCTATTCCTGATATCGGATTTCAACATTCCGATAAAATAGCTCACTTTTTAGAGTACACATTATTGGGGTTTCTTGCAATAAAAAGTTTTTTCCCTCGTAAATTAGTTGGACTAATTTGCGTTATTAGTTTTGGAATGATGTTTGGAGCTTTCGATGAGTGGTGGCAGAGTTTTATCTCAGATAGATGTACAAGCGTAGCTGATCTTATTGCGGATACAGCTGGTATCCTTATCGGAAGTATTTTATTTTATAAGCCGTCGAACCGTTTATGATACGCTCATTGTACCTTAAAGATCTAGCTATCATTTCGGAATTGAATATCAATTTTAATCCCGGGCTGACAGTTATTACTGGTGAAACAGGGTCAGGGAAATCTCTGCTTATTAAGGCTCTCTCGTATGTCTTGGGTTCTAAAGGAAACAAGGTCTTAGTGAGAACAGGGAAGCCACACACTGTTGTTGAGACTACTACATCTCAGGGAACCATTCGCCGAATTCTCTCAAGCTCAGGTAGAACAAAGTCTTTTATAAATGATGAACCTTTAAAAGAGAACAAGTTTTCAATTGAGATGCCCTATTGCGCTGATTTTCATGGTCAGCATGATCAGCAAATGATTTTAAATAAAGTATACCACCTGAGCTATTTGGATAGGTTTGCAGAAAATATTGAAGAGGTAGAAAAGCTAAAGGAAACATTTAAAAATATTTCAATAGTAGAAAGTAAGCTGAAACTAAAAAGAAAAAATCTCTCAGAAATGGAAGAAAAAAAAGAGCTCCTTGAGTTTCAACTAAATGAGATAAAAGCTGTTTCTCCAAAAGCCGATGAGGATAAGATTTTATTAAAACAATTTAAAAAACTTTCAAACGGTGAAACTCTTTATAACTCAGTGCAAAATATCATAGGCTCTCTTGAGTCAGGAGACTTTTCTATATTAATTAAGCTGGAAGAAATAATTAACACGCTAGCTGAAATAAAAGGCATTGACAGTGAATTGCACACCTTTCTAGATGAACTTAATTCTGCCAGGATATCTATTCAAGATATAACTAACCAGCTACTGCAGTATCAAAGCTCACTAGAGATCGACCAAGAGCAGTGCTCCGAGATTGACCATAGGCTCCAAGAGATAGAGTCCCTAAAAAGGAAATATGGCGGATCAATTGAATCCGTAAACATGAAGCTAGAGGAGATAAAAAAAGAGCTGTCATCTATTGAAACTGATGGCCAATCTATAGTGCAACTCAAAAAGGAATTACTATCTCTAAATGAATCATATCAATCCAGATCCGACCAGCTCCACTCATCTCGATTAGATGCAGCAGAAATACTTCAGACTTTGATAGAAAAGGAAATGAGATTATTGAATATTTCAGAGCCACAGTTTATTATTAAGTTTGGAGTTAATGAGCAGGAGAGTTCGGTTGTTAGGTTCAACAACACTGCGGTTAAAGCATATCCCACTGGCTATGATAGGGTAGAGTTTTATTTAAGTGCCAATCCAGGGGAGAGCCCGAAACCCTTGACTGATATAGCTTCAGGTGGAGAAATTTCACGTATCATGCTGTCAATCAAGACAGTCTTTCAATCAAATGACCCTGTAGACACATTGATTTTCGATGAAATAGATTCCGGCATTTCAGGAGAAACTGCGGAAAAAGTATCCAGAGCTTTGGTAAACCTGGCTAAAGTGAAACAGGTAGTCTGTGTATCACACCTCCCCCAAATTGCGGCACGCGCTAATCATCACCTTCATATCTCAAAAAAAAGTATAAATCAAAAGACACAAGTAGGTGCCTCCTATTTGAATAAGGAAGAGAGGATTAATATGATATCTCATCTTTACGGGAGCATAAAAATGTCAGGACAAATGGAAGAATCATATCGCTCTATTGTCAGCTCAGCACATGGATAGTATCTATATTAATGGAGGACGAGAGCTAAAGGGAAGCGTCCCCATTAGCGGAGCAAAGAACGCAGTTCTACCAATGATGGCGGCATCTCTCTTGGCCGATGGGACAACTACAATTGAAAATGTCCCAAATTTGAGAGATACTATAACTATGGCCTCTCTTTTAGAAGTGACTGGAGCCGAGGTTAACTTAGATTTTCCCAGTTTATCTGTTAATACTTCAACTATGGATACTCCCAAAGCACCATACGAGCTGGTGAAAACAATGCGGGCATCTTTTTATGTTTTGGGTCCTCTATTATCTCGATTTGGTGAGGCAAAGGTTTCCCTGCCGGGCGGATGTGCTTGGGGACCGAGACCAGTAGACTTTCATCTCAGAGCACTGAAAAAAATGGGTGCTTCGATCAAGCTGAAAGAGGGCTACGTATTGGCAAAAGCACCGTACCTAAAAGGCTGCTCAGTTAGATTTGATTTTCCATCTGTAGGTGCTACAGGTAATATTCTGATGGCAGCTGCAAGGGCCAGGGGAACTACAACCATCGAGAACGCAGCGATGGAGCCGGAGATTGAACAGTTAGCTGAAATGCTGAAACTGATGGGAGCACAGATAGAGGGTATAGGAACCTCATACCTCACAGTCCACGGTGTAAAACATCTCAAACCCATAACAATAAGCGTGATTCCCGATCGTATTGAAATTGGAACCTTTCTGATAGCCGGAGCTCTAATGGGAAAGGTTACTGTTAAAAATTCAGTTCCCTCTCAGCTGACATCACTGTTGGAGAAACTCCACTCCGCAGGAACGCAGGTGGATATTGATAGAGAGTCAATTACTACATCTTTCACCGGTAGGGTTTCCCCTGTTGACCTTACCACAGCTGTCTATCCCGGATTTCCTACTGACCTCCAGGCCCAGTGGATCGCGTTCATGTGTCTCGCCGATGGGTCTTCGATGTTAACCGACTCGGTTTATCATGATAGGTTCTCTCATGTCCCTGAGCTGAACCGGTTGGGGGCAGATATAAAAACTGAGCATAATACTGCGTTTGTTAGGGGAGTAAAAAAACTGAAGGGAGCAGAGGTCATGTCCACAGATATTCGTGCCAGCGCGTCCCTGATCATCGCGGGGTTAGCTGCAGAAGGTGAAACTCTTGTAAGCAGGATTTACCATATAGACAGGGGCTATGAAAATATCGTTGGGAAGTTCCAATCCTTAGGTGCAGAAATAAAGAGGATCAAATCATGAACTTAGTTTTCATGTATAGAGAGGAGAGACTATGAGAATTATAATTATTGGTGTAGGAGAGGTTGGGTTTCATGTTGCTAAAGCCCTGAGTCAGGAAAATTATGATATCACTGTCGTGGATATTGATTCCCGAAAATGTCGTCGGGCGTCGGAGAACTTGGATGTGATCGTTGTAGAGGGAAATGGAGCAAGTCCTCAAAACCTTATAAAAGCAAATGTGGAGGGTGCAGACTATGTCCTAGCGCTGACCAGGATTGATGAGGTGAACCTTATTGCCTCTCAGCAGGCGCATATTTTAGGTGCAAAAAAAATTATAGCGAGACTACGGAACCAACAATACAGTGACAGAAATTCTATCATCCGTCCAGAAAAATTTGGCATAGATCTGGTTATTCATCCTGAAAAGGTTGTGTGTGAGGAGATTGCCCAGCTGGTTCGACATCCATACGCTTCCTACTATATGGAATTTGAAGGGGGGAGACTTCATATGATGGGATTGAGGGTTAATGGAAACTCAAAGCTCGCAGGAAGATCAGTGAAAGAATTTTGTGAAAGCTGTGATGGATTTAAGGTTGGAATTGTAGCGGTTACCAGAAAAACAGAAACTACCATTCCCTGGGGCGATTTTATCTTTGAGGATAAAGATACAATATTTTTTATTTTTGAGTCTAACTCTCTTCATCTTCTTTTAGAATTGTTAGAGATCCCAGAAACAGGTTCCAATCGTGTTATGATCTTGGGAGGCAGTAAAATCGGGCGCTCGCTAGCTGAAACTATTCAAGAAGAAATGTCTGTGAGATTAGTTGAAATAAACAGAGAAAAAGCGGAAAAGATCGCAAATGAGCTGGAACACACCATGGTTATTAATTCAGATGGAACAGACGTTGATCTTCTCAAGTCGGAGAATATCCAGGATGTAGATAACTATATAGCTGTAACAGAGAGTGAGAAAACTAATTTACTGTCAGGAATGCTTGCCTATCACCTGGGTGCAAAACAGTCAATTATTCATATGATTCAGACAGAATATATGCCTATAATTCACGAAATAAGCGTTGGAACTGTACTAAGTAAAAATATGTCCACCGTAAATTCTATCATAAAGGAGGTCCGTAGCGACCAAGCTGAGACCGCCCTGACTACATTTGATGAACTTGATGTGGAGGTATGGGAATTAAGTCCAGAGCCAGGCAGTATCGTTACCCAGATGCCGCTAAGGGAAATTGATTTTCCAAAAGAAAGTATCATTGGTGTCATAAATCACCACGGACATTTAAGCATCGCTAGGGGTGACTCCCAGATCACTCACGAAGATGTTGTACTTGTATTTGGGAAAAATAATTTAATTAAAAAAATACAGAAACTGTTTACTATAAAATGAATTTAGGAACAGTTGTCAATATTAATGCAGTTTTGCTTGCCATTTTAGGTATGGCTATGCTAATTCCTGCTTCTATTGCTTATCTCTATGGGGAGATTGTTTATACGTTTTTAATATGTTCTACAATTTGCGTCACGATTGGCCTTACAGGCTGGATTCTCACCAAAAAATTTGATAAACTTACGAACAAGGATGGGTTTGCCATTGTGACTGTAGCCTGGGTGCTGACCGCCATTGCTGGGTCACTCCCCTTTTATATTGGTGGACACATTCCAAATTTCACCGATGCTTTTTTTGAATCAATGTCAGGTGTAACGACCACCGGAGCAACGATAATCGGTAACCCGCTAACTCTCCCAAATCTTCCCTATGGAATTGAGAGCCTCCCACACGGAATCCTGTTTTGGCGTTCGTTCCTTCAGTGGATTGGCGGTATGGGAATTATTGTCTTTTATATCGCAATTTTGCCATTATTAGGTGTAGGTGGTGTTCAGCTATTCAAAGCAGAAGTTCCGGGCCCGGTTGCAGATAAAATTCGTCCACGTGTTCGTGAGACAGCTAAAGTTTTATGGATGGTCTATTTAGGTTTTACGGCAGCTCAATTTCTGTTATTACTTATTAGTGGTATGCCATGGTTTGATTCCATATGTCATGCGTTAGCTACTATGCCAACGGGAGGGTTCTCTACAAAAAATGCGAGCATAGGTTACTATGATAGCGCTGCGATTCAATATATAATTATCTTATTCATGTTTTTAGCTGGGATCAATTTTTCCCTACATTTTCATGCGATAACAGGGAAAGTGAATACCTATTTTAGAGATAAGGAGTTTTTGACATACTTTGGAATTATTATTGTTGTTGGTCTTCTGATCTTCTCAAGTATTTCGGCCGCTGGGAATGAGTGGTCTGAAAAACATTTTCGTGAATCTCTCTTTCAGACGGTCGCCATATTAACCTCTACAGGCTATTCAACGGCAGATTATGAGCTGTGGGCATATTTTGCACAATTTATGATTTTATTTATGATGTTTATGGGTGGTATGGGTGGTTCGACTACAGGTGGGATGAAAATTGTTCGTATCATGCTCTTGTTCAAATATGCTGCCAAGGAAACACGTAGGATGCTCCATACTAAAGCAATTATCCCTATTCGCATTGGAGGTCGCTATATTTCAGAAGATGTGATTCGAAATACATTGGGATTTTTTCTGATCTACATATCAATTTTTACTTTTACAACGATGGTCCTGACAACTATGAATATTGATCTTAAATCTGCGATTGGTGCGTCAGCTTCAGCAATTGGTAATATTGGTCCCGCTTTAGGTGAGTTTGGTCCCACGGACAATTATGCCATGCTTCCTGATATCGGAAAGTGGCTGCTCTCTTTTTGTATGTTGTTGGGTCGTCTAGAGATTTTTACTGTAATGGTATTGTTCAGCCGTACCTTTAGAGATTAAACCTGGGAAATAAGTATGAATGACTATCAATATATTAAAGTTGAAGTTGAGAGCTATATAGCCCTTGTAACTGTCAACCGTCCTGATGCCTTAAATTCGCTGAGTGTGGATGTCTTGAGAGAGCTCCACAGTGCATTTACAACCTTGCAAGATGATTCAGATACGGGTGTCATTATACTTACGGGTGCCGGAGACAGGGCGTTTATTGCAGGTGCAGATATTAAATATATGCAAAGTCTTGACAGAGAAGGTGCGCTAGCTTTTGGTAAGCTGGGGCAAACTCTAACATTAAAAATAGAAAATTCTGCTAAGCCCGTTTTGGTTGCGGTGAATGGCTTTGCCTTGGGGGGCGGATGTGAGATATCTCTTGCGTGTCACATTAGAATTGCAAGTGAAAATGCTGTCTTTGGACAGCCCGAGGTCAAGCTCGGTCTAATCCCCGGTTGGGGCGGTACACAGAGGCTACCACGTATCATTGGAAGGGGAAACGCCACCGAGCTTATAGTTGGAGGACACACTATCGGTGCGGAGGAAGCATTTAGAGTAGGGCTCGTTAACAAGGTTGTCCCGCACAGCCAGCTGATAGAGTATACTAAGGAGCTTGCAGATAAAATATTAAAAAATGGTCCTAACGCTGTTGCAGAGTCACTCCGATGTATAAACAGTGTCTATGGCAATACCATTGAAAGAGGATTGCAAAATGAAGTTGAATCTTTCAGCGGTCTGTTTGACAATGAAGAGGCAAATGAGGGACTTGAAGCTTTTGTAGAAAAACGGAAGCCGAAGTTTCGCAATTGAATCCAGATATATCATTTCGCTCTAAATGCTAACAGTCTACAATTTTAATTATATCATAGAGATAAATATTTATTCTGATAAAAACATTATTGAGGTTTAAGATTTGGTATGAAACTCTTTATAGAAGCTCATATTTTTTAAACAAACTGGGGCCAGTGGAGCTAACATTTAAACCATACCGTATCGAGTGCTCTCACCCCTTTGGTCTCTCCAGAAGTACGCATGATTTTTATGATATTATTTATATTTATCTGGAGCGCGAGGGAAATATTGGGAGGGGAGAGGCAGCGCCCTCCAACCACTATGGAGAATCATTTGAGAGCTGCTTAAGAGTCTTGGAAACAATCTCACCATCTATGGTTGACTTTGAACATTTTCAGGATTTTAAGAGCCACATAGAACCGCTCACCAGTGGTACTAGGTCCCTCAACGCAGCGCTCAGCATGGCATATTTTGATTTAAAGGGAAAGCAAGATAAAATATCGCTGCATGACGAATATGGATTTTCGGGAAATATAACTTGTCCGACCTCTTTTACAATTGCCCTAGGTGACCATCAAAATCTTTCAAAAAAAATTGATGAGGCAGAGAGCTACAGTATCTTAAAAATAAAGTTGGGCTCCGATAGCGACCGTAATATTATAAATGAGGTGAGAAAATTAACGGATAAGACCATTCGGGTAGATGCAAACGAGGGCTGGACATTGGAAGAGGCAAAGGACATGTGCAATTGGCTCGCTACTAAAAATGTGGAGCTAATTGAACAGCCCCTAAAGGCAGACCAGCTACATCTAATGAGAGAATTGAAAAATGAATCTCCGCTACCACTTATTGCCGATGAAAATTGCATTGATCTAAGTGATATCCCAGATCTAGTAGATTCCTTTCACGGTATTAACATCAAGCTAATGAAGTGTGGTTGGTGTGATGAGGTACCTAAAATGATTCGCTTAGCAAAGGAGCTAGATCTTAAAGTTATGCTAGGGTGTATGGTGGAATCATCAGTAGGGATCACAGCGATGGGCCATTTTGCCTCAGAGGCAGATTATCTTGATTTGGACGGTAACCTACTCATTAATAATGACCCATACCTTGGAATTCAGGTTGACGGAGGTGTCCCTCTTCTTCCAACTGGAGGTGGCCTTGGTCTATCAATAAATATGAGAGGGGAGCGCGCGGGATTAAAATGAAAATATTAGGTATAGAACACATAGGAATCGCTGTAAATCAAATTAACGAGAGGAAAGATTTCTGGGAAAAGGTGCTGGGTATTAAGCTAACAGGACAGGAAAATGTAAGATCTGAATCAGTGGAAACAGCAATATTTGATTCAGGAAAAGGAAAGATAGAGCTGCTTGAATCAAAAAACCCTGACTCAGCAATTCAAAAATTCATAGATAAAAGTGGTGAGGGGATACACCATATATGCCTAAAGGTTGACAACATTGATTCTGCAATAGATGAGCTTAAAGCTGCGGGTATCTCAGCGATTTATCCAGTTCCAAAGGTAGGCGCGGAAGGGTTTTTGGTTACATTTATCCATCCAAGGGATACAGGCGGGATACTGGTGGAGCTAGCTCAGGAGCCCAGCTGAGTATTTTATTTATAGCCTAGCTACACACTATCAGCTGATAGACAGGCCGTCGCCTTGAATGAGAACCACACACAACTGCTAAAGCTATAGCATAACCATAAATTGAAAGATAATCTAAAAACAAAAAATATACCAGCAAAGCCGGGCGTATATTTTTTCAAGGGCGAAAAAAACAAGATACTATATATAGGAAAAGCCAAAAATCTCAGGAACAGGGTCCGATCATATTTTCTAAAAAACAAATACCAAACTCCAAAAAATCAGTCTCTGGTCAAGCGCATTGAGGATATCGAATGGATTATTACATCGACCGAGGTAGAGGCAATCTTTACAGAAGCAAATCTAATAAAAAAACACCAGCCAAAGTATAATATAGATCTGAAAGATGGTAAATCGTTTCCGTTTATCAGAGTTACATGTGAGCCCTTTCCCCAGGTATTTTTAACTAGAACTATTGTCAGGGACGGCTCCCGATATTTTGGACCCTATACAGATGTAAACCATCTGAGGGTGATACTAAAAATGATTCACACGTTGTATCAGATCCGCAGCTGCTCATTTAAGCTAGACGAAAAAACTATTCAACAAAAAAAGGTAGCGCTCTGTCTAGACTACCACATCAAAAAGTGCGGGGGCCCATGTGAAGCGCTTATCTCAGAACAAGAATATCAAAAGATGATAGCGGCAGTGACCTCATTTTTACATGGAAAAACTGGAGACACAGAAAACTATTTATCAAGGGCAATGAGCCGGGCCTCAAGTGAGCAGAGGTTTGAGGATGCCGCCAGGTACAGAGACCAGCTGGAGTCAGTGCGGCGGTTCAAAGAGAGGCAGAGAAAGGTGTCAGCTGATTTTAGTGACAGGGATATACTCTCACTGGCCCATGAAAATGAAATGGGCGTTGTTGTAATTATACGAGTAAGAGGGGGGAGGTTTTACAGCAGAGAAAAGATATACCTCCGCCAGGTCAGCTCGCCCACCTCTGCGATGGAATCGGTCATCGCACAGTTTTATCTGGAGTCCTCCGATATACCTAAGCAGGTGACCCTGGCCGAGCCACTTTCTGAGGGAGATTCCATCGAGTCTTGGCTAAGGGAAAGGAGAGCTGGGGCTGTAAGAATCCTCTATCCCCAGAGAGGCGAGAAGGCAAGGGAGCTGAGAGTTGCCTATCAAAATGCAAAATTATTGCTGGGTGAGTGGATACTGGAAAAGAAGAAACGAAGAGAATACATTCCAAACTCGCTGAGGCAGCTGCAGGAGGACCTCCAGCTGAAAGCACCACCAAGGTCAGTTGAGGCAATTGATATCTCCCACCTGGGGGGAGAGAACACTGTCGCCTCTCTTGTAACATTTAAGGATGGAAAGCCTGCCAAAAAGAGCTATCGAAAGTTTAACCTAAAGACCGTAGATGGAGTTGATGATTTTGCATCAATGAGAGAGGTTGTATTGAGACGATATTCTAGGCTGTTAAAAGAAAAGAAATCTCTGCCAGATTTGATCTTAGTAGATGGAGGAAAGGGACAGCTCTCTATGGCTGTATCTGCTCTTAGAGAGCTTGGAATTGCCTATGTCTCAATTATAGGTTTGGCGAAAAGGTTGGAGCAGGTGTATTTGCCCGGGCAGTCAGACCCACAGTCCATATCTAAATCCTCTGCGGGGCTTCTGCTCTTGAGAAAGATAAGAGATGAGGCACACAGATTTGCGGTCAGCTTTCACCGGCAAAAAAGAGCAAGGTCTTTCAAGGAGTCGCCATTTCTTAAGATAAAGGGGATGGGCCCCAAGCGGGTAAAAAAAATACTAACTACATACCAAAACCTGAGAATGATCTCTAAACAAACTAAGAGAGAGCTATCTGAGAGGTGCTCTATTCCGGAGGATATTTCCGCTCAATGCATTGAGACAGCGAGAGAGCTTACAGAACTCAAAAATAATTAAAAGCGGTTTATCCGGTCTAGATAGTTCTTTGTTTGGATCTTTTTTTTGAGACTCAATTTAGAGAGATAGAGCTTGGAGTCCATTGCTCTAGCGCCAGCACGGTCTTTTGACCTTAGAGATTTTATTTCTTTCTCTAAGGTCGCAATATCACGGTCGTTTTTTTTCTCTAGCTCTTTGTGGATAACGGATATCATTTCTCTGAACTCAGCTGGGTCAAAAAGTCTTGTAAGAAATATGATTTTTCCGTTTGGATTGAGAATGATATTTCGGGTGACTCCCGCGTTTTTTTCAGCAAATTTATGGAACACGGTGGCCCCCGAGTCAACCGCCAGCGGATAGCTGATTTTCATTTCTTGTGCGAACTTTAGCACAGTCTCTGGGGGCTCATCCAGGTCAATACCAATGACTCTGAGTCCTGCCTTTTGATAGCGCTTCCAGATATCGCTTTCGATGTGCGGCATCTCATCTCTGCATACAGAGCACCACGACGCGGTGAACTGAAGCATGACCACGTTGCCCATTAGTTTTTCAAGTGAGGTGGAAGATCCATCTGGAAACTCTAGCTTGAAGTCTGGTGACTGCTCGCCAACGTTTACAATATATCCCCTCATATCTACACCGTTAGGGGTAAATTTACTTTCAGCTTTGGACACGCTAAGGCCAATAAAAATGACAAATAAATGGTGTCTTATATGTGCCGTTCTATAATTCATTTTAATAAGAAATACAATTTTCAGGCAGAGCAGAAAATCAGTCTACCTCAAACCCCTTTTCTCTCATCCAATTATCAGAAATGAACTTGCTCAGATAGTTGCGAATACCATCTGCTAATATAATAAGACATTTCTCATTTTTCTTTAGCTCTTTTGCAACCTGGAGCCCCGCCCACACACAGGAGCCGGAGGAGCCCCCAACCAAAAGACCCTCCTCCCTGATCAGCTGTCTCGCAGTTTTAAATGAGTTTTCATCGTTCACCTTGATATATCTGTCTACCAGCTCGTTGTCCAAAACATCTGGAAAAAAATCATAGCCAATTCCCTCTACAGAGTAGGGAAAGACCTCGTCCCCGCCCCCGAGAATAGACCCAAACGGGTCAACGCCCACAATGTTGATATTAGGTATGCTCTCTTTCAGCCTTTTTGAGACCCCGCTGATAGTTCCGCCGGTCCCGACTCCCATGACAACTGTGTGGAGGTTTGTTCCAAATTCAGATAAAATTTCCTCAGCTGTTCCCTTATAGTGTGCGTCAGGGTTCTCTGGGTTTTTATATTGATCCAAAATATGAGAGTTCGGGGTCTCCCGCTGTAGTTTTTTGGCGACCTCTATAAGCCCCTCCGGTGCATCGTGTGCAGCCTCGGTAGGAGTGCGTATGATCTCCGCACCTAGAGCCCTCAAAACCACCTCTTTTTCCATGCTCATTTTTTCGGGCATGGTTATGATGAGATGGTATCCTTTTACCGCTGCAGCGAGGGCCAGGCCAATTCCAGTGTTCCCTGATGTAGGCTCTATTAGGGTGTCACCTGGTTTGATCCGCCCTGATCTCTCTGCCTCCTCAATCATTCTAGCTCCGATGCGGTCCTTTAGTGACCCACCGGCATTAAAAAATTCACATTTCACAAATAGGTCTGCATCCAGACCTTTTCCGATCTTGTTTAGTTTTATGATGGGAGTTTTGCCAATTGTTTCTAAAACTGTATTATAGATCATGGTTTCCTTACTTTTTATTAAAAACTTGAAAAAGATTAGGAAAAATTACAGCTTTTCACTACTTTTAATTAAAGAATAAATCTAATCTAGCCTAATAAATAAATAGCGCGGATGTGATGTAAATCATATTTTGACTTTTACCGCATTTTTTCTCTTGTATTGTGTGATTAGGGTTTATACATTTCCGACCGAGCTATGTGGAAGACCTTATCATTAAAGTACGGTTTGCACCGGTATTTTATGTCATATTGGTGTCGTACAATTGAGGCAGGAAAATAGTACTGTGACTTGTTCCAGGCAGTTTTTCCAAACCCTTTCCGTCCGTGCCGGCAGTCTGCCGGCAGTCTCCTCTCTCTGCCTTTATCGTCCCACATTTTCTTGTAAAAATAATTCAATTTTTTTGCATTTAACCAAAACAAAAAGGAGTAGAAAATGAAACTACTTAAACAATCCATATTGTTTAGCTTTGTAGCCGCTCTTATGGTTACCTCTGTATTTGCAGAGGTCGAGAGCCAGAGATCGGTTGATCCAAGCAAAGCAACAAGCGAAAATGTTAAGCGCTTGATTGATGTTGAGTCAGTGAGCGCTGCAAAAAAGAGCGCAAGCTATAACTCTCAGGATGTTGAGCCTTCCTCAGTTATATCAAATGTATCAACGAATATTGTTGATACTGACGTTAACCTGAGAGACACGGACCTGACCATCAATATGCAGGACTCCTA